>NZ_JBHWHY010000062.1:0-58378 GCF_042732265.1 Streptomyces sp. NPDC059788 | reverse complement strand
ACGCCTGGCTCACCAGCACACCCAGAGCCCGAACCCGCACCAGCCACTTCGAAGAGCTTCGCCCCACTGGATGACCAGCGGGGCGAAGCAACAAGGCCCGAATTAACCAACGGCATCGCCCATCAGGCAGCCGGGCCCCGCTCCGAGCCAGCGGTCCGCGAGTCGTCGGGGCTACTCCTCCCCCGCCAGCGTCAGCGTCCGCAGCTTGCGTGCCGCGTACCAGGTGGCCAGCCCGGTGACGGCCACCAGGAGGACGACCGCCAGCGGCAGCCCCACCTCGGAGGTGATCGCGCCTTCCGCTCCGATCTTCTGACCCACCGCGAGCGCCCACTGCTGCACGCTCAGCGTCCGCGCGCCCGGCACCAGGTTGCCGAACAGCGTCTCCCACACCAGGGCGTAGACCAGGCCGAAGACGACCGCGTGGCGGCTGACCGTGCCGAAGAAGAGGAACAGCGCGCTGTACGCGACGGAGGCCACGGCCGCGGCGACCGCGTACGCCACGGCGATCTGCTGGCTGTTGCCGTTGAGGACGAACCCGGCGATCAGCACCGGCACGGCCGAGAACGTGGCCGTCACACCGATCGCCACGACCAGCTTGGTGAAGATGATCGAGGACCGGCGCAGCGGCTTGGCCAGCAGATAGACCACCGAGCCGTCGTCGATCTCCGGTCCGATCGCGCCCGTACCGGCGATCACGCCGATCAGCGGCACCATCGTGGCGAGCGCGAAGGTGCCCAGGACGCCGTTGGCGGTGGAGTCGTCGGCGCCGGCCAGCGCCCGTACGGCGACGGAGATGACGATCAGGAGGGCGGGCAGCGCGAAGAGGATCAGCGCGCGGCGCCGGCCGAGCAGGGCCCGGTAGGTGAGCCGGGCGACGGTGGGGTTGAAGACCGGCGGGGCCGCCGAGGGGCCCGCGGCGGGTGCCGGGGACGGGTCCGGCCGGACCGATGAGGTCGCTGACATCGCTTCCAGGCTCCTTTCAGGCCGCGACGAGGTAGGAGAAGACCGATTCCAGGGACTCGTCGGAGGGCGAGACCGTCAGGAGCCGGATGCCGTGGTCGCGGGCGACGCGCGGCAGCAGGGCGGTGAACCGCGGGAAGTCGACGGCCTGGACGCGCAGCGCGCCTTCCTGGAGGTCCACTTCGATGCCGGCCGTGGACGGGTCGGCGATCAGGGCCGCGGCGAGGGCGCGGTCGTCGTCGGAGCGCACGAGATAGCGGTGCGGCCGGTCCGTCATCAGGCGGCGGATCTTGCGGAAGTCGCCGGACGCGGCGTGCCGTCCGGCCACCACGACCTCGATGTGCGAGGCCAGCTGCTCGACTTCTTCGAGGATGTGGGACGAGAACAGGACCGTACGGCCCTCCTGGCCCATCCTCCGCAGCAGGTCCATCAGCTGCATCCGCTGCCGCGGGTCCATGCCGTTGAACGGTTCGTCCAGCAGCAGCACGGACGGGTCGTGGACCAGCGCCGACGCCATCTTCACGCGCTGGCGCATGCCCTTGCTGTAGGTGGAGATCTTGCGGTCCTGCGCGTACTCCATCTCGACGGTCGCCAGCGCCCGCTGGGCGGCGGCCCGTCCCAGGCCGTGCAGTTCGGCGTTGGCGACGACGAACTCGCGTCCGGTGAGGAAGTCGTACATCGCCTCGCGCTCGGGCACGATGCCGATGTCGCGGTATATGCGCTCGTTGCGCCAGATGGTGCGGCCGTCGAGGGTGACCGTTCCGCCGGAGGGCGCGAGGAAGCCGCCCATCATGTTGATCAGAGTGGACTTGCCGGCGCCGTTGGGGCCGAGGAGCCCGGTGACGCCGGGGCCGATGGTCATGGTGATGTCGTTGACGGCAACGACGTTGCCGAACCAGCGGGAGACGTGGTCGATCTGGATGGTCGTCATGGGCGCGGCCCGTTCCTTCGGGAGCTGGTGGCGGGCTTCGGGTGCGCCTTCGGGGGCGCGGGTCGGGCGGTCACAGTCCGGCCTTCCGGTAGCGGCGCATCAGCAGGGCGTACGAGCCCGCGACGGCGCCCAGCGTGACCAGGAGTGCCACGAGCCCGGCGGCCGTGGACGGCTGGACCTGGTCGGGGAAGGACGCGGTGCCGCCGAGGAACGTCGCCTGCACGCTGTCGATCAGCGTGACGGGCGAGAACAGGGCGAGCCAGCCGACGACCCCCTCCTGGCCCTGTACGGCGGCGATGCCCTGTACGGCGCTCACCGCGGCGTACGGGATCGTCAGGGCGGCGATGACGGCGGCGACGCCGAAGCCGCGGCGCGGGGTCAGCGCGGAGATCACCAGACCGACGCCGGCGAACAGCAGCGAGAGCAGCGCCACCGAGACCAGGCCCTGGGCCATCCCCCTGGTCTGGTCGACGAAGTCCATCTTGGCCAGCAGCGCGCCCACGTACAGGATCAGCAGCGGGGCGGCGGTCAGGACGAACAGGGCGCTCGCCATCGCGGCGAACTTCGCGACCACGTAGTCGACGCGCTCGATGGGACGCGAGAAGTACAGCGGCACCGTCTTGAAGCGCAGGTCGCGGGAGACGGACTGCGGTGCCTGGGCGGCCAGGTAGAGGCCGATGACCGCCTGGAGATAGATCGCGTACCGGGTGTACGCCACCGGAAGGTCGTTCATCTTCGTGAACACCGCGACCGCCACCATGATGGCCGCCGGGAGGCACATCACGGCGAACAGCAGCATCGGCAGCACCTTGGACTTGGCGGACCTGCCGAGTCCGTAGGCGCCGCGCAGGCTCTGCGAGAACAGGGAGCGGCGGGCGTAGGCACGGCCGAGCCGGGGGCCGTCGAAGTGGCGGTAGCCGATGTCGTGGATGACGTCCTGCGCCGCTCCGGCGGTGGCGGGGTTCCTGGTCTCAGGCGGCATCGGGGGCGCCTCCGTCCTTGCCGGCCCGGTGGGCGGTCGTCGCGGGGGCGGCCGGGCGGGCCGCCGCGGGCTGCGCGCCGTCCGGGTGGGGCGCGTCGTGGGTGCCGGGGGCGCTCGCCGCGTGGTGGGTGTTCCGGGCGCCCGCCGGCTGGTCGGTGTTCGGGGCGCTCGCGGCGCCGCCGGTGTTCTGCGTGCCGGTCGTCTCGTCGGCGCTCTGGAACACCTCGGAGATGCGGTGCCGGCGCTGTTCCATGCGCACCAGGCCGAGGCCGAGGCCGGCGACGGTGTCGCGCAGCAGATCGTACGTCTCCTCGCCGGTGGCCTCCACGTACAGCACGTGCGCGGCGGAGGCGCCGCTCTCCGAGCCGGGAGCCGCGGTCGTCACCGCGACACCGGCGCCGGCCAGGGCCGCGCGCAGCGCCGCCGTGCCGTCCGGGTGCTCGTCGGTGTCCGTGACCTCGACCGCCAGGGAGGCGGTGAGCTGGGTGAAGTCGTCGGTGGCGGAGGAGCGCAGCAGCCGGCCGCCGTCGATGACCACGACGTGGTCGCAGGTGCGCTCCAGCTCGCCCAGGAGATGTGAGGTGACCAGGACCGATATGCCGAATTCGGTGTGCACGCGGCGGATCAGGCCGAGCATCTCGTCGCGGCCCACCGGGTCGAGGCCGTTGGTCGGCTCGTCCAGGAAGACCAGCTGCGGGTCGTGGACGAGGGCCTGGGCGAGCTTGACCCGCTGCTTCATGCCCGTCGAGTAGCCCCCGATGGGGCGGTAGCGCTCCTCGTAGAGGCCGACGTGCCGCAGCGTGTCGGCGGTGCGCTCGCGGGCGGCGGTCGGCGGCAGGCCCGACATGCGTGCCATGTGGACGACGAACTCGGTGGCCGAGACGTCGGGCGGCAGGCAGTCGTGCTCCGGCATGTAGCCGACGCGCTCGCGGATGGCGCCGCCCTGCTCGGCCACGTCGAGGCCGAGGACGGTCGCGGACCCCTCGCTGGCCGGGGCGAGGCCCAGCAGCAGCTTGATCAGGGTGGACTTGCCGGCGCCGTTGGCCCCGACCAGACCGGTCACCCCGGGGCCGATGTCAACGGTGAGCCGGTCCAGCGCGGTCACCCTCGGGTACCGCTTGCTCAGGCTTTCGGTCACGATCACAGTCACGTCAACGACGGTAGTGGCGCGCACCACACCGGTCGTCAGACCTGGCGGCTGGATCGGAGTCCGACCACAGGTGTAGGGGCCCGTAGGGGAGCTCCCGCTTTCGGCCCCCTGGAGCCGGGGGCCCGGGAGGGTTTTCCACAGGCTCGGACCGACCCCTTGACGTCGCCGCCGAGCATTGTCACATTCATCAGTGTCAAGTTACGGGCACGTACCGCGATGGTCGGTTTACGGGACGGACGGTTGGCGATGACCTCAGCGACAGGGGCCGCACTGGCCCGAAGGAGCGGCGGGGCGCGTGAACCCGCCGCCGGGCTGCGGGGGTTCAAGGAGGTGCAGCGACTGGCGTACGCCTGCGCCGAGGCGGTCGCCGCGCAGCTCAGGCCGGGGGTGACGGAGCGCGACGCGGCGCGGATGCAGCGCGAGTGGCTGCGCGAGCGCGGCGTACGGGACTGGTTCCACCTCCCCTTCGCCTGGTTCGGCGACCGCACGGCGTTCGCGGGCTTTCGCATACCGCTGCAGTTCTTCCCCACCAACCGGCGCCTGGAGCCGGGGATGGCCTTCATCCTCGACATGGCACCGGTCCACGAGGGCTTCACCGCCGACATCGGCTACTCCGGCTGCCTCGGGCTCAACCCGGTCCACGACCGGCTGCTGGCCGACCTCGAAGCGCACCGCGAGCTGATCCTGCGCGAGGTGCGCGAGCGCCGCCCGCTGCGGGAGATATACGAGGACGTCGAGCGGCTCATGATCCGCCAGGGGTACGCGAACCGGCACCGCGCCTATCCCTTCGGCGTCATCGCCCACAAGGTCGACCGGGTGAAGCCCCGCCGCTGGTCGCCCACCCTCTTCGGGTTCGGCACGCAGTCGCTCAAGGGCCTGGCCTCCGACGCGCTGCACGGCCACCGCGACGGCTGGTCGCCGCTGTGGAGCCCGTACAGGTTCTCCGACCACCCGCCGCAGCCGGGGCTGTGGGCGGTCGAACCACACCTCGGTTTCCGGGGCACGGGCGCGAAGTTCGAGGAGCTGCTGGTCGTGACGGACTCCGCCGACCCGCAGGAAAGCGCCTTTTGGCTGGACGACGATCTGCCGCACGTGCGGCGCTGGCAGGAGGAGAAGGCCGCATGACCACGCGAGCGGAGACCGGGCTGGAAGGCGCGCGGGAGCGCTGGGTCCGTACGGGCGGTGTGGAGCTGTGCGTCGCCGAGCTGGGCGACGTCGAGCGCCCCACGGTGGTGCTGGTGCACGGCTATCCGGACAGCAAGGAGGTGTGGTCGGAGGTGGCCCGCGGCCTGGCCGACCGCTTCCACGTGGTGCTGTACGACGTCCGGGGCTGCGGCCGCTCGACGGCGCCCAAGCCGCTGCGCGGCGGCTTCACCCTGGAGAAGCTGACGGACGACTTCCTCGCGGTCGCGGACGCGGTGAGTCCGGTCCGGCCGGTCCACGTGGTCGGCCACGACTGGGGATCGGTGCAGGCCTGGGAGTTCGCGACGGTCCCGCACACGGAGGGCCGGATCGCCTCCTTCACCTCGATGTCCGGCCCGTCCCTGGACCACTTCGGCCACTGGATCAAGAAGCGCGCGTCCCGCCCCACCCCGCGCCGCGCCGCACAACTCCTCGGCCAGGGCGCCAAGTCCTGGTACGTCTACATGCTCCACACCCCGGTCCTGCCCGAGCTGGCCTGGAAGGGGCCGCTCGGCAAGCGCTGGCCGAAGATCCTCCAGCGGGTGGAGAAGGTACCGCCGGGCCCCTACCCGACGGCGTCCCTGCCCACGGACGCCGCACACGGCGCCTGGCTCTACCGCGACAACGTCCGCGCCAGGCTGCGCCGCCCGCGCGCCGACGCCTACGCCCACTGCCCGGTGCAGCTCATCGTCCCCACCGGCGACGCCTTCCTGTCCCAGCGGCTCTACGACGACCTCGGCCACTGGGTTCCGCAGCTCGTGCGGCGCACCCTCCCGGCCAAGCACTGGGTGCCGCGTACGCGCCCCGACCAACTGGTGTCCTGGATCGGCGAATTCGTGACGTCCAAGGAGGAGGGCGACCCGGCCAAGGAGATCGTCGCCGCCGGCAAGTACGCCGACCGGTTCGGCGGCCGGCTGGTGCTGGTCACGGGCGCGGCCAGCGGCATCGGGCGGGCCACCGCGTTCGCCTTCGCCGAGGCGGGAGCGCGCGTCGTCGCCGTGGACCGGGACGCCGAGGGCGCGGCCCGTACGGCCGACCTGGCCCGGCTGGTCGGCGCCCCACAGGCGTGGGCCGAGACGGTGGACGTCTCGGACGAGGCCGCCATGGAGAAGCTGGCCGACAAGGTCGCCGCCGAGTACGGCACCCTCGACGTCCTGGTCAACAACGCCGGCATCGGCCTGTCCGGCTCCTTCTTCAGCACGACCGCCGAGGACTGGAAGAAGGTCCTGGACGTCAATCTGTGGGGCGTCATCCACGGCTGCCGGTTCTTCGGCCGGCAGATGGCCGAGCGCGGGCAGGGCGGGCACATAGTCAACACCGCCTCCGCGGCCGCCTTCCAGCCTTCGAAGATCCTCTCCGCCTACGGCACGTCCAAGGCGGCGGTGCTCATGCTCAGCGAGTGCCTGCGCGCCGAACTGGCCGGCCAGGACATCGGCGTCACGGCCGTCTGTCCGGGCATAGTCAACACCAACATCACCGCGACGACCCGCTTCACCGGCGTCTCGGCCGACGAGGAGAAGCGCCGCCGGACCAGCACGTCCCGGGCATACGGCCGGCGCAACTACCCGCCGGAGAAGGTCGCCGACGCGATCCTGCGCGCCGTGGCCCGCAACGAGGCGGTCGTCCCCGTCACGCCCGAGGCGCGCGGCGCCCACCTGATATCCCGCTTCTCCCCGCGCGCGCTGCGCGCGCTCGCCCGCGTCGAGCCGCCCGTGTAGCCGCGTGCGCCACGGCTCGGGCAGGCCGGGGCGAGCGCACCACCGCGCCGCCCCGGCCCCGCCCCCCCTCACGTCACACGTCAGGAGCCCCAGCGTGAGCACGAACCCCACCGACCCTGAGGAGCACCACACGATCGCACCCCGCCGGGTCTCGTTCGACTGGCGCGAGACCCCGCTGCACTGGATACCGGACGAACCCACCGCCACCCACGTCATCAACGTGCTGCACCTGCTGCTGCCCGCGGGCGAGCGCTGGTTCGTCAAGGTCTTCAAGGAAGCCCTGCCGCTGGTCCGCGACCCGGAACTCCTCAAGGACGTCAAGGGCTTCATGGGCCAGGAGGCCACCCACAGCGTCCAGCACGCCTACGTCCTGGAACACCTCGCCCACCAGGGCCTGGACACCGCCGCCTACACGAAGCACGTCGGCTTCCTCTTCGAACACCTCCTCGGCGAGCGGCCCCCCTTCGCGGCCCCCGTCCCCACCCAGGAGTGGCTACGCTTCCGGCTCGCCCTGATCCCCGCCATAGAGCAGTTCACGGCCGTCCTCGGCAACTGGGTGCTGCACGCCGAGGGCCTGGACCGGGCCGGGCCCGACCCGGTCATGCTCGACCTGCTGCGCTGGCACGGCGCGGAGGAGGTCGAGCACCGCGCGGTGGCCTTCGACATGTACCAGCACACCGGCGGCGAGGGCCTGCCCCGCTATGCCCGCCGCGCCCTGGGCATGGCCGTCACCGCGCCCGTCCTCCTCTACCTGTGGGCCTGGGGCGCGGCCTACCTGATCCGCCACGACCCGCAGCTGGCCGGCCGCCTGCGCTACTCCCTGCGCGAGCACAACCGGGCCGTACGGGCCCAGCTCCTGCCGACCTGGCGGGAGCTGGGCGCCGCCGTACCGCGCTACCTGAAGCGGTCGTACCATCCCTCGCAGGAAGGGTCGCTGCGCAAGGCCGTCGCATACCTGGCGTCCTCCCCGGCAGCCCGCGCCGCGGCGGGCGCGGTGGGCCGCGCGGCCATCTCGTAAGGAGCACCGCATTGACCGACCAGCCGCCGCCCCCGGCCGAGTACCGCATCGAGGACCTGGCCCACATCAGCGGCACATCGGTCCGCACGATCCGCGCCTACCAGGACCGCGGCCTGCTCCCCAAGCCGGAGCGCCGCGGCCGGGCCAACGTCTACGGCGACGAGCACCTGGAGCGCCTGCGCCGCACAGCCGACCTGCTCGACCGCGGCTACACCCTCGCCAGCATCAAGGAACTCCTGGAGGCCTGGGACACGGGCCGCGGCCTCGGCGGCGTCCTGGGCCTGGTCGCCGAGATCGACGGCCCCTGGAGCGACGAGGAGGCGGCCCGCATCACCCGCGCCGAGCTGGACGCCGCGTTCGGCGGATCACCGGACGAGCAGGCCCTGGCCGACGCCGTCGAACTGGGCGTCCTGGAGCGCCTCCCCGGCAGCGAGGACGCCTTCCGCGTCCCCAGCCCCCAGGAACTGGCCGTCGCCGCCGAACTGCACTCCGCCGGCGTCCCCCTCACCGCCATCTCCGGCCACCTGCGCGAACTGCGCGGCCAGGTCGAGCACATCGCGGCCCGCTTCCTCGACTTCACCACCGAGTACGTCTTCCACCCCTACCTGGACCACCAGCCCACCGACGCCGAAGCCACAGAGGCCGCCGACCTCGTACGCCGTCTCCGCCCCCTGGCCCAGCAAACCGTCGACGCCGAACTCGCCCGCGCGATGCGGACACTGGCGACCCGGTATATACACCGTCACCTGGGCGATATCGGCGAGTTCCGCGGTATCGGGGGTACCGGAGAGCTTGGTGATCATGGTGGCACCAGTGGCCTTGGCGGACCTGGCGGTCTCGGTGATCCCGGTGATCCCGCTAGCACCAGTGGCACCAGTGTTCCCGACAGCGGTGCCCCGAGCGCGGGGCCAGGTTCAGTTACCGAACCCGCCCTTACGACCACAACCACAGCCGCCGCTGCTGGCACCGGTGCCGGGGCAGGGGTTGAGGTTGGGGCTAGCTCCGGCACCGGCATCGAGTCCGGGCCGATGATGATCGCCCTGCCCGCCGAGACCTTCCAGGCCGTGAGTGACCTGGTCGGTCAGGCGAACGTGGCTGCCTTCATCACCGCCGCCGCCCAACGCGAGGTCCACGCCCGCACCATGGATGAGCTAACCGCCCGCCGCACCCCACCTCGCTGACCGCCCCGCCCGCGCCTCGGGAACGAGGCGCGCCAGCGGGGCCAGGGCGAGGAGGAAGAGCAGGCCGGTTACGGGGAGCAGGTCGAGGGTGGCGGACATGGCCACCGTGCCCGCCAGAACGACCAGTGGCCGCCAGAAGCTGATCACGCGGAGCATGGCCAACTGAGCGAGGATCAAGATCAAACCGACGTGGAACAGCACCGGCACGACCGTGTAGACGACGGGCATGACCCCGGGCACGCTCTGCACCCTGTCGAACAGTTCCCCCATGGCCTCGTGATCCGCCGCGCTGTACGCGACCGCCAGGTCGATGCCCGCCTGCACCGCCACCGCCGCAGCCCCGACCAGCCCCAACCCGGCGAACACGGTGGCCACCGCCCGCTGCGCCCTGTCCCGCCGCGCCACCGCCCGCCGCAGTCCCAGGAGCACCGGCACGAAGAGCAGGACCCCCGCCAGCAGGAAGAGGTGTCCGACCGACCACGCCGGCCCCGGCCCCCGCTCCGTGTCCGCCAGCCGGACCACCCCGTACGCCGCCATGCATCCCGGCCCGGCCACGAGAGCCGCCCGCCCCCACGTCGTCCCCGTTGTCTGTGTCATATGGCGAGCTTCGGGTGGCGGAGGGTGCCATGCCCTCCGGGACCACCCGGACACCCCCCTGAGCAGCCCCCGATACTCACCCCGGTGCCCGTGGTGCCCGTCGTGCCCGTGGTGCGCGTCGTGCCCGTGGTGCGCGTCGTCGCGCGTTCGCCCCTCCTATTCGAGTCGCCCGTCGTATTCGGGGTGTCCGCCGTAGGCGAAGCGTCCGTGGCGACTCAGTCGAGGATCATGTCGCCGAAGACGACCTTGCTGTTCCAGTTGTTCCCTCCCCAGTTGTACGAGGCGTCGGATGGTGTGTGGGTGTGCTTGTCGATGCTGACGGCACCGGCGTCACGGCCGCCGCGCCCGTCCCGCCCGGTTCGCCCGTCCCGCCCGAAGAGGCCGGGAGCGCCGGGGGAGCCGACAGGGCCGAGCCCGCCCACCTGGCCGGGTTGGCCGTAACCGCCCGGTTGGCTGTGATGGCCGGGTCGGCCATGGTGACCCGGTTGGCCGTGGTGGCCGGGTTGGCTGTGTGGGTCCGGCTGTCCGGCCCTGCCGTCGTGGCTGGCGGCGACGGCAGGGCCGGCGGTGAGCAGACCGGCCGCAGCGGTCAGGGCGAGTGCGCCGAGGGTGGTGGCGGTACGTATGCGCATGGGGCTTCTTTCCTCGTCGGAGCCGTCCGGAGTGGACACCCTCATCCGATACCGGCCCGCCCCTGGTCGCCATTTGGCCGCGTGCACTCGGAGTACCGGGGCGGCGGCCCCACCTGGACGGCTACGCTGCGGGGTCCGGTAGCCAGTTCCCGTGGAAGCCGTAGGGCACCCGTTGGGGCAGGTGGACCGTGGCCACCGGCCCCTTGGTTATGTCGTCGGCGTCGAGGATGACGAGGTCGCTGGCGTCACGCGCGGCGTCGTACACATACGCGATCAGCCAACCCGGCCCGCCCGGCCGGTCGTCCGCCGGGGCGAAGGCCGCTTCGGCGGGGGTGCGGCCGGGCCCGAAGTCGTACCGGGTGCCGGTGCCGGTGTGCAGGTCGTAGCGGATCAGCGCGCCCGGCACCGGGCCGGAGCCGGGACCCTCGGACCGCGTGATGTGCCCGTACCTGGCGTCCAGCCCTGCCAGCCGGTCGTCCACCCGCGGGAACTCGCCCGACTGGTCGTCCACCTGCTCCTCGACGACCTTGCCCGACGCGAGGTCGATGGTCCACCGCCACAGCGTGGGCAGCGACTTCAGCTCGAACGCCGGATAACGCGAGACGTAGAGGACGATGCGCCCCAGGAAGTCGTCGTAGGCGTTCATGGAATGGAAGACGTAGCAGGGGTCGATGGTGAACCACCGGACCTCGCCATGGGGGTCGTCGCGGCGCAGCACGCCCAGCCGGGCGCCGTACTCCGCATCCCACACGTACGGCATGCCGGACGCCCCGCGGTCGTAGACGAGCGGGAGGTCCATGAAGACGACGTGGCCCGCCGTCAGGTGGAAGTCGTGCATCATCGTGTGCGCCGGCACGTCGACGGGGCGGCTCACCACCAGGGCGCCGGAGGCGTCGGCACGGTGGTAGGTCAGATACGGCGGCTCCGCGGCGCCGTATCCAAAGAAGTGCAGCTCGCCCGTGGTCGGGCAGGTCTTCGGGTGAGCGGTCATGGCGGTGGTCAGACGGCCGCCGAAGTCGTACGGGCCGACGGTCTCCAGTTCGTGTCCCGGGCGGCAGTCGATCTCGTACGGGAAGGACGACTCGACCAGGGCGAGGGTGCGGCCCGCGTGGCGCACCACGTGGGTGTTGGCGACGCCGGCGGTCAGATTGGCCCTCCCCCGCGCGTCACGGGCCGGGGTGCCGTCGGTGAAGGTCGAGGTGCGGACCCAACGGTTGCGGTACGAGCGCGCCTTGCCGCCCTCCAGGCGCACGCCGTGGACCATGCCGTCCCCGAAGAACCAGTGCGCCGAGGCGGCGTCGCGCGGGTTGGGGCCGTTGCGCAGATACCACCCGGACAGTTCGGGCGGTATCACGCCGGTGACGGGCAGTTCGTACGCGGTGAGTTCTTCCGTCACCGGGGCGAAGTTTCCCGCCAGGTGCGGGGCCGGCGCGGAAGCGGTGCCGGGCGCCTGGGCAGCGGGTCCGGGAGCGTTTGTCGTTGTCATGCGGGACGAGCCTCCTGAACGTAGGGGCGTCCGCCGGCCTTCTCCAGGAAACGCGCTCGCGCACGCTCCGGATAGCTCGCGGTGAAACGCAACGGGATGACGAAGACGCCGACGTGGATGCAGATCATGGCGGTCAGGCCGAGCCCGTAGGCCGTGACCAGGGCCTGCCCCACGGCGGCGAGCGTGAAGGACAACGCCCAGACCGCACTGAGCACGTAGTTGATCCGCAGGAACAGCGAGGTCCGCCAGACCTCGGGCGGTGCCTTGCGGCGGGCTATGGCGAGGGTGAAGGGCCGGCGGGCCGCTGTCGAGCCCCATGTGACGAGCGCGAGCCAGCCCGAGGACAGGGCGCCGTCGTAGGCCCGCAGGCCGCTGTCCGGCCGGAGGAAGGACACCACGGTGATCCCCGCGAAGAACACGAGGGTGCCGTAATCAAGAAGTCGGAGCGACGGGGACAGGCCCTCGGCGCGGTCCAGATAGAGCACGAGGCAACCGAGCACCAGGCCCGCCAGCGCACCCCACTGCCACGACGCCCAGGCAACGGCTCCGTAAGCGATCCACGGAGCGAACCCCCGCAAGTAGGTCATGACCCTCGACTCCCCCGTCGATCCGGCGACATTCCAACTTCGACATGTCAAAGCTAGAAGGTGTCGCGTTGACGTGTCAAGACTGGAAGGTAAAGTGACGGCCATGAGCCTCCGCCATGCCGTTCTGGGCCTGCTGGCCGAATCGCCCGCCAGCGGCTACGACTTGATGAAGACGTTCGACCTGTCGCTCGCGCACGTCTGGCCGGCCACCCAGAGCCAGGTCTACGGAGAGCTCAACAAACTCACCGCGGCGCACCTCATCGAGGTGGCCTCCCACGGCCCGCGCGGCCGCAAGGAGTACGCCATCACCGACGCGGGCCGGGCCGAACTGCACCACTGGCTCACCGAGGTGGAACCCGTCGGCCCGCAGCGCCACGACGGCCTGCTGCGCGTCTTCTTCCTCGGCGTGCTGACGCCTCTGGAGGCCCGTACGTACCTCCTGCAACAGGCCGAACGGGCCGCCCGCGCCCACACTCTCTACCGGGACCTGGCGGACGCCGGCGTCTGGGAGGAGGAAATGATCGCGGTGTACGGGCGGATCGCCCTGGAATACGGCCTGCGGCAGACCGCCATGGTGGAGGACTGGGCCAACTGGGCCGCCAGGGAGATCACGTCCGAACAGGCCCGAAGGGCCCGGGAGTCGGTCGGCGAACAGGCGCAGGCGCAGGCACAGACGCAGGCACAGGCACAGACGCAGGCACAGACGGAAGATCAGGCAAAGGCTCCGGATCGAGCCCAGGACCAGACCGAAGCTCAAGAACAAGCCCAGCAGCAACGCGGCAACAGGGCCTCAGGTAGACGAACCAGCAGGCGGTGAGTTCCGGCGCACGACGGCGCCGTCCCTGCACCACCGCCACCTCCGCTGCCTCAGTGGCCGTGCGGCCGACGTACGCGAGCGGCCGGCCGGCGTCGTCACAGCCCCGGCGCGCCCCAAACCGGGAACCACCGGCTCACATCCTGCTCGATCTCCAGGTCGTCGCCGAGCATCGCCCGGACTTCCAGCTCCAGCGGGTTGTCACGCTTCTCGGCTGCCTTGTCCGGACCCGTTTGCGGGGCAAAAGGATAGAACGTACCGCGCTTGTAGAGGTAGACCAGCGCGAGTGACCGGTCCCGGTCGTCCTGGAAGCCCATCAGCGAGCACAGCAGTTGCGGGCCGAATCCGGCGCTCTCCAGGGAACTGTTGACCGCGTGCAGGTCGTTCACCAGGCCCGCAGTGTCCTCAGGAGCGTGCCGCGCGAGCATCCAAGTGTAGCCGTACTCGTCCTGGCTGAACTCGGCCGGGCTGCCCAGGAGGCCGCGTACCTCCTCCTGGATGCCTCGGAACGCGCCGCCCTCGACGCTCGCGAAGCACACCGACCCCAGGCCGGTGGGCCGGAAACCGGCGGCGGCCTGGAGGGTGACGGCCGCGGAAGGAAGCGCGAAGAGCCGGTCGAGGTCGGGTCGTACCGGCTTGCTGCGTCCGAGGATGGTGTCCAGGAATCCCATACGTGTCCTCTCCTTGATACGGCTCCTGTGTTTCTCCGCGTCCGTCGTCGCCTCGGGTCCGCGAAGGCCTTCAGGGCACCAGAGCCCCCACGCCCCCAGATGCCCCCACGCCACACCGAAGGCCGCCGGCCCCCCGCCCTACGGCCGCCCCAGCTGCGCCGAGATCCGTCCCAGCTGCTCCAGCCGCTGTTCCAGCGTCGGGTGCGAGGACAGCAGCCGCCCGAAGCTCTCCTTCGTGAACGCCGGCACGAAGAAGAACGCGTTGAACGGTTCGGCCTTGCGCAGGTCCCGCGTCGGTATCCGCGCCATCTGTCCGGTCACCTTGGTGAGCGCGGCGGCCAGCGCCGACGGCCGCCCGGTCAGGATCGCCGCGGCCCGGTCGGCGGACAGCTCCCGGTAGCGCGACAGCAGCCGGGTCAGCAGGAAGCTGACGGCGTAGACCACGGCGCTGACCAGCGTGACGACCAGTACGGCGATCGCCGCGTTGTTGTCCCGGCTGTTGCGGCCGACGCCGCTCCACAGCGCGGCCCGCGTGATGATCCCGGCCAGTACGCCCAGGAACGAGGCGATGGTCATGACCGCGACATCGCGGTGCGCGACGTGCGACAGCTCATGCGCCAGTACGCCTTCCAGCTCCTCCGGCTCCAGCCGCCTGAGCAGGCCGGTCGTCGCGCACACCATCGCGTTCTTCTGGTTGCGCCCGGTCGCGAAGGCGTTCGGTACGTCGGATTCGGCGACGGCGACACGCGGCTTGGGCATGTCGGCCAGCGCACACAGCCGGTCCACGGCGCCGTGCAGCTCGGGCGCCTGTTCCGGGGTGACCTCGCGCGCGCCCATGCTGAAGGCCGCGATCCGGTCGCTGAACCAGAACTGCGCGACGAACATGGCGCCCGAGATGAGCAGCACCACGATCCACGCGCCCTTGAGGAGCACCACCAGCACGCCCACCACGACCACGTACAGCAGACCGATGAAGAACATCGTCGTGACCATGCGTGATGTCAGACCGCGGTCGGGGGCGAATCGGGTTCGTGCCATGCTCTCAGTCCTCCAAACCGCAGAGTCCGCAGAGTCCACCCGAGGAACCGCGCAGGTGCCTCTGACCCGATTCTCCCTCTTGTCCGCTCTTTACGGCGTAAAACGCAGGCCATGGATGTGCCCGCTTCGCCGACGGCTTACCGCCCGAGCTGCGCGAGCCCCTCGGTCGCGATCCGCTCGAACACCGTGCGGTCGGCCTCGAAGACCGAGTCGGCGATCGGCCAGTGCAGCACGATCTCGTCGATACCCGCCTCGGCGTGTGCGCCAGCGAAGTCCACGAAGGCGTCCAAAGAGGCGAGCGGGCGGTCCGGCGTGAAGCCGGTGAGCATGGTCTTCCGCAGCGTCCCGGCGTCCCGCCCGGCGTCGGCGCACGCCTTGTCCAGGCGCTCGACCTGGCCACGTACCGCTTCCAGCGACTCGGCCGCGGTGCCGGTCGCGGAGACCTTCGGGTCGCCGGTGGTCACCCACGCCTGCCCGTACCCGGCCGCCAGCCTCATCCCGCGCGGCCCGGTCGCCGCGATCGCGAACGGCAACCGGGGCCGCTGCACACAGCCGGGAATGTTGCGCACCTCGTGGGCGCGGTAGTGCGTCCCCTCGTACGAGACCACGTCGTGCGTCAGCAGCCGGTCCAGCAGCGGTACGAACTCTTCGAAGTGGTCGGCGCGCTCCCGGGGCGTCCACGGCTCCTGGCCGAGCGCCGTGGCGTCGAAGCCGGAGCCGCCGGCGCCGATGCCCAGGGTGATCCGCCCGTCGCTGACGTCGTCCAGCGAGATCAGTTCCTTGGCGAGGGTGACCGGATGCCGGAAGTTCGGGGAGGTGACGAGCGTGCCCAGGCGCATCCGGGAGGTCGCCGCCGCGGCCGCGGTCAGCGTCGGCACCGCCGCGAACCACGGCCCGTCGCGAAAGCTCCGCCAGGAGAGGTGGTCATAGGTGTACGCGGTGTGGAAGCCCAGCTCCTCGGCGCGCTGCCACACCTCCCGGCCACCCTCGGACCAGCGGCGGACAGGAAGGATCACGGTGCTCAGTCGCATGGGTACGAGCCTACGGCGGGGCAGCGGCGGCTCCGCGAGCCCCGTTGGACCTGTAAAACCTGTACGCCCTGTAGGACCCCATGGAGCCCCACGGCCCCCTGGAGCCCCGTAAAGCTCCGGGCAGCCCGGGTAAAGCTCCAGGAAGCCCCATGGCCTCGGAGCCCCGTAGTGCCCCGACGCGCGGGGATCGCACGCCGTACGCGCAGGTGCGCACGCTGTGTGCACGAGCAGGTCTCCGGCCGTCGCACCGCCGGCACCCGTGCCCGTACGGGACGGAGCCGAATCTGCGCACGTGCGCTCAGCCCTTCGGTGTGACCGCCCGGCACCCGGCCGGATACGGTGCGGCGCTCGTGCCGGGTACGGCCCGGTACGTGTTCGCGTACGGTCGCTCGTCCGTCATCGGCGCAGGGGACCGATTGCTGGACATCGGCCCGGTGTCCGTCAAGCTCATGCGCGCAACCCGCCGCACGCCTGTGCGCGCATATGCGCGAAGATGGACGGCGTGACCGATGCCTCCGCAGAGCCACCGCTGACTCCCCGGTCGGCCGAAACGATCCGGCTGATCGCCACCGATCTCGACGGCACCTTGCTGCGCGACGACAAGACGGTCTCCGGCCGTACGGTCGCCGCGCTGGCCGCCGCCGAACGCGCGGGCATCGAGGTCTTCTTCGTGACCGGCCGCCCGGCCCGCTGGATGGACGTGGTCAGCGACCATGTGCACGGCCACGGGCTGGCGATCTGCGCGAACGGCGCGGCCGTCGTCGATCTCCACCACGGCCGCCGCATCATCGAACTCAGCGCATTGGAGCGGCCGGAGGCGCTCGCGGTCGTGCACGCGCTGCGCGCCGCCGCACCCGGTACGACGTTCGCGGTCGAGCGGACCAGCGGTATCAACTACGAGCCGGACTACCCGCCGTTCCATCTCGACCCGGCCGCCGTCATCGCGCCCGCGGAAAAACTCCTCGCCGAGCAGCCCACGGAGGACGCCCACTCCCATCCGGCCTCGGACAGCACGCAGCCCTCACTGCCCCCTCTGCCCCCGCAGACTCCGCTGTCCCGGCAGGACCCGCAGTCCCCACAACCTCCGCTGCCCCAGAAAAACGGTTCCCCCCTGACCCCGGAGGACATCGGCGCCGACCAGCCCGTGCTGAAGCTCCTGGCCTACCACCCCGACCTGGACCCGGACGCCTTCCTGGACCTCGCCCGCGCGCGGGCAGGCGCGTACGCCTCCTTCACGCGCTCCAGCCCCACCGCGCTCCTGGAGATCAGCGGGCTGGGCGTCAGCAAGGCCGGCACGCTGGCGCGCTTCTGCGCCCAGCGCGGCATCACCCCCGATCAGGTCGTCGCCTTCGGGGACATGCCCAACGACATCGAGATGCTGTCCTGGGCCGGCACCTCGTACGCCATGGCGAACGCGCACCCCGCCGTGCTGGCCGCGACGCGTCTGCACACGGCCGGCAACAACGAGGACGGCGTCGCGGCCGTCATCGAGCGCATCCTGGAACACCGCTGACCCACTGCCGTCCCGGCCGGCGCCGCACCACCTCTCACCGCAACCGCACCCCTCGCCTCACCAGCCACGGCACCGGGTCGATCCCCGATCCCATTTGCGGTGTGCGGCGTACCTCGAAGTGCAGATGCGGGCCGGTGGAGTTGCCGGTCGTACCCGACAGCGCGATGCGCTGACCGGGCCGTACCCGTTGCCCGGGGCGGGCCACCGCTGCCGACAGGTGCGCGTACTGCGAGAACGCGTCGGCGCCGTGCTGGACGACCATGCTGATCCCGAAGCCGTCTCCGCAGGTCAGGCGGATGATGCGACCGGCGCCCACGGACCGTACGGGGGTGCCGACCGGCACCGCGAAGTCCTGGCCCGTGTGGCCGTGCGCCCAGCGGCTGCCCGAGCCGCCGAAGCCCGCGGACAGTTCGTAGCGCTCCACCGGCCGGGTCCACCTGGCGCCCGAAGCCGTCACCGGCGGCTCCTCGGGCGCGGTGCGTGTCGCCGCGGCCACCCTGCCGGGCAGTCCGCCGCACCGCCCGCTCCGGGAGGCCTGCCGGGACAGTTCCTGCAGACGGCCGCGGGCGGCGCCCAGATTGCGGCTGATGCGCCGACGCTCGGCGTCGAGCCGGGACCGCCGGGCGTCGAGCGAGGCGGAACGGGCGTGTTCGGCCGCGTCGTCCGCCGCCAGGGAACGGCTGGCGTGCAGCGCGTCGCGCAGGTGCGCGGCCAGACGGAGCTGGCGGCGGTCGGCTGCCCGGTAGGCGCGCATTACGGCCTCCGCGCCGTCCAGGACCCCGGCACGCCGGGCGAACGGCAGCCGGTCGCCCGTGCGGTACTGCGCGTCGGCGATCCGTCCCGCGAGCCGGTGCAGTTCGCCGGTTCTGCGGCGTTCCCGGTCCAGCGCCGTGCGCAGCTGTGCGGCTCGGGCCCGGCCGGCCCGGACCGCGCGCAGGGTTTTCGCGTACGACCGGCCGGTCCGGTGGGCGGCCGTGCCGAGCCGGAGCACTTCGAGACTCACGTCGGCCAGCCGGTCGGCGCCACGACCGCGTCTTTGGTGGTGCTGGTGGTGCTGACGGCCCTGGCGGGACGAGGGAGACGACGGTATGTGCGCGACAGCGCCCGGTTCCGCGGTGGGCGACACCGCGGCCGTCACCTCGGTGTGGGCCGTCCCGCCGATGGCGGGCGCGGTTCCGGCGGCCGTTGCCAGCGCCACCACCAGCGTCAATGTCAGCCGCACCGCGCGCGGCGGGGCTCCGCACCGCTGAGGAGCCCGGCGCGGGGCTCGCCCGCAGATACGCCGGGCAGGGCGCCGCCGCCTCCGTACCGCCTCACTCAGCCAATCAGGCATACCTGGATGCATGGTGAAATTCTTTCCCGCATCGCCACAAAAACCACGGAAACGTTTCGCCACCCCCGCTCGCAACGCCCCGAACGGAGCAGCCCGCCCCTCACGGAATGGCCGGAATCAGCCCCTCCGGCAACTGCGACAGATCACTCGAATACCGGCTGAACCATATGGACGCACCCCGGCGCGGGCCCCGTCGCCCGGTGCGTCAGAGCGGCGCCTCCCAGGTCACCATCGTCCCGGCCCCGTCCTCGCCCAGCCCTGGGCCGTACGTGCTGGAGCCGCCCAGCGACTCCGCCCGCTTCGCGAGATTGCGCAGGCCGCTGCGCCGCCCGCCGGCCGGGATGCCCACGCCGTCGTCCGCGACCGTCAGCCGCACGCCGTCCCGGCCGTCCGGCAGCTTGGCCGTGGAGTCGACGACGACCTCGATACGGGAGGCCTCCGCGTGCCGGAAGGCGTTGGACAGCGCCTCGCGGAGCGCGGCGATCAGGTTCTTGCCCGCCAGCTCGCCGACGCGCGCGTCCACCGGGCCGACGAAGTTCGCGGACGGCTGGAACCCGAGCGGTACGGCGGCGGTGCCGATCTCCCGCAGGACCCGGGTCCGCAGCCCGGACGGCGCCTCGGCCGGCCCCTGTTGCAGTGCGAAGATCGCGGTACGGATCTCCTGGATGGTGACGTCGAGTTCGTCGACGGCCTTGCCGATGCCCTCCTGCACCTCGGGCACGACCGACCTGCGCTGGGCGCTCTCCAGCATCATCCCGGTCGCGAAGAGCCGCTGGATGACCAGGTCGTGCAGGTCGCGGGCGATCCGGTCGCGGTCCTCGAAGACGGCCAGCCGTTCGCGGTCGCGCTGTGCGTCGGCCAGGACGAGCGCGAGGGCGGCCTGCGCCGCGAACTGGGTGGCCAGCGTGCGTTCGGCGGCGCTGAAGGGCCGCGCGCCGCGCGCCCGCGGCGTCGCCAGCGTGCCCAGCACCCGTCCACCGCTCTTGAGGGGCAGCAGCATGCTGGGGCCGAACCGCGAGGCGACCTCCGTGACCATCCGCGGATCGGTGGCCGAGTCCTCGACGAACACCGGCTCTCCGGCGAGCAGTTGCGCGGCCACCGGGCTCTCGGCCGGCATATGGGTGCCGATGAGGCCGGCGGGGTCGTCCGCCGACGCCACGACGATCTCCAGGCCGCCGCGCTCCGCGGGCAGCAGCACGATGCCGGCCGCCGACTCCGCCAGCTTGCGGGCCTGTTCGGCGACGACCGCGAGTGCGTCGTCCACGTCGCTGCCGGCCAGCAGGGCGGTGGTCACCGCCGCCGAACCGTCGATCCACCGCTCCCGCTGCCGCGTCGCCGCGTACATCCGCGCGTTGCCGATCGCGATGCCGGCCTCGGTGGCGAGCACCCGCACCATGTGCAGGTCGCCCTCGCTGAACTCGCCGCCCCCGCGCTTCTCGGTCAGGTAGAGGTTGCCGAAGATCTCCCCCTGGACACGGATCGGCACCCCGAGGAACGTCCGCATCGGCGGGTGCCCCGGCGGGAACCCCGACGACCGCACGTCCTGGGTGAGGTCGGCCAGCCGCAGCGCCTTCGGGTCGTGGATGAGCGCGCCGAGCAGGCCTTTGTGACCATCGGGCAGCGCACCGATCCGGGCCCGTTCCTCGGCGCTGACCCCGTACGTCACGAAGTCCGACAGGCCCTCGCGGGTCTCGTCGATGATCCCGATCGCGGCGTAGCGGGCATCGGCCAGCTCGGCGGCGGTCTCCACGATGCGGTCCAGGGTGATGTGCAGATCGAGGCCGGCGCCTACGGTGCGCATCGCCTCCAGCAGCTGGGGGACCCGTGCGGTCAGCTCGGTCGACAGGCCCTGGAGGCTGCGGGTCGCCTCGGTGGCCGCTTTCATGGGGTCGGGCGTGGGGGCGGCCGCGCCGCCGGAGCCGTTGCGCGTCGCCGCGCCGGTACGTGCCCCGGTGCCCATGGGGTCGGAGGGTCCTGTCGTGACTGCCATGGGACGAGCCTAATAGTCGCTTTTTCTACGGAAAGCCTTCTATACGGCAATTCGGACGCCGGACCGGACCACCCCGGACCGCCCCGGGCTGCCACGTCACCCCGGTCCGGACGTCCGACGCAAACCGTACGCACCGGCCGCCCGCACCCGTCGTTCTTCAGCCGTTCATCGGACCGGCCCCACGCCCGCCAGGTGCCCGTCCGTCACGGGCGCGTCCACCGCACGCGCGTCCACCGCCCGCTCGCGCTCCCCCATGCGCCGGAACGGGCCGTCCGCCGCCGCCAGCTCCGCGTACGTACCGTGCTGAACGGCCCGCCCCCCGTCCAGCACCAGCACCTCGTCGACAGCCGCCAGCCCCGCCAGCCGGTGCGTGATCAGCACGGTCGTACGCCCCTCGGTCGCGGCCAGCAGGTCGGCGGTCAGCGCGTCGGCCGTGGCCAGGTCGAGGTGCTCGGCCGGCTCGTCCAGCACCAGTACGGGGAAGTCGGCCAGCAGCGCACGGGCCAGCGCGAGACGCTGCCGCTGACCGCCGGAGAGCCGGGCGCCGTGCTCGCCGACCAGCGTGTCCAGCCCGTCCGGCAGCGACCGCACCCAGTCGGCCAGGCGGGCCCGCCCGAGCGCGTCCCACAGCGCGTCCTCGTCGGCTCCCGTACGGGCGAGCCGCAGGTTCTCCCGAATGGAGCTGTCGAAGATGTGGGCGTCCTGCGCGCACAGGCCGACCTGACGCCGTACGGCGTCCCCGTCCGCAGCCGCCGCGTCCACGCCGTTCAGCGTGTACGCGCCCGTCTCCCGGTCCAGGAAGCGCAGCAGCACCTGGGCGAGCGTCGTCTTGCCCGAGCCGGACAGGCCGACGACCGCCAGGCGCCGTCCGGCGGGGAGCGTGAAACCGACACCGTCCAGCGCGGGGACCCGCTGCCCGGGATACCGCGCGGTCAGACCCTCGACGACCAGCGGGAACGGCGTGTCCGGCACCGGTACGGCCGCCGCCTCGACCGGTTCGCGGACCGGCTCCGGGGCGTCCAGCACCTCGAAGACCCGCTCGGCGGCCCGGCGCGTGCGCTGCCGGTACTGCACGGCGAGCGGCAGTCCCGCGACAGCCTCGAACGCGGCGAGCGGCACGAGCACGACGACCGCCAGGCACACGCCCTCCAGTCGCCCGGTGTGCACGGCCTGGACCCCGACGACGGCCGCCGCGGCCACCGTCAGGCCGCACAGCAGCGCGGACAGCCCCGCTCCGGCGCCGGCGGCCGCCGCCGAGCGGGACGCGATCCGCGTCAGGTCGCGGTCGGCGCGCCGGGTGCGGTCGATGCGGGAGGCGAGCGCGCCCGACACCGTCAGTTCGGCCGCCCCGGTGAGCAGGTCCAGGACGTGGGCGGAGAGCACGCCACGCGCGGGGGAGAGCTGCCGCTCGGCGCGGCGGGCGAGCGCGGCGGACAGCGCCGGTACGCCCACGCCCGCCAGCAGCAGCCCGGCGGCGAGGACGGCGCCCGCCTCGGGCAGCAGCCAGGCGGTGAAGCCGACGGAACCCGCGCCGACCACGACGGCCGCCCCGACCGGCAGCAGCCACCGCAGGAAGTAGTCCTGCACGGCGTCGACATCCGCCACCAGGCGCGACAGCAGATCGCCGCTGTTGCGCACCCGCAGCCCGGCGGGCGCCAGACGCTCCAGCCGCCGGAAGACGGCCACCCGTACGTCCGCGAGCATCCTGAACACGGCGTCGTGCGCCACCAGCCGCTCCGCGTACCGGAACACGGCCCGGCCGATGCCGAAGGCCCGCGTCGCGGTGACCGCCACCATCAGGTACAGCACGGGAGGGTGCTGCGCCGCCCGCGAAATGAGCCACCCGGACGTCGCCATGAGCCCTACGGCGCTGCCCAGCGCCAGGCTCCCCAGCAGCAGCGCCAGCCCGAGCCGGCCCCAGCGGGCCCGTGCCAGGCCACGGAGGCGTGCCAGCGCGGAGCCCCGGCTGCCGGGCACGACATCCGGCCCCTCGCCGGGCGCAGCGTCCGGAACGGCTCCAGGCACGGCGTCAGGCGCGGTGTACGGATCGTCGCCCGGTGCGGCCTCGGCGGCTTCGTCCCGTACGGCTTCCGCGGCGCCGCTCCGTACCGTCTCGGCGCTGCTTCCGGCTGCTTGCGCGGCACGTTCCGGCGCCGCCGCGCCGCGGGCGGCATCGGTGCCCTCCATGTCCGCCGGTGCGGCCAGCCGCACCGTGCGGTCCGCCACGGCCAGCAGCGCCGGCCGGTGGACGACCAGGAGCACCGTGCGCCCCGCCGCCAGGTGGCGTACCGCCTCGACGATGCCCGCCTCCGTCTCGCCGTCCAGGTTCGCGGTGGGCTCGTCGAGCAGCAGGATCGGGCGGTCGGCGAGGAACGCGCGAGCCAGTGCCAAGCGTTGCCGCTGACCCGCCGACAGTCCCGAGCCGCCCTCGCCGAGCACGGTCCCGGGCCCGTCGGGCAGCGCGGAGACGAAGTCCAGGGCACCGGCGTCGCGGAGCGCGGCGCGTACCGCCGCGTCGTCCGCTTCCGGGCGTGCCAGCCGGACGTTGTCGGCGATGGTGCCCGCGAAGAGGTACGGGCGCTGCGCCACCCACGCGATCCGCCGGCGCCAGTCCTCGGGGTCGACGGCGGCCAGGTCCCGGCCGCCGACCCGTACCCGTCCCGCCGCGGGCGCCGCGAAGCCGAGCAGGACGTTGAGCAGGGTCGTCTTGCCCGCGCCGGAGGGACCGACGAGAGCCACCGTCTCCCCGGGCCGCACCTCGAAGGTCGTCTCGGGGAGGGAGGGTTCGCAGCGACCGGGGTGGCGTACGACGAGTCCCTCGACGGACAGCGCGGTGCTGTCGGGGGCGGGTTCGTCGCCCGTCGTACGCAGCGGTGTCTCCAGCACCGCGAAGATCTCCTCGGCGGCCGCCAGGCCCTCCGCGGCCGCGTGGTACTGCGCGCCGACCTGCCGCAGCGGCAGATACGCCTCGGGCGCCAGGATCAGCACCAGCAGCCCCGTGTACAGGTCCAGGTCGCCGTGCACCAGCCGCATACCGATGCCGACCGCGACGAGCGCGACCGAGATCGTGGCGAGCAGTTCCAGCGCGAAGGAGGAGAGGAAAGCGATCCGCAGGGTGCGTAGGGTGGCCCGGCGGTACTCGTCGGTGATGGCACGGATCGACGCCGCCTGGGCCTTGGCCCGGCCGAAGACCTTCAGCGTGGGCAGCCCGGCGACGACGTCCAGGAAGTGTCCCGACAGCCGCGACAGCAGCTGCCACTGGCGCTCCATGCGGTTCTGCGTGGCCCAGCCGATGAGGACCATGAACAGCGGGATCAGCGGCAGCGTCACGACGATCGTCGCGGCCGAGATCCAGTCGCCGGTGACGATCCGGGCCAGTACCGCGACGGGGACGACGACCGCCAGGCCCAGTTGCGGCAGGTAGCGCGCGAAGTAGTCGTCGAGGGCGTCGATGCCGCGGGTGGCGAGGGTGGTGAGTTCCCCGGAACGCTGGGTGCTCAGCCACCCCGGCCCCAGGCCGGCGGCCGCCCGCGTCAGCAGCCGGGTACGCAGCTCGGACTTGACCGCCGCGCTCGCCCGGTGCGCGGCCAGTTCCGTCAGCCAGGACACCAGACCACGGCCGACGGAGACCAGCGCGAGCAGCAGTACCGGTGTGCTCAGATCGCCGAGGTCGAGGTCACGCTGGAACGCGCCGACGACGACTTCGGCGATGAGCATGGCCTGGCCGATGACCAGACCTGCGCCGACCAGGCCGAGCACCACCACCGCGGCAAGGAAGAAGCGGGTGGCGCGGGCGTAACGGAGCAGGCGCGGGTCGACCGGTTTCACGTGAAACAACCCTTCCTCAGCGGAAGTTGATCAGTGGGGCCCCGAGCGGGGCCCCACCGGGTGGAGCCTTCCTAGTGGGCTTCGGCGATGTGCTGCGTACCGATCCGCTTGCGGAAGACCCAGTAGGTCCAGCCCTGGTAGAGCAGGACGATCGGGGTGGCGATGCCCGCGCACCACGTCATGATCTTCAGGGTGTAGGCGCTGGACGAGGCGTTGGAGACCGTGAGGTTCCAGCTCTCGTTCAGCGAGGACGGCATCACGTTCGGGAAGAGCGTCAGGAACAGCATCGCGACCGCGGCCACGATGGTGACGCCGGAGAACGCGAACGACCAGCCCTCACGCCCGAGCCGGTTCATCACCAGGCCCGCGACCAGCGCCACCACCGCGACGGCCATCGCGACCAGGCTCGCGGTGTCGCCCTTGTCGAGCTGGGTCCAGCCCAGGAAGCCGACCGCCAGCACGGCGGTGACCAGACCGAGGACGGTGGCCGTCCGGCGGGCCCGCTCGCGGATGCCGCCCAGCGTCTTGAGCGAGGCGAACACCGCGCCGTGGAAGGTGAACAGGCTGAGCGTGACCAGACCGCCGAGCAGCGCGTACGGGTTCAGCAGGTCCAGGACGCTGCCGACGTACTCCTTGTGCGCGTCGATCCGCACACCCCGCACGATGTTGCCGAAGGCCACGCCCCACAGGAACGCGGGGAGCAGCGAGCACCAGAAGATCGCGTGCTCCCAGTTGCGCTGCCAGCGCTCCTCGTCCCGCTTGACGCGGTATTCGAAGGCGACCCCGCGCACGATCAGACAGATCAGGATGATCAGCAGCGGCAGGTAGAAGCCGGAGAAGAGGGTGGCGTACCACTCGGGGAAGGCGGCGAAGGTCGCGCCGCCGGCGCTGAGCAGCCACACCTCGTTGCCGTCCCAGACCGGGCCGATGGTGTTGATCAGGACCCGCCGTTCCTTGCGGTCCCGGGCCAGCAGCTTGGTCAGGACGCCGATGCCGAAGTCGAATCCTTCGAGAAAGAAGTACCCGGTCCACAGCACGGCGATGAGTACGAACCAGACGTCATGGAGTTCCACGGTCGCCTCCTAGTACGAGAAGGCCATCGGCCGGTCGGCGTCCGTGTGGTCGCCGCCGATCTTGGTGGGCGGGTTGAGGTCGTCGTCCGTCAGCTCCGGCGGCCCGGCCTTGACGTACTTGACCAGCAGCTTGACCTCGATGACCGCGAGGATCGCGTACAGCAGGGTGAAGACGGTCATCGAGGTGAGCACCTCGCCCTGCGAGACGCCCGGGGAGACCGCGGAGGAGGTCTTCAGGACGCCGTAGACGGCCCAGGGCTGGCGGCCCATCTCGGTGAAGATCCAGCCCCAGGAGTTGGCGATGAGCGGGAAGCCGAGGGTGACGAAGGCCAGCGACCAGTAGAGCTTGCTCAGCCGGGCGCCGAGCACCCTGTTCCTGGTCAGCGCCAGGTGGGGTGGTTCCTCGTCCCCCGTACGCAGCCCCGGCGCGAGCCAGAACTTCTTACGGGTGAGCCAGAGCCCGGCCACACCGATGGCGAACGAGGCCATACCGAAGCCGATCATCCAGCGGAAGCCCCAATAGGCGACCGGGATGTTGGGCCGGTAGTCGCCGGGACCGTACTTCTGCTGTTCGGCGTGGTTGACGTCGTTGATGCCGGGGACCGGCGTCGAGAAGTCGTTGTGGGCGAGGAAGGAGAGCAGGCCGGGGATCTCGATGGCGACCTTGTTGTGGCCCTTGTCCACGTCCCCGTAGGCGAAGACGGAGAACGGCGCGGGCCCCTCCTTGTCCCACAGGGCCTCGGCTGCGGCCATCTTCATCGGCTGCTGCCGGAACATGACCTTGCCGAGCTGGTCGCCGCTGATCGCGGTGAGCGCGCCGGCGATGACCAGGGTGACCAGGCCGAGCCGCAGCGAGGTGCGCATCACCTTGACGTGCTTCTTGCGCATCAGGTGGTACGCGGCGATGCCGACCATGAACGCGGCGCCCGTCAGGAAGGCGGCGGTCAGCGTGTGGAAGACGACGACGAGCGTGGTGTCCTGGGTCAGCACCTTCCAGAAGTCGGTCAGCTCGGCACGGCCGTTGGCGGCGTTGTACTTGTAGCCGACCGGGTGCTGCATCCAGGAGTTGGCGGCGAGGATGAAGTACGCCGACAGGATCGTGCCGATCGAGACCATCCACATGCAGAAGCAGTGGATCTTCTTGGGCAGCTTGTCCCAGCCGAAGATCCACAGGCCGATGAAGGTGGACTCGAAGAAGAAGGCGATGAGCGCTTCGAACGCGAGCGGGGCGCCGAAGACATCACCGACGAACCGCGAGTAGTCGGACCAGTTCATACCGAACTGGAACTCCTGGACGATGCCGGTGACGACACCCATCGCGATGTTGATCAGGAACAGCTTGCCCCAGAACTTGGTGGCCTTGAGGTACTGCTGCTTGCCCGTCCGCACCCAAGCGGTCTCCAGCCCGGCCACCAGCGCGGCAAGGGAGATCGTGAGGGGGACGAAGAGGAAGTGGTAGACGGTCGTGATGCCGAATTGCCATCGCGCCAGGGTCTCTGGCGCCAACGCCAGGTCCACGTCGGGTCTCTCCTTACGTCGCCGTGTGCTGTCTACGGCCGATTCGCCCCAGTCTGCCCCGATGGAAGCGGGACATAAGGGACGCGCTTGTGAACGCGTTCACATTCACAAGCAATTATCACCCATGGCTGATTCCCGACCTTCCCTGGGGGTGCGTGACTACGGTCACGCCCGGAAAAAGCGCACGGGACCCCTTCCCGCGCGCATCAACGAGTTGTTGTATCCAGCGCCATGGAGATACGTATCCGCCTCTCATGGCCGGCCGGCAGGCTGACCGCCACCCTCGACGAGACCCCGTCCGTCTCCGCGCTCGTCGCCGCCCTGCCGCTCGCCGCCACCGCCCGCACCTGGGGCGAAGAGGTCTATTTCGACACGGGACTCACCCTCGCCCTGGAGGACGACGCACAGCAGGTCGTCGAACCGGGCACCGTCGCGTTCTGGCCCGAGGGCAGCGCACTGGCACTGCCCTACGGCCCCACACCCATATCGAGGGGGACGGAATCCCGCCTCGCCTCCCCCTGCAACATCCTCGGCCGCCTGGACGGCGACCCGCGCGCGCTGGACACGGTGCGGGACGGTGATCCCGTACGGGTCGAGCGCGCGTGATCCGCCGAGTCGGCTGGACCGGCGCGCGCCCACCGGACGCACGCCCCGCCCACTCGGCCCACAGCCCGCCGCCGGTCAGAGCCCCTTGCCGAGCACAGCTCCGCGCCGCGCACCGGCCCCGGTCACGGCTGCCCGCCGGTCGGAGCTGGTCACAGCCCCTTACGGAGGTCGGAGCCGGTCACAGCTCCTTGCGGAACTGCTCGGCCGCCTGCAGGAACAGATCCATCGCCGCCGTCTCGCCGATCGTCACGCGCACGCCCTCGCCCGGGAAGGGACGGATGACCACGCCGGCCTTCTCGCACGCCGCGGCGAAGTCGAGCGTACGGTCGCCCAGCCGCAGCCAGACGAAGTTCGCATGCGTCTCGGGGACCGTCCAGCCCTGCGCGGTCAGCGCCTCGCAGACCCGGGCCCGCTCCGTGACCAGCGCGTCCACCCGCTCCATCAGCGCGCCCTCGCTGCGCAGCGACGCCACCGCCGCCTCCTGGGCGAGCTGGCTCACGCCGAACGGCACGGCCGTCTTGCGCAGCGCCGCCGCCACCGGCTCGTGGGCCACCGCGAAGCCGATGCGCAGCCCGGCGAGCCCGTACGCCTTGGAGAAGGTCCGCAGGACGCAGACGTTGGGGCGGTCCCGGTACAGGTCGAGGCCGTTCGGTACGTCCGCGTCGCGGTTGAACTCCTGGTACGCCTCGTCCAGGACGATCAGGATGTCGCTCGGCACCCGGTCGAGGAAGGCTTCCAGCTCCGCCCGGCGGACGACGGTGCCGGTGGGGTTGTTGGGGTTGCAGACGAAGATCAGCCGGGTGCGGTCGGTTATCGCCTCGTACATGGCGTCCAGGTCGTGCACCTCACCGGAGGTCAGCGGGACCTGGACGGAGGTGGCACCGGCGACCTGGGTGACGATCGGGTACGCCTCGAAGGAGCGCCACGCGTAGATCACTTCGTCGCCCGGCCCGGCCGTCGACTGCACCAGCTGCTGGGCGACGCCCACCGAGCCGGTGCCCGTCGCCAGATGTTCGACGGGCACCGAGAAGTGCTCCGAGAGCTCGGCCATCAGGCCCGTACAGGCCATGTCCGGGTAACGGTTGAAGGCCCCGGCCGCGGCCACCGCGCTCTCCAGCACGCCGGGCAGCGGCGGATAGGGGTTCTCGTTGGAGGACAGCTTGTACGCGACCGGGCCGCCCGTCTCAGCCGGCTTGCCCGGCTTGTAGGTGGGGACGCCGTCCAGCGCAGCGCGCAGCTTCGGGCTCTTCTCGCTCACCGCAGGTTCCTCCTCGACCGTGCCGTCCGTCTCCAATACTGCACACCTTATGAGGATTGCCCCGTCAGGCGTAGGCCCTGTCCGTGACGGATGCCGTCGCGGGCGCCCGTACGGCACGCATGCCGCCGGGTGACGGCGCGGCGGCGGCCGGGCCGCGACGGGCGGCAACCGGATCGGGCCGTCGGCCGGCCCCCCTCCCGGACCCGGCGGGCCTCCCGGGCCGCCGGGAAGATCGCCCCGCGCTCCGTCCCGGCCGCGTGAAGCCCTTGGGGAGCGCTCCTCCCTGCGTCACGCGCCGGTGGCTCGCGCCGTGGCGCGCATCCCTCGTGAAGGTGACTTGAGACCTCTTCGAGACCTGGACCATTCAGCAGGCGACTCCCAACCTTCCTCAACCAGTCACCGGCGAACACCCCCAACTGCCTTTCTTTCGCAGCTCATTAGGGTGACTTAGCCATGCAGAAACGTGCCTTTCCACTCCTGTACGAAGCGCCCCGCGAAAGGACCGCCCGAGCCCTACTATCGGCTCGCCATGACAGCAGCAGGGAAGCACCAGGTGAGCCGGTCTACCGGTCGCCGGCTGGGGCGGGCAGGCATCCGGGACGTGGCCGCCGCAGCCGGGGTATCCATCACGACTGTCTCCGACGCGCTCAACGGCAAGGGCCGGCTTCCGGATGCCACCCGTCGCCACGTCCGCGAGGTGGCCGACCGGTTGGGTTACCGCCCTTCCGCCGCCGCCCGCACGCTCCGTACCGGCAAGTCAGGGCTCATCGGCCTGACCGTCACCACGTACGGGGATGAACCTTTCACCTTCACCGAATTCGCGTACTTCGCGGAAATGGCCAGAGCCGCCACCTCGGCGGCGCTCGCCCGCGGATACGCCCTCGTCATCCTGCCCGCGACCTCCCGTCACGACGTCTGGTCGAACGTCGCCCTCGACGGCACCGTCGTCATCGACCCGGCCGACGGCGACCCCGTCGTCACCGAACTCGTCCGGCACGGCATCCCCGTCGTCTCCGACGGCCGTCCCGGCGGCACCCTCCCCGTGATGGGCTGGGTCGACAACGACCACGAGGCGGCCGTCCTCGGCCTCCTCGACCACCTCGCCGACGCCGGCGCCCGCCGCATCGGCCTGCTCACCGGCACCACCACCGACACCTACACCCGGCTCTCCACCACCGCGTACCTGCGCTGGTGCGAGCGCGTCGGACAGGACCCGGTGTACGAGTCCTACCCCGCCCACGACCCGTGCGCGGGCGCGGTGGCCGCCGACCGGCTGCTGGCCAGACCGGACCGGCCGGACGCGGTGTACGGCCTCTTCGACCCGAACGGCACCGACCTGCTCGCGGCGGCCAGACGCTACGGGCTGCGCGTCCCCGAGGACCTGCTGCTGGTCTGCTGCAGCGAGTCCACGGTCTACGCCACGACCGAGCCGCCGATCACCACCCTGTCCCTCAAACCCCGCCGGATCGGCACCGCCGTCGTCCAGCTCCTCATCGACGCCATCGAAGGGCTGGACAGCGGACGGCCGGTCGAGCAGGTGATACCGACGGACCTGATCGTGCGGACCTCCTCCCAGCGCAGGTCCACGCGTACGACCGTCAGTCCGCCGCGGGGGCCGTCCGGGAACTGAACGACCGATTGCCGGACGGCCGGACCACCGGCCCAACGGGCCATCGGTCTGCCGGTCTGCCGGACCACCGCGGGACCGTCCGGGGTTCGCCCGTCACACGTTCGAGCGGCCGTGCGGACGCGCTTGTCGCGTCCGCACGGCCGGAGGCTTGTGTGGGGGCGGTCCGGGCGCGACCGGCCCTCCGAGCCGGGGCAGCTTTCCCGTACGGCCACGGCCCCGTACGGCACCACCCCCGGCCCGCCACGCCGATGCCCGCTCCCAGGCCACTTCGCCACGTCGCACCTCCGCCGTGCCGCCCGCCCGGCATCCCGTCGCCCGGGATAAAATCGGGAGAATCCCGGAGTAAACGGCAGTGAACACCGGGCGCCGAGCGATTGACCACCCCCGGGTGCGTCACAACCCGCGAGCGGCATTCCTATGATGGGCGCACGACACCACGGACCGCCGTCGACCAGGCAAGGTCCGCGAGGTGCACGGCGGCGCGACGGTGGAGGGGTCGATGACTCAGGGGGCCAGTGTGGGACCCATGGTGCGGACCATGCCGGCACAACCTCCGGCTCCGGCACGACCGCCTGCCCCGCCGGTGATCCCGGCGCCGGCGGTCCCCCCGCAGCCGACGGCACCGCCGATGTCCGTGGGCACCCCCCACGCGCCGCACGGCATGCCTCCCGAGTACACGCCCACCGAGCGCGCCCTGCCGGTCATCGGCGCCGGCGCCCCGGCCGGTGGCCCCGGCCGCCCGGAGAGCCGTACGGACCTGCCGCCGGTCACCCGTACGGACACCCTCATCGACCGCCCGACCGTCGACCTGACGGCGGTGCCCGAGTCGGCCGTACCGGCCACCGACCAGCAGGAGGGCGGCGGCCCCCTGTACGTCGTCGGCGACGTGCACGGCTACTACGACGAACTGCGCGACGCGCTCGCAGCCGAGGGCCTCATCGACGCCGACGGCCAGTGGTCCGCCGGCAACGCCCGTCTGTGGTTCCTCGGCGACTTCACCGACCGCGGCCCGGACGGCATCGGCGTCATCGACCTCGTGATGCAGCTGTCCGCCGAGGCCGCGGCGGCCGGCGGCTACTGCAAGGCCCTGATGGGCAACCACGAACTGCTGCTCCTCGGGGCCAAGCGGTTCGGTGACACCCCGGTCCAGTCCGGCGCCGGCACCGCGTCCTTCCAAGCCGCCTGGCTCCTCAACGGCGGCCAGAAGTCGGACATGGACCGCCTCCAGGACCATCACCTCCAGTGGATGGCCCGCCTGGACGCCGTGTCGGAGGAGGACGGGCACCTGCTCGTGCACTCCGACACCACCGCCTATCTGGAGTACGGCGACTCCATCGAGGACGTCAACGACACCGTCCACGACGTGCTCACGCGCAGCGAAGCCGACGAGGTCTGGGACCTGTTCCGCAAGTTCACCAAGCGGTTCGCCTTCCGCGACGAGGAAGCGGGCCCGATGGCCGTACGCGAACTCCTCGACACCTACGGCGGCGAGCGCGTCGTGCACGGCCACAGCCCGATCCCGTACCTCCTGGGCGAGGTCGGCGGCGAGGACGACGAGGGCGAGGGCGTCGCCGTCGACGGACCGCACGTCTACGCCGACGGGCTGGCCATCGCCATGGACGGCGGGATCACCATGGCCGGAAAACTACTGGTGGTCCAACTTCCCCTGACTGGCTGACCGTTATCCGGGCAGGGGTAGCGGCAGGTAGGGAAGTGGCGCAGCGGGGTCCGAGCTAGGCAGGAGCGGTCCCTATTTCCGCAAACACCCTGTCACCCCGTGCCGGAGGCGCTCTACCATCGGTCTATCCGTAGCAGGCTCTCCTCCGTTTCCGCCCACTGCCCGGCCCACGCCGGCCTGTACGGCCCTACGGAGCATCGGGGGATGCACATGAACAGCGCTCCGCACCTGCTGAGCGAGGATCGCGCGGAATTCGCGCGGCTCCTCGACGAGGCGCTGCGCACCGCGGAATACCGACCGGAAATGACCTCCGCGGCGGGAAAGCACCTCAACACCGAGCAGTTGCGCACCATGGCGCTCAGCGCCACATCAGCCATCGCCGCGTGTGCGACGGCCGAATACCGACACTATGTACGGCTCCGCGAGGAGCTGCGCGCTCCGGCACCCGCACCGGACGCCGGCGGCGTGGAAGGCCGTGAGGAGAAAGGCGCATCGGCGGGCGGTCAGGGCATCGACCTCGCCACGACCGTGGGAGAGGTGGCGGAACCGGCCGGTGCCGGGCTCGCCGCGATGCTCGCGGTGCTCGCACCGGTACTGGCGGGCATCGCCGCCGTCCTGTTCCTGGTCATCGGATACGTCCTGCGGACGGTCGGGACCGACCCGGCCGCCGCCCAGCCCATGATCAGCGTCGGCTGGGTCTTCGCGGCGATCACCGCCGCGGGGGCCCTCGTCGCCATGGCGAGCCTGGTCCACGCGGCCGTGCGCAACGGCTCCACCTCGCTTCGCGCACCACGCGCCGGCGACGGCCGGGGCGGGCGGGCCCGCGAGGTGGACGCCGCCCGGGACGCCTGGCGGCAGGCGCTCCTGGAGCGCGGCATACTGCCGTTCCTGCGCGAGGCCCTGGCCGACCCGGCCGGCGTCAACGGCCGCGAAACGGCCCGGTACGTACCGCGCCGCGGCGTCGACGGCGGCAGCCGTATCCCGTCCCTGGGCTACTCACGGCCCGACTTCACCAGCCCGGACGGCGGCCCGCCCGCCGCTCCCCGGCCCCGCTTCACCAGTCCGGACTTCACCAGCCCGGACTACGGCGGGCCGGACCACCACCCTGAATAGCGCCCACGCACCACCCGCAACGCCACCGCGCCGCGGGGCCGAGTCACCGGCCCCGCGGCGTATGTGTGCTGGGTGTCGTGGGCTGGGTGGCGGGGCTGGGTGGCGTGCGCCCCGATGGGGTGAAAGGAGGTTGATCGGACCGGCGTTGGGGGTGAGGGGGACTTATGTTCGGGGTGGAGGTGATGCGCCATGAGCGACAACGACACCGCGCCGGACCACGTGGTCCAGAAGGACGCGATGGACATCGGCGACTTCGTATACGCGGCTACAGGGGCACGCGTACGAAGGATCACTCTGCCCAACGGCGAGCACTGGTTCCCCGCATCGGACGTCTGCCGGGAACTGGGTTACACGACCACCCGCAAGGCTCTCCTGGACCATGTCCCGGAACCGCGACGAGAGTCTCTTGAGACTGTGACTGGAAGTCACAGTCTCAGCATTCCCGCAGGTCGTGAGTGGCGCAGAGACTTGCAGATGGTGGATCTCCAAGGCCTGATCCTGCTGGTGAACGCCTGCACGAAGCCTTCTTGCAAGCCTTTCAAGCAGTGGGTGTCCAAGGTGATCGTCGCCATCCAGCGCGACGGCTCGTACACCATGCGGAACGCCGAGGCGCAGCCCACCAGTACGCACACCGACCCGCCCCCGGCCCACACCATGCCCCCTCAGGTAGCCGAAGCCATCGTCCGCCTGGAGGAACACAATCTCCGTATGGACGAGGCGTACGCCGCTTTGCGCCAGCAGGAGATGCGGCTTCTCCACCAGATGACCGACTCGCTCGGCCGCATGGCCGACTCGCTGGACCGGATCGCGGACAAGCTGGAAACCGGCCATCGACGAGCCTCACACGTCTGCGAAGAACCGGCCCTGACCGCTGACGGACTGCTCGCCGACTGGAAGGCACGCCAGTTGGTCGTCACCGGTGACATCTGGGCCGTAGCGGCCTACCTGGCTCCCGCGCTCGTCAACTCGAGTGTCGCGAGTTACCCGTTGCGAGTGATTGCCCAGCGGACCGGCCTCACCGAGCACCGCGTGCACGACGCGCTGCGGATGCTGCTGAAGCGCGGCTGCATCCGCCAGGTCGGGGTCGGCAACGACGGCGCGCCGGAGTACGCGTTGCGTCGCTGACGGATGGCGCCCCGCGCCTACGGAGCGGGCGGACTCCCGCCCCCGTGACCGGCCAGCCGCAGCAATGCCTCCCCGGTGGCGTACAACTCGACCAGCAGCGGTCGTAGCGCCTGGCCCGCCCCGGTCAGCGCGTACCGGGTGCGGACGGGGAACGCGCGTTGGCGCTCCACCTCCACCAAGCCTCTCTCCTGCAGGGCCCGCAGCCGATCGCTGAGCACCTTGGCGGAGAGCTCCGGCAGCAGTTTCCGCAGTTCCGTGAACCCGCGAGGGCCGCCCATCAGCTCGCGTAGGAGCAATGTGGTCCAGCGGCCGGATACCGCCGTGAGGGCGACCTCGACGGGGCAGTCGGCCTCGGGCCGATGGGTGCGGCCCTGTGGGCCGGGCACCAACTCCGTGTCCCAACTGGTGTGGGTTTCCCTTTGGTGACCCACGTCGGCGGAGTGTTCGCTGGCCGCATGTCGCATTCCACCAGTGTGCCGCTGGCGCGCAGCGCTGCCGACCACGCGTACGCCTTCGCGCGAGCGTTCAACACCTTCGACCCGGACGTTCTCGACCAGCTCTACGAGCCGGACGCGGGCTTCGTGCCCCGGCCTGGCCATTTGGTGACCGGGGCTGATCGGCTCCGGGCCAATGGAGAGTTCCTCCGGCTCCGGGTGCCCATCCGGGTGACGCCACGCCACACGTACGTCGTCGGGGACCTGGCGCTGCTGATCGTGGACTTCGTCATCGACGGGATCGCGGCGGACGGCGAGCACGTGCACATCCCGGGCACCGCGACGGACGTGGCCCGCCGGGGGCCGGACGGATACTGGCGCTACGTGATCGACAACCCGTTCGGGGTGGCGCACCACGTGGGGGCTCCCTGAACCCCGGCCCGCTGCCGGGCGACAACGGGCGCGGCCGGAGTCGCCCGGCAGGGCCGGGCAGGTGACCTCAGTCGGCGAGGGGGAGGTAGACGCGGTTGCCCGCCGCCGCGAACTCCTTCGACTTCTCCAGCATCCCCGCCTCGATCTCCTCCGGGGACGAGCCCTCCTCGCCACCGAACTGCTCCGTGATACTCCTGCTGATCTTCATGGAGCAGAACTTGGGGCCGCACATGGAGCAGAAGTGCGCCGTCTTCGCCGGCTCCGCGGGCAGCGTCTGGTCGTGGTAGGCGCGGGCCGTGTCCGGGTCGAGGGCCAGGTTGAACTGGTCCTCCCACCGGAACTCGAAGCGCGCGTCGGACAGCGCGTCGTCCCACTCCTGGGCGCCCGGGTGGCCCTTGGCCAGGTCCGCCGCGTGGGCCGCGATCTTGTAGGTGATGACGCCGGTCTTGACGTCGTCGCGGTCCGGCAGGCCCAGGTGCTCCTTGGGCGTGACGTAACAGAGCATCGCGGTGCCCCACCACGCGATCATCGCCGCGCCGATCCCGGAGGTGATGTGGTCGTACGCGGGCGCGATGTCGGTGGTCAGCGGGCCCAGCGTGTAGAACGGGGCCTCCTCGCAGATCTCCTGCTGGAGGTCGACGTTCTCCTTGATCTTGTGCATCGGGACGTGTCCCGGCCCCTCGATCATCGTCTGTACGCCGTGCCGCTTGGCGATCGAGTTCAGCTCACCGAGCGTACGCAGCTCCGCGAACTGCGCCTCGTCGTTGGCGTCCGCGATGGAGCCGGGGCGCAGGCCGTCGCCGAGGGAGTACGTGACGTCGTAGGAGGCGAGGATCTCGCAGAGTTCCTCGAAGTGGGTGTAGAGGAACGATTCCCTGTGGTGCGCCAGGCACCACGCCGCCATGATCGACCCGCCGCGCGAGACGATGCCGGTCTTGCGGCGGGCCGTCAGGGGGACGTAACGCAGCAGAACGCCCGCGTGCACGGTCATGTAGTCCACGCCCTGTTCGGCCTGTTCGATGACCGTGTCCTTGTACACCTCCCAGGACAGCTCCTCGGCCTTGCCGTCCACCTTCTCCAGTGCCTGGTAGAGGGGGACGGTGCCGATGGGGACGGGGGAGTTGCGCAGCACCCACTCACGGGTGGTGTGGATGTTGCGGCCGGTGGACAGGTCCATGACCGTGTCGGCGCCCCAGCGGGTCGCCCAGGTCATCTTCTCCACCTCCTCCTCGATGGAGGAGGTGACGGCGGAGTTGCCGATGTTCGCGTTGACCTTCACCAGGAAGTTCTTGCCGATGATCATCGGCTCGATCTCCGGGTGGTTGACGTTGGCGGGCAGTACGGCCCGGCCGGCCGCGATCTCGTCCCGTACGAACTCGGGGGAGACGTTCTCGCGGATCGCGACGTACTCCATCTCCGCCGTGACCTCGCCGCGCCGCGCGTACGCGAGCTGGGAGACCGCGGCGCCGTCCCGGCCCCGCCGCGGCTGCCGGGGACGGCCGGGGAAGACCGCGTCGAGGTTCTTCAGACCGCCGCGCGGCGAGGTGTGCTTGAGGCCGTCGTCCTCGGGCCGCGGCGGACGGCCCGCGTACTCCTCGGTGTCCCCGCGGCCGATGATCCAGTTCTCCCGCAGCGGCGCCAGGCCGCGGCGGACGTCGCTTTCGATGTTGGGGTCGGTGTACGGCCCTGACGTGTCGTAGAGCGTCACGTCCTTGCCGTTGGTGAGGTGCACACGGCGGACCGGGACCCGCAGGTCGGGGCGCGATCCGGTGAGGTAGCCCTTGTGCCAGCCGATCTCCTTGGCGGAGCCCTGGCCGTTTTCGGGCGTGCGTGCATCCTGCAGAGTCATGAAGACCCACTCCCTACGCCGGCATTACCCGGTAACAGGTTCGGCGGTCGACGCAGCGATGTCCGTGACGGCGTTCCCGGCTTCGGCCGGACGTTCCGTACGGGGGTCAGCGCCCTCTCAGCCCGGTGCTCCGAGCTCCCGCGATTGCAAAGGTGCCACCACGGTAGCGGCCGTCGTGGCGCGGTGAACAGGGGGCCCTGCCAGTTCTTGCGATGATCGGGCGGTGACCAGCAACGAGCCCCCGCACTCCGCGCACCACCCCGTTCACGGCCCGGCGCACGCGCACGGGCCCGATCAGGAGCAGGGCCGTCACGGGCCCGACCTCACGCACGGCCATGGTCCCGGAGGCCACGGTCCCGGACCCGGCCCAGGACTCGGTCATGGCCACAGTCACAGCCATGGCCACGGCCCCGCCGCCCCCGTCTCGCGCCATCTGCGCAAGGTCATCGCCGCCGTACTGATCCCTTTCGCCGCCGCGGTCCTGGCCGGGCTGGTCGTCCTGTGGCCGGGTGGCGCGCCGGGGCACAAGCCGTCCGGTGTCGGCTTCGACCAGCAGACCGAGAAGGCGAAGGTGGTGAAGGTGGAGGAGGTGAACTGCGCGGACGTGCACGCCCAGCAGCAACAGCAACCGTCGCAGCAGCAACCGTCCTCCCCCGCGGACCCACGCCAACGCCAGGCACAGCACTGCGAACGGGCGATAATCGAGGTGACCACCGGCAAGGACACGGGCCGGCGGTTCGAGTCGATCGTGACGCCCGACGCCACGCGGCACTACACGGCCGGCCAGGGGGTCGTGGTCGCCTATGCGCCCAAGGCGCCCAAGGATCTCCAGTATTCGGTCGCCGACGTGGACCGGACCTTCCCGATGTGGGTGCTCGCCGCCATCTTCGCGGCGGCGGTCGTCGTGGTCGGACGGCTGCGCGGGGTGCTCGCGCTGGTGGCGCTGGTCGTGAGCTTCGCGGTCCTGACGCTGTTCATCCTCCCCGCCATCCTTCAGGGGTCGAATCCCCTGGTGGTCGCCATCGTCGGGGGCAGCGCGATCATGCTGGTCGCCCTCTACATGTGTCACGGACTCACGGCCCGTACGTCCGTCGCCGTACTGGGCACGCTCGTCTCGCTGCTGCTGATCGGCCTGCTCGGCTCTCTCTTCATCGGGTGGGCGCTGCTGACCGGCAACACCGACGACCAGACCGGGCTGGTGCACGGGCTGTACCCCGACATCGAGATCCGCGGCCTGCTGCTGGCAGGCATCATCATCGGCTCGCTGGGCGTGCTCGACGACGTGACGGTCACGCAGACCGCCGCGGTCTGGGAGCTGAAGGAGGCCGACCCGTCGGCGGGCTGGCGCAAGCTCTACAGCTCGGCGATGCGCATCGGGCGCGACCACATCGCGTCCGTCGTGAACACGCTCGTGCTCGCCTACGCGGGCGCGGCGCTGCCGTTGCTCCTGCTGTTCTCGATCGCACAGAGCAGTGTCGGTACGGTCGCCTCCAGCGAGGTGGTCGCCGAGGAGGTCGTACGGACGCTGGTGGGCAGCATCGGCCTGGTCGCGTCCGTACCGCTGACCACGCTGCTGGCCGCGCTGGTCGTCTCCGCGGACCGGGGGGCGACGGGCCGGAGTCCGGGACGGCGTGCCGGTCGGGGCGCCGGAAGCGGCAGGCGGCGGCGCAAACGCTGAGCGGGGCAGGCGCGGCGGATGGACCCGAGGGGCCGCGGGGCCGGGCAGACCGCAAGGGCCGGGTGGACCGCAGGGACTGGGCGGACCATGGGGCCTGGCGAAGGTCAGGGGGCTTGGCGGACCGCGCGGGCTGGGCGGGCCGGAGATCCCGGCCGGGCCGACAGCGGTCCGCCGCCGCCACCTGGGAGCCGCGGCTGAGGCCGCGACGGGCCCGGAAGAAGCCGTGCCGAGCCATCCCCGTACAGCCGCCGGTCACCCTGCCTTCTGGGCCTCCGAAAGAATGCGGTCCAATGTCGATTCGAGCGTGTCGCACACCTCTTCCTCCCCGATCGGTACCAGTCGGTCCGTACGGTCGAGGAAGGCCACCAGCGGCGGCGCACCGGCGCGGAACAACGCCCGTTCGTCGCCCACCTGGAGGCCGATGAAGACGTCGCTGAGGTGTTCGGAGGAGGACGGCTCGATGCGCACGTCACCCTCACCGGACGGCTTGCTCAGCCCGTCCAGCAGCAATTCCCGGCTGAACGCCCAGGTCACGGGCACATCGCCGGGAAGGTCGAAGGTGAAGCTGACCGCATAGGGGTCCGCGCAGTCGAAGTACAGCTCCACCGGGATACGGAAGGCGAGCTCCTCGGACACGAGGAAGCTCATGATCACTTCTGCCTGAACTGTGTCGGTCATCAGCCTCTGCCCCGTACTTGGTCGGAGATGGCCAGGAATCGTCCCTCTTGGCCCCATTGACGCCATCGTCTGTCACGTGCAAGCGGATCACAAGGAGTGATTTTTCAGATACTGATAGAGAATGCGAGTGTCGTTAACGTCGCCTCCGCCATTCTGCGTAGTCGATCGGTAACGCAGTGTAGGCGTTGAGCGTCGCTCGCGGGAAGGGAAATCGCCATGGTCGCGGCCGCCGAACCCACCTGGATCGGAATCGCCGAGCATACTGTGCCCAGGGCATATTCCTGTTGCTCATACGCGACTTGGGCGCGCCGCACGGAGTCCAGGCGGTGCCGCAGGTCGTCCTCGGAGCGCACCGAGTAGGGCGTCAGCGACCGCACCGGGTGCCGGGCCAGGTGGTCCTTCCTGGACTGTTCGTCGAGTTGCGCGAGCAGGCACTGACCGATCGCGTGCGCGTGCGCGGTGGTACGGAAGTCCACCCACTCCTCCACCGGCGGCCGTTGCGGGTCCCCGGTGGCGGCCACCACCTCCACCTCGCCCTCACGGTAGACGGCGAAGTAGACCGCGGCGTCGAGCCGTTTGCCCACGGCGGCCAGCGCGTCGCCTATCTCGGTGCGGCGACGGCGCTCGGCGCCCGCCCTCCCGATGGAATCGGCGGCCTCACCGTAGACGAACACGCCGTTCTCGCGCCGCAGATAGCCCTCGTGTGTGAGGGTCCGCAGCAGGTGGTACGTGGTCGGAAGCGGCAACCCCGCCTCCCTGGCCAGTTGTTTGGCGGGCGCGCCGGCGGAGTGCGCGCCCACCGCCTCCAGCAGGCGCAGCGCCCGCTGCACCGACCCGATCAAAGTCGGGTGCGAAACGGATTCACCGTTCACCATTGCCAACGCCAACCCCCCTGGTCGGGTCACCGGGGCGGTCCGGCCCCGATGGCGGGAGCCGCTCCCGCTCCGCCCGCGTCTCCCAGGGGGCCCCATCGTCGACGCCCGGCCCGGCCATGCCTCACTCGGTATTTTCCGGAACGTCACCATCCGGAAGACGCCTGCGAACCGCACTCTAACTTGGCAACTCGGGGCGGCAGGGGGTTTGACCGCCGAGTTGACCTACCCGGTACGCAAGGGGGAGGGGCGGACGGCGCACCGCGCGCGACCGGTCCGTCGGCGGATGCGCGGACGACCTGCCGGGAGCCGACCTGCCGAAAGGCGCTCTACCGGGAGCCGACCCGCCGGGAGCTACCGGGAAACGGGAACGCCCCGCTCCCAGGTGGGGCGGGGCGGGGCGTCGCGGGTGATCCGCGCGTTCCGTACTTCACGGGCTTTACGGGCTTTACGGGCTTTACGGAAGTTACGGGTATTACGGAAGCCACGGGCGGCCGGGTGACCGGGCGATCAGGCCAAAGACGGGCCGGGCCGCCGGGCCGCCGGGCTCCCGAGCCACCGAACAGCCGGGGCCGACGGGACGGAAGCCACCGCCCCAGGAGGGACGTGCGCGACCGGTCGGATCAGGCCCGGGCCCCGGCGTACCGGTCTGTCACCACTCGCTCTTCGAGGAGGATGACGAGGAACCCATGAGCCTGCGGGCCAGGTAGACGACACCGGCGATCAGCGCCACCGCTATCAGGACCTTGAACAGCAGGCCGATCAGGAAGCCGACCGCGCTGGCGATCAGGCTGCCGAACACCACCAGGAGGACGACGGGCACGGCGACCCACGTCACCCACCACGGAAGTCCTGCGAACGTCCCCTTGCCGGCCATTGCTCTGCCCTGCTTTCTGCGTGTACTGCGCGTTTGCGGTCGTCTGTCGTCGATGTTGTGCCTTGATCACGCGGGTCGTGCATCGTGTGTCGTGCGTGTCCCGTCGGCCGTACTCGCCGTGCGGCGCCGGGGGCCGAAGCTCTGTTCCCCCCTGCACCATCGATGCTAGGGCGGCGCCGGACGAAACGGAGGCCGTGCGGCCCCGGCCCTCCCCTGAACCGTCCCCTACGGGTCCGGGGGTGCCCACCTCAGCTTTCGGGCGGAGAGAAGACCACCATGACCCGCAGGTCCTCGCTGATGTGGTGGAACTTGTGGGGCACTCCGGCAGGCACGTAGACCACGCTGCCGCGCGCCACCGACGTGGTCTCCATACCGACGGTGATCGCCGCCCGGCCGCTGACCACCAAGTACACCTCGTCCTGCTTGTGCGGGGTCTGCGGGTCGACGCTGCCGGCGTCGAGGGCGTAGAGCCCGACCGACATGTTCCGTTCCCGCAGGAACTGCAGATACGCGCCGTCGTTGGCGGCCCGCTCCGCCTCCAGTTCGTCGAGCCTGAAAGCCTTCATGCCGTTCGTACTCCTCGGAGTGTCCGTGTCGTCTGCGACGATCTCACCATGAAGAATTTCGTGGTCAAGACGATCGCCAATGCCGCGGCGCTTGCCGTGGCCATCTGGCTGCTGAAGGACATCACGCTGACCGGTGAGAACACCGGCCGCAAGGCACTGACACTGCTGCTGGTCGCGCTGCTCTTCGGCGTGGTGAACTTCGTCGTCAAACCCGTGGTGAAGCTGCTGTCCTTGCCACTCTTCATCCTCACGCTCGGCCTCATCACGCTGGTCATCAACGCGCTGATGCTGCTGCTCACCTCGTGGCTGGCGGACAAACTCCAGCTTGCCTTCCACGTGGAGGGGTTCTGGACGGCTGTACTGGGCGGCGTGATCATTTCGATCGTCTCCTGGGCGATGCACATGGTGCTGCCCGACGAGAGGGACTGATCCGATGCCGATGCCGGCTCCCGTTCCCACGCCCATGCCGGCACCGGCACAAACAGCAACAACAACAGTGACCTCGACACCGACAGCGGACCGAATGACGACCCCGAGCCCGATTCCGAACCCGAACCCGCCCCACCCGCGCACGGCCGGCCCGTACCGCGTCTGTTTCGTTTGCACCGGCAACATCTGCCGCTCGCCGATGGCCGAGGTCGTCTTCCGCGCCCGGGTCGAGGAGGCCGGACTCGACGCCCTGGTCGCGGTGGACAGCGCCGGTACGGGTGGCTGGCACGAAGGCGACGGGGCCGATCCCCGGACCGTCGCCGTCCTCCGTGCCGCCGGTTACGAGGAGGACCACACCGCCCGGCAGTTCCGGGCCGAGTGGTTCGGCGCGCTGGACCTGGTGATCGCGCTGGACGACGGGCACGTGCGCGCGCTACGGCGGCTGGCACCCTCCGCACAGGACGCCGACAAGGTGCGGCTGCTGCGCTCGTACGACGCGGCCCTGTCCGCCGGCGGTGCTTCCCACGAGGCGCGCGCCCACGATCTGGACGTCCCCGACCCCTATTACGGCGGCATGGCAGGGTTCGAGGAGTGCCTGGAGATGGTCGAAGCCGCGAGCGAGGGACTGCTCGCGGCCGTACGGACCGCCCTCGAAGGGGAGGGCACCTCTGCCGATAAGGCCTTGAACGGGGCGTTGGCATCCGCCACAGTCGGGGCCGGAACCGCAGCCGAGGCCGGGACAACAGCCGGGTCCGGGGCAACAGCCGGGTCCGTCACGGAGAGCCTGTCGTAAAGCGAAGCCACGATCCGCACCACACCACGGCCCCCACCCGCACCCACCGAGGAGAAACCCGCATGACAGGTGACAGCACACGGGCCGTACGGGCGGGTCTCCCGGCGGCCGAGGCGTACGAACCGTCCCTGCCCGGCCCGGCCTTCGCCGCGCACTACCACCTGCCCGGCGACCCCACCGGCCCGTACACGTACGGCCGTGATTCCAACCCCACCTGGACCCGGCTCGAAGCGGCCATCGGCGAGCTGGAGTCCCCGGACGCGCCCGCACAGACCGTGACCTTCGCCTCCGGGATGGCCGCCATCTCGGCCGTCCTCTTCTCCTGCCTGCGCAGCGGCGACGCGGTCGTGCTGCCGAGCGACGGCTACCAGTTGCTGCCCGCCGTACGCGAGCGCCTGGAGGGCTACGGCATCGAGGTCCGTACGGCCCCCACCGCCGACGACGCGCAGCTCGACGTGCTGGACGGCGCCCGGCTGCTGTGGATCGAGACGCCCTCCAACCCCGGCCTGGACGTCTGCGACATCCGGCGGCTCGCCGACGCCGCACACGCGCGTGGCGCCTTGGTCGCCGTCGACAACACCTTGGCCACGCCGCTCGGACAGCGCCCCCTCGACCTCGGCGCCGACCTCTCGGTGGCCAGCGGCACCAAGGCGCTGACCGGCCACGGTGACGTACTCCTCGGTTACGTCACGACCCGCGACGCGGCGCTCGCCGACTCCGTGCGGTTGTGGCGCAAGACCGTCGGCGCGATTCCCGGCCCGATGGAGGCGTGGCTGGCCCACCGGTCGCTCGCGACGCTCGCGCTGCGCGTGCGCCAGCAGTCGGCCGGGGCACTCGCACTCGCGGAGGCGCTGCGTACGCGGCCCGAGGTGACGGGCCTGCGGCACCCCGGACTGCCGTCCGATCCCGCGCACGAGGTCGCCGTACGGCAGATGCGCGAGGGCCGCTTCGGCTCCGTGGTCTCCTTCACGCTGCCCGGCCGCGAGCACGCGGAACGCTTCCTGGAGGCGCTGACGCTCGTGGACGACGCGACCAGCTTCGGCGGCGTACGGTCGACCGCCGAGCGGCGCGGACGGTGGGGCGGCGACGCGGTGCCGGAAGGTTTCATCCGCTTCTCGGTCGGCGTGGAGGAGCCGGCGGACCTGATCACGGACGTGCTGGGGGCGCTCGACGCCGCGCTGGAAGCAACGGGCGGGGCGTAGCCGGGGGCGACGGGCTCGGGCGGACGGACGTGAGCGGCGCGGATGAGGGTGGGGGTGCGGCGAGGGCGGCTGTCGTAGCCGATACCGCTACCGATTGGTTCGTCCAGTAGCTTCCGGCACCCGTACCGGGCCAATCCACCCACGTCGTTACGTATCGCCCCATACCAGGGCACATCAGCCCGTACCGATGCCGCTACGCAAAGCAGGCTGGCAGGGTATCCCCCCTCGGCACCCTGCCAGCCCCGGTTCGCAGCACCACGAACCGCGCAGACAAGGCTAGTTGACTCAGCGTCAGTGTCCAATCACGCTGGCGACACAGCCCTATCGACAAATTTATAGTTGGGCGGTCGCCGACTTTGCGGGAACGGAGGGAGGTACGGATGGACCTCGCTTTATTACGCACGTTCGTCACGGTGCACCGAGCGGGTTCCTTCACCCGCGCCGCCGCTCTGCTGGGCCTCTCCCAGCCCGCCGTGACCAGCCAGATACGCAGCCTGGAGCGGCAGTTGGGGCGCCCGCTCTTCCTCCGCAAGGCCCGCGGCGTCACCCCCACCACCGTCGGCGACGAACTCGCGCACAAGGTGGCCCCCCACCTGGACGCGCTCACCGAGATCACCGAAGCCGGACTCGACCAGGAGTCCACCATCCGCACCCTGCACCTCGCGGGCCCGCCGGAGTTCACCTCGCAGCGCGTGTTACCGGCCCTGGCCCCGCTCATCGATCAGGGCCTCTGTCTGCGGACCTCCTTCGGCCCCGCGGAAGAACTGCTCGCCGGCCTCGCCGACGGCCACCACGACCTCGCGATCACCACCACCCGGCCGCGCGGCGCCCTGCTCACCGCTACGCCGCTGTGCGACGAGGAGCACGTACTGATAGCCGCGCCGCGGTGGGCGGCCCGGCTCGGCGGCCCCGCGGTCGTCCAGGCGAGGGGCGTGCGCGCGCTCGCCCCCGTACCGCTCGTCGAGGTGCATGAAAGCCTGCCGCTGATCTCCCGCTACTGGACCGCGGTCTTCGAGACCCCGCCCACGGCCTCGGCCGCCGTCATCGCCTCGGACTTACGGGCGGTGCTGGCGTGCGTGACGGCGGGCGCCGGCCTGGCGGTGCTGCCCCGCTACCTGTGTACCGAGGCACTGGACAGCGGCGAGGCCGTTGCCCTGCTCGACCCGCCGGTACCGCCCCTGCGTACGTACTTCCTGGTCACACGGGCCGGGACGCTGTCGCTGCCGCACATCGCACGGACGCATGAGTGGTTGCTGCGGGCGGCTGTGGATTGGTGAGGGGTGGGCGGGTGCAGCGGTGAGCGGGGGTGGAGGGGAGCGGTGAGAGGCGGTGGAGGGGAGCGGTGAGGTGAAGGCGGCGTGGAGCGTGCAGGGGGCGGGGCGGGGGCGGAATCCGAGGGTCCGGCTTGTGGTCCGGGCCGGGAGTTCGGTCCGGGGCCCGGTTCCGGTCCGCCCGGGGCGCGTCTCGACGGGCTGGTGGGACGGTGGTTTCGCGGAGCCCTTGCTGCGGCATCTGTCCCGTATGACCGTACGGCCAGTCGTGAAACGTACCGCTCGCGCGATCCTGCTCGACGGTGCGGACATCGTTCTGATCAAGCGAACCAAGCCGGGCCGGGCCCCGTACTGGATCACTCCCGGCGGCGGCGTGGAGCCGGAGGACGCCACGGTCGTGGACGCCCTCCACCGGGAACTGCACGAGGAACTGGGTGCCAAGATCACCGACGTGGTTCCGGTCTTCGTGGACACCGTCGAGCACATCAGCGACGGCGGGGTGGACGGGGTGAAGGTGCAGCACTTCTTCGTCTGCCGTCTGGAGTCGATGGACCCCTCGCTACGGCACGGGCCGGAGGTGGAGGAGCCCTGCGGCCAGTACGAGATCGTCCGGGTGCCGTTCACTCGGGTGGGCATCGCCATGGCCGAGGTCGTCCCGCTGTCCCTGCGCCACTACCTCGACGGCAACATCGAGGGCGTACGGGCCATGCACGCGCCTGACCTGGGGTGACGTGGGGGCACCGACGGAGCCCGGCTGAGCGGCTGCGGCGCGAGGCCCAGCGGCAGCGCCTGCTTCAGCGGCGCTGACCGGGGGCACGGCGGCGCTGCCCGGCTCATCCGCACTGCCCGACTTGGCGGCACCGCACGGCCTACCGCACTACGCGGCTTGACGGCGCTGCCCGGCTCGGCGGCACCGCACGGCTCGGCGGGCTGCGTCGGCGACAAGCCCGCCGGTTACTCCCCGGCTGGCCACGCCCCGGCCGCGCCCTACCCGAACCAGCCCCGGAAATCGCCCGCTTCGGTGCCCGCCGAGGCCCGCGACTGCGCCCGTGCGAGCACCCGCTCGACCTCCCGCTCCACTTCCTCCCGCACCTCCCGGCTACGTGGCCGTGAAACCGCCTCCTGAAGGCCGCCGGCTTCCGGCCGCGCCACGGGGACCGGCGGGCACGAGCCGGCTTCCGGCCGCGCCACGGGGACCGGCGGGCACGAGCCGGCTTCCGAGCGCGCCACAGGCACGACTGGACGCGGGCCGACTTGCGGACGCGGTACGGGCTCCAGGCGGGGCCGCGGTTCCGGACGCGAGCCCGGCTCCCGATCTGCCCCGGCACGGCTGTCGCTCCCGACGCGGGGGACCGTCCCCGTACGGCTGTCGTTCCCGGAACGAGGGGCCGCCCCCGTACGGCTGTCGGTCCCGGCGCGGGGGGCCACCCTCGTACGGCTGTCGGTCTCGGGCCGGGTGCCGGCCTCAGCCCGAGAGTCCGGCTCGGAACGCTCCCCGACCGCAGGGCCTGAGCCAACCTCAGCCCGACAGACGACCTCAGAGCGCGAGGCATCCTCTGAGCGCAAGGCAACTTCTGAGTGCGAGGCAACCTCTGAGCGCGACCCGGCCACCGGCGAAGAATCCGTCCCCGAGGAGGTCACGGCCCCCCTGCCCGACGCGTTCCTCCGCCCGGCCACAGCCTCCCGACGTGTGCCGGCCTTCCGAAGGCCGTCCTCGGCCTGCCGACCGTCACCGGCCTCCCGCCGGACGCCGACCTCCCGCCGGACATCAGCCTCCTTACGAGCTGCGGCCTCCACCGCGGCGCCGAAGAAGTCGCCACCCTTCCGCTTGGCGTCGTCCGTGCCCCAGGCGCGCGATCCGCTCGCCTGCCGGGGCACCTTCTGCAGATGCGGAATGTGCTTGGAGCAGTGGATATACGTTTCCTCAACCTCGACCTCCACCCACAGCTGGGCGCGTCGGCCGGGCACCGGATCGACGGGCAGGTGTGGGTGCCGCCCCCGCATCTCGTCGTCCATGACCACCCGGGCACGGCCGTTGACGTGCAGGCCGATGCGGTCCCGCGTGAAGTCGATCATCAGAATGCCGAGATGCGGGTTCTCGGAGAGGTTGCCGACGGACGCCATGACCCCGTTGCCCCGGTATTCGGGGTACGCGATCGTGCGCTCGTCCAGTACCTGGATGAACCCGGGCGGCCCGGCCCGGAACGTGGAGTCGCACTCGCCGTGCCGGTCGGCCGTGGCCAGGAAGAACATCTCCTGACGGCCGACGAACTCCCGCATCCGCTCGTTGAGATGGTCCAGCACCTGGTCGTCGTAGAAACGGTCGGCGCGCTCGGTCGTACCCAGCCGCTGCTGCACCAGGTGCTCGCCGTCACTCCCCGGCCGCTCCACCCGCCCGTCGGGCGCGCCCTCGGCCTCGACGTCCACACCTGGCCCAGCCAACCCGTACGCAGCCGACTCCCCGTACGCCCCAGACCCACCGGACGCACCAGAACCACCACCTGAGCCACCAGACGTACTCAGACCATTGGTCACATCCGAACCACCGGACAGACCAGCACTACCGGATGCATCAGCACTACCGCGTGTATCAGTGCCACCGGTCGCGCCGAGATCCCCATATGCCGTCAAACCGACTCCACCATGTGCCGCACTACTGCCGTGATCACCATGTGTTGTCAATGCTCAGCCTCCCGCCGCGACCAGCTCTTCCACGGAGTCGTGCCGTATGCGGTCGGAGGGAATACCGACCCCCACCAATGCGTCCACGCCGTTGCGGATCATTCCGGGCGGCCCGGACAAGTAGGCGTCATACTCCCACCAAGGGCCATACTGGCGCACGGCGTCCGGGAGTTGACCGCTGAGGCCGTTGGCCTGCCCGCCGGGCCGTCCGGAGGCGACGACCGGGCGTACGGAAAGCCACGGGAGGCTCTGTTCGAGCCGCAGCATGGTGTCGAGGTCGTAGAGGTCGTGGTCGCTGCGGGCGCCGTAGAAGACCTCCATCGGGCGCCGGTGGCCACGCTCGGCGACGTCCTCGATCAGGGCCTTGATCGGCGCGATACCGGTACCGCCGCCCAGGCACAGCAGGCCGTTGTCAGTGGTGTGGTCTACGGTCATGGAACCGGATGGGGGGCCGAGCCGGATGACATCGCCGGGGCGGGCTCGATGGACCATGGCGTTGGACACCCAGCCGGCCGGTACGGCTTTCACATGGAAGGAGAGCAGGCCGTCGGAGCGGGGCGCCGCGGCAAAGGAGTAGTGCCGCCACACGCGCGGCCACCAGGGGGTTTCCACGCTGGTGTACTGCCCGGCCAGGAAGGGGTACGGCTGGTCGGGCCGGACGGTGACGACAGCGATGTCCGGCGTGCGCAGCTCGTGCGAGACGACCTCGGCCTGCCACCAGGCGGGGGCCACCGCCTCGTCCTCGGCAGCGGCGTCGATCATGAGCTGCGAAATCCTGGTGTACGCCCGTACCCAGGCGGCTTCGGCCTCCGGGTGCCAGGTGCCGGGGGCGTAGCGGGCGAGAGCGGCCAACAGGCTCTCTCCGACGGCGGGGTAGTGCTCGGGCAGAGTGCCGTACTTACGGTGCCCGCGCCCGAGGTGGGAGAGGTACTCGGTGAGGTAGTCCGTGTCGTCGACGTTCTTGACGGAGGTGAGCAACGCCTTGAACAACCGGTCGCGCTGGGCGTCCATAGCGGCGGGAAAGAGCGCGCGCAGGTCGGGGTGGTGCACGAACAGCAGCGCGTAGAAGTACGAGGTGACCTTGTCCGCCACGGGCTCGATCTCGTCCAGGGTCCGCCGGATCAGGATCGCATCGGGAGAGGCGCCACCGGAAGCCTGACCACCAACGGCTGCGCCCCCAGCCGGGGGGGTTGAGGCAACCGCCGCAGTTCCCGGGGTGGTGGCAGAGCGCGCCGAGACCGGGGACAGAGTTTCGGCGCCGGTCGCTGAGCGCCCCGAGGTGGCGGACACAGCCTCGGCGCTGGTGGCCGAGCGGGTCGGGGCGGTGGTCGCGCTCGCTGAGGCAGTGGTCGTTGCCTCCGGGCCGGTGACCGCACTGGCCGAGGCGGTGGCCGTGGGTGCCGGTGCGCCGGTGGCGGCGTTCGCCGAGGCGGGTGTGTTGGGTGCGGTAGCGCCACTTGCGGGCGGCGCGACCGGAGTTGTCGGCGCCGCGCCGGACGTGGCGTTGGCGGCGGGGGTGGCGTTGGCGACGGAGGTGGAGGTGGAGGTGGGCGGGTGGGCAAGGGGGAGGGGGGAAGGGAAGCCGGCCCCGCGGGCGCGCTCAGCCCCATAGGCGTCCTCAGAGCCATAGGCGCGCTCAGCCCCATGGGCGCCCTCAGAGCCATGGGCGTCCTCAGAGCCATAGGCGCGCTCGGACGCCCGCTCCTGCTCACGCTCCGACGCACGGTCACGCTCAGCCTCAGCGGCTCGCTCAGCCTCATGAGCACGCTCAAACGCATGGTCACCCGCGGACACATGGTCACGCTCGGGACCGCGCCTGCGCCCGTGCCCAGCCCCCGGATCGCTCTCGGGCGCATGGCCACGCTCGGACCAGCCCCCGCCGCCGCGCTCCGGTGCCCGCTCGCGTTCCGCCGCCGTGCCTACGGGCCTTATGGAGCTGACCGGCCGACTGGGTATCCGTTCCCGGTCGTATCCGTCGTACCGACCGTATCGTTCGTGCCCGCCATGCTGGACGTCATCCCGCATGACGTGGATGTCTTCGGCGTGGCCGCCCTGCGCGTAGCGCCCCTGTGTGCGGCTGCCCGGAGCGCCGTCGTCGGACCGCTGACCGTCATCGGACCGCTGACCGTCATCGGATCGCTGTCCTGCGCCGGACCACTGACCGTCGTCCGGCTGCTGTCCGTAGTCGCCGCGCGGGTTCCACTCGTCGTGGCCACCGGATGCGTGTCGGGCGTGGGTACCGGAATCGGGGCGACGGCCTTCGGAATCGATACGGCCACCGAGAACAGCGCCGCCATCGTGGCCATCGCGGGCATTTACCCGTTCCCACTCGCCACGGCCGCCTTGGCCGTCTTGGCTGTTTCCCCGGCTGCCGCCCGGCTCGCTCCCTTGAGCACCGTCCCGGCCGCGCTCGGCACGGCTCCCGTTGCCGCTCTCGTCGTTCCGGTCAGCCGCGGGCTCTTGATGATCTTCGCTGGACTTCTTCGACGGAGTGAACCATCCCCAATCGCCACTGCTGCCGCCAGAAGAGCCGTTATCGGCTGTCGTGGTGGTCGGAGCGTCCATGGTCTGCCTCGCCTCGAACGTCTTTCGATCGTCTACGCACTTCCGCAGTTCGGAATGTGCCCGGAATTCCCCCGCACCGCTTCGGAATTCTTAATCGATCAGCGCTATCCCGGCAACACCCTCCAAAGCGGACACATCTCACGTTCCTCCGGCACGGCACGCGGATCCCGTCTCCGCAGCGTGCCACCCGACCCCGGCACCCCGGTCGAACAGCTGGAAATCCGGGCGCCACAGGCCGTGTTGCCACTAGGCTGGCGGACTTCACGCACCGCTCCGCCATACGGTCCCAGTCGCGGAAGCACTCATCCCGCCTCGACCGGACTAGACCATACCCGCAGTACTTGAATCCACAACCCCCGAACTGAGAACGCTTCCTCCGGGTTCCGCCATTTCCGTGATCCTTCCCACAGAACACAATTCATCGGGCATGAAGCACGAAACGGCCGAAGGCAGCAGGGAATTACCCGTCGGCCCGTACGAGTTCGTACGCCTCGCGCAGGTCACGGCCCTCGTACACATATGAGGCCAGGCCACTGACATGGTGGTCCGCATTCACCGCCACGGATGCGGGAACGGCCGCGAACAGGGCAGTGTCGGACATGGAATCGCCGTACGCCACGCAGTCGGACCGGCTCAGCCCGAACTCGGCGCACAGTTCATCCGCAATCCTCACCTTTGCAGACGCGGAAAGTATGCCGTCCGGTTCCACCGGTTCCCGGAAAGGCAACGCGGGCCAGCGCGAGCCGCGCGCGGCATCCGCTCCCCAGCCCGAGAGCCGCTCCACGAAGAAGCCCGGTGACAACGAGATCACCGCGCACCGCTCCCCCCGCCTCCGGATGTCGGCCCACACCTCCCGGATGCCGGCCAGCCACGGCGCGCCGTCGAAGGCCGCCGTCACCAGTTCCTCGGTCAGCCCGGCCCACAGCGCGCACGCCAACTCCGCGAAGCGCGGCGGCGTGACTTCACCGGCACTGAAGGCCCGCTCCAGCTCCGCGATCTCCCGGTCCAGCCCGAGCTGCCGGGATATCTCGACGGCCGCGGCCGAACCGTAGAGCAGCGTTCCGTCCATGTCGAAAAGATGTAGCTTCCCCATACCTGGGAGCGTAGGACGAGACGACCGCCCACGTCCCATGTGTCGCACCGATCACTCGCCAGTTCCCGTGCGCCGCGTCGGCTCCGTCCCGCACCGCCGCCAGCGCTACCACTGCCACCGCCAGCGCCGCCACCGCCGCTACTCAGGCGCGCGTACGACCGAATACTCCCGCCGTCAGATGCCCCGCGGCCCACCGGGCGCGACCGTGGATCTCATGAAGCAGCTCAGCCGGCCCGCGCGACGGGCCTTCCTCGTCGTCCATGTCGCGGTTTCCGTCGGCTGGCTCGGACTCACGCTCGGTCTGCTCACCCTCAGCGTCGCCGGGTACACCTCGAAATCGCCGGACACCACGGTGGCCGCCTACCGCGCCATGAAGATCTTCAGCGACTGGCTGCTCATCCCGGTGGCGCTGTCGTCGCTGGTCAGCGGGCTGGTGCTGTCTTTCGGTACGCCCTGGGGCCTGGCCCGTCACCGCTGGGTCGTCGTCAAGTTCTGGTTGACCGTGACGACCGTGCTGCTGACGGCCTTCTCGCTGCGCCCGGGCATCGACCAACTCGCCGCCGATGCCGTGGCCGGCACACCCGACACGGGGCTGAGCATGGTCTCCGCCCCATCCGTGGCCACAGCCACGTACCTCTTCGTGACCGCCATTTCCGTACTCAAGCCCTGGGGCCCGACCAAACGCGGCAGCCGACTGCGCGCCGCGCAGTCGGCCGGGGTCCGCGAACAGGCGCGGGCACGTAAGCGCCCGAGTGACGTCGTCAGTTGAGGCCCGCGGCTTCGATGGCGGTACGGGCAATGCGGTCGTCCTGCTCCGGGGCCCCGCCGCCGACGCCGATCGCCCCGATCAGCTGGCCGTCGCGGTGGACCGGCACGCCGCCCGCGATGAACAGCAGCGGCCGGTCGAGCGCGGTGGGCAGGGTGTGGAAGAGGCCGTCGGGCCGTACGGCGTCGGCGAGATCGGCGGTCGGCGCGTCCAGTTGCAGAGCGGTGTACGCCTTGCGGGTGCTGGTCTCCCCCGAGATCAGTACGGCGGCGTCCTCGCGCCGGAAGCCGAGCAGGTGGCCTCCCGCGTCCAGGACGGTGACGCTGCCCAGGACTCCGAGGCCGACTGCGGCGGTGCGGGCGGCGTCGATGAGCGCGTCCGCGTCGTGGGTGGTGAGGGGGCGGACCGAGGGGGTGGTGGTCATGTGTGGTGCTCCTGTGTGTATGGGTGTTTCGGGTATGTGGGTGTTACGGGTGTGCGGTGTCACGGGTGTGTGGTGTCACGGGTGGCGCCCGGCTCTGCGCGGGCGGGGTCTGTATGCGGTCGGTGGTTGGTGGTTGGTGGTTGGTGAGCCATGAACGGCGAGAGATGACCGGTGAGCGGCGAGCGGTGGCCATTGATCCGGGCGCAGGGCGGGAAGGTCGCGGCTCTTGACCGGATGCGGTCCCGGATCAACTACGGGAGCGGAGGGGCGACGCCCCGGATCGGAACCAGACGCCCCACCCACCTCACCCGCGTACAGCCCCACACCCCCCGGCCAACTTCACCCCACGGCCCCGGCCCCGGACCCCACTCCAGCCCCGCCGACCCCAGCCCCGCCGGCCCCAGCCCCAGCCCCAGCCCCAGCCCCAGCCCCAGCCGCAACGATCCGACCATCGCGACCTCGGCCTCCCCCGCCCCTCCGGCCGTTCTTGCGCTCCAGCGCTCCAGCGAGGACCGCGACGCCCAGCGCCAGCACGGTCATCGCCACGCCGACCCAGTTGGGCGAGGTCAGCCCGAGGCCCGCCGCGATGACGATCCCGCCGAGCCAGGCGGCGAGCGCGTTGCCGAAGTTGAAGGCCGCGATGTTGCCGACCGAGGCGAGGGTGGGCGCGGTCGCCGCCTGGTCCATGATCCGCTTCTGTAGCGGCGGTACGGTCGCGAACCCGAACGCGCCGATGAGAGCGATGGTGACGGTAGCGGCGATCTTGTTGTGCGCGGCGAAGCTGAACGCGGCCAGCGAGAGCGCGAGCCCGACCAGTGACACGTACAGCATCGGCATCATGTGGCGGTCGGTGAACCGTCCGGAGACCAGGTTGCCGGCCACCATGCCCAGGCCGAAGACGGCCGTGAGCCAGATGACGGACGACGGCGCGAACCCGGTCACCTCGGTCATCATCGAGGCGAGATAGGTGACGGCCGCGAAGACGCCGCCGAACCCGAGGACGGTCATCAGCATCGCCAGCCCGACCTGGGGGTTTCGGAATGCCGCGATCTCCTGGCCGATCGGGGAGGCCGCCTTCACGCGCTGCGCCGGGACCAGCTTGGCGACACCGAGGAGGCCGAGCACGCCCAGGGCGGCAATGGCGACGAAGGTGGCGCGCCAGTTGATCTGCTGGGCGAGCAGGGTTCCGGTCGGTACGCCCACGACGTTGGCGACGGTGAGGCCGGCGAACATCATCGAGATGGCACCGGCCCGCTTGTGCGGCGCGACGAGGTCGGCAGCCACCAGCGACCCGATGCCGAAGAACGCGCCGTGGGCAAAGGACGAAACGATCCGCCCGGCCAGCATCACCGCGAAGACCGGTGCCACGGCGGTGAGCAGGTTGCCCACCACGAACAGCCCCATCAGCAGCACCAGCATCTGCTTACGGGTCATGCGGGTGCCGAGGACGGTCATCAGCGGGGCGCCGACGACGACGCCGAGCGCGTAGAGGGTGGTCGCGTACCCGGCCAGGGGGATGGAGACGCCGAAGCCCGCGGCCACGTCGGGCAGCAGCCCCATCACCGCGAACTCGGTCATCCCGATCCCGAAGGCGCCGATGGTGAGCGCCAGGAGAGCGAGCGGCATGACGGTTCCCTTCGAACGATTGCATCAACCTTTAACAAGCGTCGACAATAATTGCATGCGCACTTACTTGCAAGCGCGGGCTATTTCGTTTGTGTCCTATCCTGGTTCGTACGACCTGTAAGGAGGTCCTTCGATGACGCAGCAGACCCGGCAGGCGCCGCGGCAGGACCAGCAGCGGACGGGACAGGGCAGCCGGCACCGTCAGCAGCGGGCAACGGACCAGCGCACGAGCACGAGCACGGACCCCGAAACGGCCGCCACCACGGCTTCCGGCACCAGCACCGATGCCGATTCCGGCACCGACATCACGAACCCGGCCCCGCCCACCCAGGGCTGCCCGGCCGACTCCGGAAGCGCCCCGGCCCTCGCCCAGGGCTGGTGCGCCCTCTCCGCCCTGCACGGCCGCATCGAGTCGCACATCGAGCGCGCGTTGCAGGGCCGGCACGACCTGAGCGTCCGGGAGTTCTCCGTACTGAACGTGCTCAGCGAGCAGCACGACGGCCCGGGCGGCCACCTGCGGATGCACCAGGTCGCGGACTCCGTCGTGCTCAGCCAGAGCGCCACCACCCGGCTGGTCACCCGGCTGGAAGAGCGCCGGCTGCTCTCCCGCTATCTGTGCCCCGACGACCGGCGCGGCATCTACACCAACGTCACCGACGAAGGCCTCCAGTTGCTCGAAGAGGCCCGGCCCACCCACGACGCGGCGCTGCGCGAAGCACTCCAGGACGCCGCAAAGCGTCCCGAACTGGCCCCTCTGGTAACCGCGGTGGAAACCCTCGCTCGGCCCGCCTGAGCGGGGGTGCGTAGGGTCCCGCCCATGAGCGACATCGAGATCCGCCCCGCGACCGGGGACGACATTGCGGCCATCGTCGCGATGCTGGCCGACGACGAGCTGGGCGCCACCCGAGAGACCCCCGACGATCTGGCCCCGTACCAAGCGGCGTACGAGCTGCTGGCCGCCGACCCCAACCAGCACCTGGTCGTCGCCGTACGCGACGCCCGCCCGGTGGGAACGCTTCAGCTCACGGTCGTTCCGGGGCTCTCCCGGCGCGGCAGCAGCCGTTCGATCATCGAGGCGGTACGCATCCACGCCGACGAGCGGGGCAACGGCCTGGGCACTCGCCTGATCGAGTGGGCGGTGGCCGAGTCACGCACCCTCGGCTGCCGCCTGGTGCAGCTCACCTCCGACGCGACGCGCATCGACGCCCACCGCTTCTACGAGCGTCTGGGTTTCGAGGCGTCCCACCTGGGGTTCAAGCTCCAGCTCTGACCTGCGGGCCTTCTGACCACGCCCGCCCCCTCGCGCCCGCGCGAACAGCTCAGACGCTCCGGCCCTCAGGCGATCCAGCACCCAGACGTTCCGACACCCAGACGTTCCGGCGTCTGGGCGTCCGGCCTCCGGAGCGTTCGGGCTCCGAGACGTTCCAGCACCTGGATGTCCAGGCCGCCCGCCGTGCCCAGGCCGCCCGCTGAACGCCCATAACACCCCACCCCTCCGCCCTACGCCCTTCGCCCTCTCCCCTCAGTCGCCCTCACCGCTTCCGTCCCGCACGCGCACGGGCTCCCGCGCCGCCCGGGCCCTGGCCCGGTGCGCCTTCTGCCGGCACGCCCCACCGCAGTACCGGGCGGGCCGCCCCGTGCGAGCCGGAGGAACCGGCCCGCCACACACCTCGCAGCGAGTTTCGTTACGCGCCGACGCTTGATGGGGCAGTTTCGTTACGTCTCTGCCTGCCCGCAATCCGTCGCACATCAGCGCCGTCATCCGGCCTTGCGGCACCCCCGAGGACGCCCGCCGCTGCTCCATCGACAGGCACCCGACCAGCAACGCCCGGACATCGTCGAGGTCGACGTCCTTCCTTACGCCGCCCGCCTCTTGGGCCCGCGCCAGCAGCACGGCAAGGGCTTCACCGAAGTCCCGCTCGACCTCCGGCGAAGGCTCGAAGCCGCCCTCGCCGACCGCCTCCAGCGCGTCACACAACGCCTTGTTCCGTGACGCCAGCCGTATCACCGAGGCGAGGAAGCGAAAGAAGACTCCGACGGGGTCGGCAGCATGTGCCAAGTCCCGTGCGGTGTCGGTGAAAAGCTCGATCCGATCGGCGATCGTCGCCCTGAACAGGGCTTCTTTGGACGGGAAATGGCGGTAGACGGTCCCCGCACCGACTCCGGCACGCCGCGCGATCTCCCCGAGCGGGACCCCCAACCCCTGCTCCTCAAACGCAGTTCGAGCCGCCTGCAGCACCAGCGCCCTGTTGCGTCGCGCGTCCGCGCGCGCAGGGACCGGACCACCGCTCGCCATCATCGAGCCTCCTGAAACCGTTGACTTCCGGATAGAGCGTTCCGTACTTTCAAACGGGTTACTCGTTCCGATTCTACGGGAGCCTCAAATCATGATCGACAACGACCGCGTCATCGCGGCGACCGGGGCGACGGGACAGCAAGGCGGCGCGGTGGCGCGCCACCTGCTGACGAACGGCCGGTCCGTCCGGGCCTGACGAGCGGCTGGTCCGTCCGGGCGCTCACCCGGAATCCGGCAGGCCCCGCAGCCCGTTCCCTGGCAGCCGCCGGAGCGGACGTACGGGCCGCCGACATGGCCGACCCCATCGCGTTAGGAGCTGCCCTAGAGGGGCCGTACGGGGTCTTCAGCGTCCAGCCTGCGCCCGGTACACCCGGCCTGCCACCGGAGTACGGCCGACAGGAGGAGATCCGCCATGGCCGCAGCGTCGCGGACGCGGCCCTCGCAGCCGGCGCGCGGCTACTCGTCTACACGTCCGCCAACAGCGCTCAACTACATTCATCAGTAAGCGTGTTGGAGAGCAAGGGCGCCATCGAAGCGCACATCCGTACCCTCGGCATACCGGCCACCGTGCTACGCCCCACGTCCTTCATGGAGAACTACGCGCATCCGGTGTGGGGCCTGCGCGACGGCACCCTGCCCTCGGCCATCGCCCCTGAGGTCCCGCAGCAGCTGATCGCCCTGGACGACATTGCCGCCCTGGCCGCCCTGGCGTTCGCCAACCACGGGCGATTCGCAGGCCAGGCTCTGGAATTGGCAGGTGACGCGCTGACGCCCGTGGAAAACGCGTCCGCCATCAGCCGGGCCACCGGCCATACGGTGCCCTATGTCCGCATCCCGATGGACACGCTGCGAGAGTTGAGCCCCGAGGCGGCGGAAGGCATCCAATGGCTCAACGACCGCCGCAGCTTCGCCGTGGACATCGACGCCCTACGCGCACTCCATCCCGGCCTGCTGACCTTCGAAGCCTGGCTGCATCAAGGCGGCACCACCCTTCTGAAGCGCCTGCTCGACCAGCGATCGGGAAACGATCCCCGCTCGTCGTCGGCCCCCCCCCGGTAGCCGACGACGTCTGTTTCACGTGAAACAGCTTCAGCCAGACAGCAGTTGGGGGTGGGGGTGGCCGTGTGAGGGCACCCCCGGCAGGGGGGCCGCGGGGCGTCGGGCGGGTCGGGCCGCGGGGGGGGCGTGCCCGGGGGCAGGTG
>NZ_JBHWHY010000061.1:0-58726 GCF_042732265.1 Streptomyces sp. NPDC059788 | reverse complement strand
CTGCCGGATGGGGCTGCGGGGCGGCCGGCTGCGGTTTCGGCCCCCCTGTCCGGGGGGGTGGGGCCCCGTAACGGGGGCCGCCATGCCCTGGTGCGGGCCCCCGGTTCACGGGCCGCGAACCACACCCGTCTCCACAGGCTCTAGGCTTACGGGCTGTGACCTCCGTGCGCCTACCGCTCTTCCCGCTGAACTCGGTGTTGTTCCCGGGACTCGTCCTCCCGCTCAACGTCTTCGAGGCGCGGTATCGGGCGATGATGCGCGACCTCCTCGCCCTGCCCGAAGACGACCGCCGTTTCGGCGTCGTCGCGATCCGCGACGGCCGCGAGGTGGCGCCCTCCGCCCCCGGCCTGCCGGACAGCACCGCGCTGCCCGCCGACGGACCGGGCGCGGGCTTCGGCCCCGACCCGATCAGCGCCTTCCACCTCGTGGGCTGCGTGGCGGATGCGGCGACCATCCGCGAGAAAAGCGGCTCCCCCGGCTCGCCCCTCGCCTCCGACGAGGGCGCCGAGTCCGCCGCGGACGCGGCGGCCGTCCCCGGCGCCGGCCCCGACGCGTCCGGGTACGAGGTGCTGGCCACCGGCACCACCCGCTTCAAGCTGCTGTCGGTGGACGCCTCGGGCCCGTACCTGATGGCCGAGGTGGAGGAGCTGGAGGAGACCGAGGGCGAGGGCGCGGGCGCGCTGGCGTCCGGTGTCGTACGGGCCTTTCGGAACTACCAGAAGCGGCTGGCCTGGGCGAACGAGCGCACGCTGTCCAGCGGCCAGGACCTGCCCGACGAGCCGTCGGTGCTGTCGTACCTGGTGGCGGCCGCGGCGGTGCTCGACATCCCCGCCAAGCAGCGGCTCCTGGAGGCGCCGGACACCGCGGCCCGGCTCACCGAGGAGCTGAAACTCCTTCGCCAGGAGACCGCGGTGATCGGTAAGCTCCCGTCGCTGCCCGCGGTGGACCTGACCCGGCACCCGACCAGCCCGAACTGAACCGCCGGGACGGGCGGGCGGACGGCGGCCCGGCCGCCGCCCACCGCGCCCCGTACCCATGACCGCCCCACGAGCCGAGGCACGACGACCTTGTCCAAGAAGCCGAAGCAGCCCAAGCAGTCCAAGAACGGCAAGCAGCCGGCCGGCGCCGGCGGCACCCCGGCGACGGTCGCCCTCACCGAGGCGGGCGTCGCCTTCACCCTCCACGCCTACGAGCACGACCCGGCCGCCGCCTCCTACGGCGAGGAGGCCGCCGAAGCCCTCGGGGTCTCCCCCGAGCAGGTCTTCAAGACGCTCCTCGCCGAGGTGGACGGCGCCCTGACCGTCGCCGTCGTACCGGTCTCCGGCTCGCTCGACCTCAAGGCCCTGGCCGCCGCGGCCGGCGGCAAGCGCGCCGCGATGGCCGACCCGGCCGCGGCCGAACGCAGCACCGGCTACGTACGCGGCGGCATCTCCCCACTCGGCCAGCGCAAGCGCCTGCGTACGGTGATCGACGCGTCGGCGACCACCCACGGGACGGTGTGCGTGTCGGCCGGGCGCCGCGGGCTGGAGGTCGAGCTGGCCCCCGCCGACCTCCAGAAGCTCACGGGAGCGACGCTCGCGGCGATCGCACGGGACTGACACGGTCCGCGGCGAACGCGCGGGACCGGGCCGAAGCCACGCCCGCGCCCGCGCCCGCGCCCGCGCCCGCGCCCGCAACGATCGCACGCGGCCGAATACACCCCGTGCGCCCCGGCCGTCACGACGCCGGGCCTTTACGCCTCCCCCGTCCTCCGCTAGGACCCGTGGAGGAGGTACGCCCATGTCGAAGAAGACCCGTAAGCGGAAGTGGCGCATCAAGAAGGGCAAGGCCAACCACGGAAAGCGGCCCGCCTGAGCGACCGGGGCGGCCCCCGGCGCGCGGCGTGACGCCCGCGGGCAGTTCCCGAAGACGGCACAAGACGGAACCGGGCCGGGCGCCTCGGCAAGGCGCCTGGCCCGGCCCGGTCCGATCCGCTTTCCGTACCGCTGTCAGCCGTCCGACGGCGGCGGGGCCTGCCGCGGTCCGGCGGCCCAGTCCGCCTCCGGCGGCTCCGGGTCGCGGGGACCGAAGAAGCCGGTCAGCAGCAGATGGGTGACCATGGCGGCGACCGGCCAGGCGAGCAGCGCGCCCTTGGCCTGGAGGCGCAGCGGCGCGTCGAAGGTCACGCCCTTGCCGGCCTCCGCGGCGCGTGCGGCCAGATCCGAGGTCGGCCCCAGCCACACACCCAGCCGCCAGGCCACCACGGAACCGAGCAGTCCGCCCACCACCAGCGCCACCACCAGCGGAATGCCCCCCGCCCTGCGGATGAGGAACACCGCCGCCGCGCACACCACCCCGAAGCCGAGGGCCATCAGGATGAAGGTGCCGTCCCCGCCGACGGACTCCTCGCCCTCGATGTTCTTGAGGTAGACGTTGCCGCTGCCGTCCGCGATCAGCGGGACGCGCGGCGCCAGCCACACCCACAGGGCGCCCAGCAGCGCGCCGCACACCGTCACCACGAGCGCGATCAGCGCCGCCTCGCGCAGTTCACGGCGGAGTTCGGCCCGGTCCTGCACGGCGGACCCCCCGGGGGTCGGATCGGCGGACGGCGCCCCGGACGGCGCGGCCCAGGGGTGGTGCGGCTGCTCGGGCGGCCGGTTGTCGTGCGGCTGGTCGTCGTGCGGCGTCTGCGGTGCGGTCACCCTGTCATCGTGCCAGGTGGGCACGGTGCCGCTGTGGGCAGGACGGCCGCGCGGCCGGTTCCGGCCGGTCTGCCCGGACCCGTCCGGCGCGTCGTGCGGCAGGCCGTCCGGCGCTCCGGAGGGGTTTGGCCCCGCCGGTCCTGGTTCCGTCACCGTACGGCCGCCCGGCGGTACGCCCACGTCGCCACGGCCAGCGACAGGACGCCGACGGCCGCGCAGACCCCCAGGTCCGCGAGGACCGCCAGCCAGTCGGGGCGGGCGTCGAAACCGCGCGCCATGGCCTCGACCCCGTACGTCGACGGCAGCAGGTCCCGGGCGTACGAAAGGGGCGCGGGCAGCCCGGAGGCCGGCAGCACGCCCAGCAGCAGGGCCGCGGACATGCCCAACTGGCCACAGAGCGTGGCCAGTTCCGGGCGCGGCGCGAGCAGGCCCAGCGCGGCGCCGAGCCCGGCGAGGGCCGCTCCGGCGAGCGGGATCACCGCGAGCAGTACCCACAGGTTCGCCATCGGCAGCTGGAACAGCAGACAGCCGGTCACGGCCGTGACCACGGTGCCCGGCGCGGTGAACGAGGCGTACGCGGCGGCGGCGCCGAGCACCACGGCGGCCGGCGGCACCGGCAGCGTGGCGTAGTGGTCGAGCCCGCCGCTGGCGCGCAGCTGCCCGAAGTACTGGGCCAGCAGGTTCAGCGCCACGAAGGCGACGACCAGCACGCTGGAGCCGGCGACGACGGCCCGCGCGGCGTCGCCCCCGTCGACCACGCCGCGCATCAGGACCATGATCCCGATCGACTGGAAGGTGGCCACGAACAGCAGCGGGATGCGGGCGACGCGGGCCCGCGACAGCTGGGCCCGGTACACGGCGCCGAGGGCGGGCAGCAGGCGGGCCGCGGGCGCCAGCGGCGCGACGGCCATGGCGTCCGTGTCCGGCCGCGGGGCCGCCGTGCTGCCGGGCCCGGTCACGGCCCCGGCCACGGCCCCGGCGGGCGTCGAGACCTCCGCCGTCGCCCGCACCGCCATGTCCGGCTTCGCCGCCGTATCCGCCTCGGCGGGAACCACACTCACGCCTTCACCAAGCCTTCCTCCGTACGGCCCCCCAGCGCGAGATACACATCTTCCAGGCTCGGCGTCGCGAACGTGAAGTCGTCCAGCGCCGCGAAGGCCGGGCCCGCCGTCACGGCGGCCACCGCCTCGCGTGCCCGGTCCGGCGGCAGCCGCAGCGTCCAGCGGCGCCCGCTGGCCCGCGCCGCCTCGCCCAGCGCGGCCACCTCGGGCACGTCCAGCGGCGCCCGCTCCCGCCACACCAGTTCCAGCCGTACCTCTTCGCCCACCAGATCCTTCAGCCCGCCGGGCGTGTCGCAGGCGATGACCTTGCCGCGGTCGATCACCGCGACCCGGTCCAGGACGCTCTCCGCCTCGATCACGTTGTGCGTCACCAGCAGCACGGTGGCGCCGCGCTCCGCCCTGCGGCGGTCCACGGCGGCCCACACGGCGCGGCGCGCCACGGGGTCCATGCCGGTGGTCGGCTCGTCCAGGACCAGCAGCGGCCGCTCGCCGACCAGTACGGCGGCAAAGCACGCGAGGCGGCGCTGCCCGCCGGAGAGCCGCTTGAGGGGGCGCCCGGCGATGCCGTCGAGACCCAGCTCCGCCACGACCGCGTCGCGCTCGGCGCGCGCCTCGCGCACGGTCAGCCCGCGCAGGCGGCCGGTCGTCTCCACGGCCAGGGCGACCGTCATCTCGTCCAGGGCGCTCGATTCCTGGCCCAGGTATCCGAGCAGGCGTGCGGCGCGCTCCGGGTGGCGGACGAGGTCGTGGCCGAGCACGGTGACGCTGCCGGAGTCGGGGCGCAGCAGCCCGGTGAGCTGCCGCACCAGCGTGGATTTGCCCGCTCCGTTCGGCCCGAGCAGCCCGAAGATCTCCCCCCGGCGTACGTCCAGGCTGATGCCGTCACTGGCCCGCACGGCCGGCGCCCCCGCCGTCCCCCGCCGCCCGCGTACCGCGGGGTACGTCTTGACCAGGTCCCGCACGGCACACACCAGCTCGCCGCACTCCACCCGCTTCGCACCCATCCTCACGAGCAACGAGCGTACGCGCCTCCGCGCCCAGGGCTGTCCTCACCCCCTGTGCGTGGCGGGCGGGGAGCCCGGAGCCGAGGGGCCGCCTGCGGCCCGGCTCGTGCGTCCCGGCCGGAACTAGTCGCCGACCGGCGCGTGCTCCGCGGCCGTGCGGAGATCGACTTCACGCCAGAATCCGGCGCGGATCGCATAGCGGTCGTGTTCGTCGATCTGGTCGTCCTTGTGGGCGAGGAGGCCGAAGCGGGCGGCGTAACGGAGGAGTTCACCGTCGATGCGGTGCGGAATCCGGGGGTATTCCGTGGAGATCTGCTGGAGGTGGGCCGCGTCGGACAACCGTTCCGTCCAGCGGCGGGCGAAGACCTGGCCCACTTCGAAGGGGTCGCCGCTGACGGCCGTGATGTCCTCCTCACGGTCCGCCCAGCGCTGCTCCGCGCTGGTGAGCTGGGCCAGCGTCGGCAGCGAGGCCGTTTCGGGCGGCTCGCCGACCGGGCCGCCGCGCTCGACCCAGCCCTTGTCGGAGGACCAGCGCAGCGTCGCGCTGGGCACGGGGGCGGGGGTGGGGGCCGGCTGGCCGCCGGGGCCGCGGTTCAGGTCGGCCAGGTCCTTGGGGGTGGGGACGGCGGGCGCGCCCTTGCCGCCGGGCCCGGCGCCCTCGCCGTCGCGCGAGCCCGTACCCGTACGGGCGCAGGCCCCCGTGCTCCCGGCGCGCTCCGCGGGCGTCGGCGCCGGCCGGGCGGCGCCGTTCGAACCATTGTGCTCGCGGGCCGCCGCCCGGTCCGCGTCGTGGGCGGCGGACGCGGCGGCCGCGGCCGCGGCGACGGCGGATTCGGGCAGTGGCGCCGAGAGGATGGCGGCGATCTCCGGCCGCGGTACGGGCGGCGGCGCGCAGGGCCCGCCGAGTTCCTTCAGGCGTACGGCGCGGGTGATCCACGACCGGTCCAGCACCCGCCGCTCGTCGGCCTCGGCGACCAGGTCCTCGGACTGGTTGTAGTCGCCGTCGGCGGCCTGTACGGCCCACAGGTGCACGGCGACGCCGTGTTCCTTGGCCGACATCAGGCCGGGCAGCAGGTCGCCGTCGCCGGTGACGAGCACGATGTCGGAGCAGGCCCGGTTGCGGGCCAGCTCGGTCAACTCCGCGTGCATCGCGGCGTCCACGCCCTTCTGGGCCCAGCGGCCGTCGCTGCGGGTCAGCGCGCCGAGCCGGACCGTGACCCGCGACATGACGCGCAGCCGCCGGTGCTCGGGCTGCGGCACCCGGTCGGGCGCGCCGTCGAACCAGTAGATGCGCAGCAACGGCCGCTCCGTGTCGGCCTCGGCGCGCTGGCGCAGGCCCTGGATGAGCGCGGCGTGATCGACAGTGATCCGGGAGCGGGTGGGCTCTCCGGCGAGCAGGCTCGCGGCGGCGCCCAGCAAGTATCCGGCGTCCACCAGGACGACGCAGCGATCCACGTTCCACCCTCTTTCCTGAGGTGCTGAAGTCGGACGCCCCCCGGCTCGGCCTGTGGCACGAGGTTTTCTCCTGCTGCTCACCTTCGAGTCTGCCCGACCGTACGGGGGTTAACTGCCCGAACTCGATCATCGGCGTGGCGGATTCGGTACCAGAAGCGAACGCACCACGTGACGCGGCATATTACTCACGGTAATTGCCCGACATGCGCGGAGCAACGGCGCGTGTAAGCCTGGTCACGGCCCCGATCCCAGGATCCCCCTCAGGAGGCACGATCATGGCCAAGAACAAGAATCGCGACCGTAATCAGCAACAGAAGGGCGCGCAGACCACTGAGCGCAACCGCCAGGACGCCGAGCGGTCGGCGATGGAGTCGCAGGCATCGGCCCAGTCCGTGGAGGCCACGCCGAGTGATGTCGCCCGTAAGCACCAGCGCCGCTTCGGTCACAACTGACCACCGCCGCACAGCAGTAGAGGGGCGCACCCGTTCCGGGTGCGCCCCTCTTGCGCTTCGTGCGCCGCTGGACGGCGGCGGGTCTCAGTCCGTGAAGCCGTGCCGCTCGTGGGCCGCCGCGAAATAGCGGGGCTGCGTCAGATCGGACGCCCTGACGCGGCCCGCCGGGTGGCCGCCGCTGACGATGTCGTACGCGGCCTGCACATGCCGCACCCGGTCGGTCATGCCGAGGTCCGGAAAGTAGGCGGCCAGGCCGCGGCGGGCCTGGAGGGGCGAGAGGTGGGCGTCCCTCAGGAGGAAGACGGCCTTGCTGATCACTGCTGCGTTCATTTGACGAAACCATCCCTCACGCGAAAGTTCGTTCCATTGGGAACGCTACTCGCGTAGATGTCCGGTTTACGCCATGGCTTTTCACCGCTTGGGCAAATTAGTTTCGCGGTTGTACAAAATCGGCCGGCAGCGGCGCCGGTGCCCGGTGCCGGGGATGCCGGGGCACGCCGCCCCGGCACCCCCGCACCGGCTCAGCCCGCCAGGCAGGACGGCCCCAGCAGCACCTTCAGGTCGCCGAACAGCGACGGGTCCGGTGTCACCCGGTGCCGGTCCAGCCGCAGCACCGTCGTCTTGCGCGCCCCCTGGAGCTTGATCCGCACCTCGGTCGCGCCGCGGTGGCTGGTGAGCACCTCGCCCAGCTTCTCCACCAGCGGCGGGGTGACCTTGACCGTGGGGATCGTGATCGTCACGGGCGCGTTGGCACCGGCCTCCGAGAGGTCGGGGACCATCATCTCCATGGCGACCAGCCGCGGGATGTCCTCGCGCTTGTCCAGCCGGCCCTTGACGAAGACGACGGTGTCCTCGACGAGTTGGGTGGAGACCAGCTGGTAGGTCGCGGGGAAGAACATGCACTCGATGGAGCCGGCCAGGTCCTCGACGGTGGCGATGGCCCAGGCGTTGCCCTGCTTGGTCATCTTGCGCTGGAGGCCGGAGATGATGCCGCCGATGGTCACGATCGAGCCGTCGGAGTAGTCGCCGCCGGTCAGCTGGGAGATCGCCGCGTCCGCCTTGTCGGACAGGACGTGCTCCAGACCGAACAGGGGGTGGTCGGAAACGTACAGACCGAGCATCTCGCGCTCCTGCGCGAGCAGGTACGTCTTGTCCCACTCGATGTCGGAGAACTCGACGTCCAGGCCGAAGCCGGGGCCGTCGTCGTCGGCCGCGTCGCCCATGCCGCCGAAGAGGTCGAACTGCCCCTCGGCCTCCTTGCGCTTGACCTGCACCACGTTGTCGATCATGGGTTCGTAGTGCGCGGTCAGGCCCTTGCGGGTGTGCCCCATCTCGTCGAACGCGCCCGCCTTGATCAACGATTCGGTGGTGCGCTTGTTGCACACGACCGCGTCGACCTTGTCCAGGTAGTCGGGGAAGGAGCTGTACTTCCCCTTGGCCTTGCGACAGCGGATGATCGAGTCGACGACGTTCTGACCGACGTTTCGGACCGCGGTGAGACCGAAGAGGATCACGTCGTCGCCCTGGGCGGCGAAGTTCGCCAGGGACTCGTTCACGTTCGGCGGGAGCACCTTGATGCCCATGCGGCGGCACTCGTTCAGGTAGACCGCCGACTTGTCCTTGTCGTCGCGCACCGAGGTGAGCAGCGCGGACATGTACTCCGCCGGGTAGTTCGCCTTCAGGTAGGCGGTCCAGTACGTGACGAGTCCGTACGCGGAGGAGTGCGCCTTGTTGAACGCGTAGCCGGCGAAGGGGACCAGCACGTCCCACAGGGCCTGGATCGCCTGGTCGCTGAAGCCGTTCTTGCGGGCACCGGCCTGGAAGAGGACGAAGTTCTTCTCCAGCTCCTCGGGCTTCTTCTTGCCCATCACGCGGCGCAGGACGTCCGCCTCGCCGAGGGAGTAACCGGCGACGATCTGGGCGGCCTTCTGGACCTGCTCCTGGTAGACGATCAGGCCGTAGGTCAGGCCCAGGACCTCCTTGAGCGGCTCCTCCAGCTCCTTGTGGATCGGCGTGATCTCCTGGCGGCCGTTCTTGCGCTCCGCGTAGTTGATGTGGGAGTTCATGCCCATCGGACCCGGGCGGTACAGGGCCGATACGGCGGAAATGTCCTCGAAGTTGTCGGGCTGCATCTGGCGCAGCAGCGAACGCATCGGGCCGCCGTCGAACTGGAAGACGCCGAGGGTGTCACCGCGGCAGAGCAGCTCATAGGTCTTGGGGTCGTCCAGCGGGAGCTCCAGGAGCTCCAGCTTCTTGCCCTTGTTGGCCTCCACCATCTTGACGGCGTCGTCCATGATGGTGAGGTTGCGCAGGCCCAGGAAGTCCATCTTCAGCAGGCCGAGCGACTCGCACTGCGGGTAGTCCCACTGCGTGATGGTCACGCCGTCGGTGTGCCGCGTCCACAGCGGGGCGTGGTCGACGATCGGCTCGCTGGACATGATCACGCCGGCCGCGTGCACCCCCATCTGCCGGACCAGGCCCTCCACACCCTTGGCGGTGTCGATGACCTTCTTCACGTCGGGCTCGTTCTCGTACATCCCCCGGATCTCGCCGGCCTCGCTGTAGCGCGGGTGCTGGGGGTCGGTGATGCCGGAGAGGTCGATGCCCTTGCCGAGGACGTCGGCGGGCATGGCCTTGGTGAGGCGGTCGCCCATGGCGTACGGGTAGCCCAGGACCCGGGCCGAGTCCTTGATCGCGTTCTTGGCCTTGATCTTGCCGTACGTGCCGATCATGGCGACCTTGTCGGCGCCGTACTTCTCCGTCACATACCTGATCACTTCGACGCGCCTGCGCTCGTCGAAGTCGATGTCGACATCGGGCATGGAGACGCGCTCGGGGTTGAGGAACCGCTCGAAGATCAGTCCGTGGGTGATCGGGTCGAGGTCGGTGATGCCCATGGCGTACGCGACGATCGAACCGGCCGCGGAGCCTCGGCCCGGACCCACCGCGATGCCGTTGTTCTTCGCCCACATGATGAAGTCCGCGACCACGAGGAAGTACCCCGGGAACCCCATCTGCAGGATGATGTCCATCTCGTACTCGGCCTGCCGCTGCCGGTCGTCGGGGACCCCGCCGGGGTAGCGGCGGAGCATGCCCCGCCGGACCTCCTCCTTGAACCACGTGACCTCGGTGAAGCCCTCCGGGATGTCGAACTTCGGCATCAGGTCGCGCTTCTCGAACATGCCGGCGGTGTCGATCTGGTCGGCGACCAGGCGGGTGTTGCGGCAGCCCTCCTGCCAGGCGTCCGAGGAGTCGATGGCGTACATCTCGTCCGTGGACTTCAGGTAGTAGCCGGTGCCGTCGAACCGGAAGCGGTCGGGGTCCGAGAGGTTCTTGCCGGTCTGGATGCACAGCAGGGCGTCGTGGGCGGTCGCCTCGTGCGCGTACGTGTAGTGCGAGTCGTTGGTGACCAGCGGCGGGATGCCGAGCTTCTTGCCGATCTCCAGCAGGCCGTCGCGGACCCGGCGCTCGATCTCGATGCCGTGGTCCATCAGCTCCAGGAAGTACCGGTCCTTGCCGAAGATGTCCTGGTATTCGGAGGCGGCCTTCAGCGCCTCGTCGAACTGGCCGAGGCGCAGCCGGGTCTGCAGCTCACCGGAAGGACAGCCGGTGGAGGCGATCAGGCCCTCGGACCACTGGGAGATCGTCTCCTTGTCCATCCGGGGCCACTTCTGGAGCCAGCCTTCCTTGTACGCGTCCGAGGAGAGCTTGAAGAGGTTGTGCAGCCCGGTGCTGTTCGCCGCCCAGATCGTCTTGTGGGTGTAACCACCGGAACCGGAGACGTCGTCGCGCTTCTGGTGCGGCTGGCCCCACTGGATCTTGCGCTTGGTGCGCCGCGACTCGGGCGCCACGTACGCCTCGATGCCGATGATCGGCGTGACCCCGGCCTTCTGGGCGCTGTGGAAGAAGTCGTAGGCGCCGTGGAGGTTGCCGTGGTCGGACATGGCGATGTGGGTCATCCCCATCTCCTTGCACGCCTCGAACATGTCCTTCAGCCGCGCGGCACCGTCCAGCAGCGAGTACTGGGTGTGCACATGCAGATGCGTGAAGGGCGGCTTGGCCACGGTGGGAGACCTCCGGGAAAGGTGGCGGCAGGGTTTCGACGGTCTCGAAGTCTACGACCCTCCACCGACAACCCGAGGGTCGGCGCACGAGCCCGGTGGCGGCGGGGCGCGGACACGGCGGACGCGGCGGGCCGCGGCGCGCGGCGCCTCGATGAGGGGCGGTGGTCGGGTGACGGACGAGGAGCACTGCGGCGCGCGTCGCCTCGATGAGGGGCGGTGGACGGGTGACGGGCGGGCGGGCACGGATGAGTAGCCTCGGCCGTTGGAAGTGATGGCACACCCGTCTGAATCATCCGCCCCAGGAGGCACCCCGCGATGTCGTCCCAGCTCGTCCCGGCGCCGGACGCCGCTCAGCGCGGCGAGGAGATCCTCGCCGTCTTCGACACCGCCTTCGGAGAGCTGCTCGCCGCCGACCCGGCGGCCTTCCGGGTCAAGTTCCGCAAGATGGCCGCCTCCGCCTTCGCCTTCTACCGGGGCACGGCCTGCCTCTTCTACCACGACCTCCAGGCGTCGGGCGGCGGCCCCGGCAGCGGTCCGTACGAGGACGAGCGGACCGGCCAGGTGTGGATTCACGGCGATCTGCACGCCGAGAACTTCGGCACGTACATGGACGCCACCGGCCGGCTGATCTTCAACGTCAACGACTTCGACGAGGCCTACGTCGGCCCCTTCACCTGGGACCTGAAGCGCTTCGCCGCCTCCGTCGCCCTGATCGGCTACGCCAAGGCGCTGAGCGACGAGCAGATCAGCGAGCTGGTGGGGATATACGCCGCCGCCTACCGCGAGCGCATCCACGACCTGGCCACCGGCGCCAAGGACGACGACGTGCCGCCCTTCACCCTGGACACGGCCGAGGGCCCGCTGCTGGGCGCGCTGCGCATGGCCCGCTCGCTGACCCGCTTCGGCCTGCTGGAGTCGATGACCGAGATCCGCGACTTCGAGCGCCGCTTCGCCGCGGGCGGCGGCACGGTCGAGCTGGACGCCGCGACCCGCTACAAGGTCCTGGCGGCCTTCGACGGCTATCTGGAGACGCTGCCCGAGTCCAGCCTGACCCGCCCGGACTCCTACCGCGTCAAGGACGTGGTGGGGCGCCGCGGCATCGGCATCGGCTCGGCGGGCCTGCCCTCGTACAACATCCTGCTGGAGGGCAACAGCGACGCCCTGGAGAACGACGTCGTCATCTACATGAAGCAGGCGCAGACCCCGGCGGTCTCCCGGCACATCACCGACCCGCGGGTGCGCGGCTACTTCCAGCACGAGGGCCACCGCACGGTGATCTCGCAGCGCGCCCTCCAGGACCACGCCGACCCGTGGCTGGGCTGGACCGAGCTGGACGGCGCCGGCCAGCTCGTCGCCGAGATCTCCCCGTACGCGGTCGACCTGGACTGGTCGGACATCGACGACCCGGCGGAGATAGCGGCGGTCGTCGCGGACCTGGGCCGGGCGACGGCGACGATGCACGCCGCGGCGGACGACGAGAGCGGCCACTCCCTGGTGCCGTTCTCCACCGAGCGCGCCATCGACGCGGCCATCGCCGCCGACGAGGACGGCTTCGGCCGGCTGCTGGTGGACTTCGCCCACGCGTACGGCGCCCGCGCCCGCGCCGACCACCAGACGTTCGTGGACCTCTTCCGCAACGGCCGTATCCCCGGCCTGTGAGCCACACCACCGGGTGCGGACGGCGGGGACCCGACGTGTTCCGGTCCTCTTAGTCCCCACTTACACCGGGCCGTGGCAGACTCGCTCCAATGGACATCTCGGCGGCACACCTGCGGGCACTGCGCGCGGCGCTCTTCACGGCGCTGTGCGTGACGCTGTCGTCCGCCGGCCATGTGCTGCTGTCCCGGATGCCGCTGCCGCTGACCACCGTCGCCGCCCTCTCGGCCGCCGTCTTCGCCGTCTCCTACGCGCTGGCCGGCCGGGAGCGCGGCTTCTGGCGCATCGCCGCGCTGCTCGTCCCGCTGGAGCTGGCGGCCGACACGGTCTTCAGCGCCGGTCAGCACACGTGTTACGGGCGGGCCGGCGGCCCGGTCGCCGGGCCGCTGCGGTCCCTGGGCGTGGACCTGCTGTGCGGCGGCGGCAACGTGGGCGCTCCCCTGGCGCACCTGTCCGGGGACGATCCGGCGCCCGTCTCGACCTGGCTGCTGCTGCTCGCGGCGCACGTGGCCGTGGGGCTGCTCGCGGCGGCCTGGCTGCGGCGGGGCGAGGCGGCGCTGGCCCAGCTGCTGGGGGCGGTGACCGCGTTCGCGTTCCGGCCGCTGCTGCTGGCGGTGGCGGTGGTCCGGGCGCTGCCCGTGCCGCACCGCCCGGCTTCCCGGCCCGCGCGCACCGTTCCGGGCCCGCGGGCGGTCCCCCTGCTCGTGCACTGCGTCGTACGGCGTGGACCGCCCTGCTCCCTCGCCGCGTAGCCTTCGGGCCGCGGCTTTCGGACAGGTACCCGTTCACACCTTTCTCAGGAGCAGGACAGTCATGAGCAACCGCAACAGCCAGGCCAACAAGCAGGCAGCCCGCGAGCGGCTGCGCGTCGAGCGCGAGCGGCAGAAGAAGAAGGAGAAGGTCCGCCGGCAGCTGACCGTCGGCGGCGCGATCGTCGCCGTACTGGCCATCGCGGGCGGCATCGGTGTGGCCGTGGCGAAGTCGGGCGGCGACTCCGGCAGTGGCGGCTCCGACACGTGGGCCAAGGCCGCGAGCGCCAAGCTGGTCCAGCCGGCCAACACCTCCGGCAAGAACGGCACGGACATCGTCGTCGGCAAGAAGGACGCCAAGCACACGCTGTCCCTGTTCGAGGACGCCCGCTGCCCCGGCTGCGCGGGCTTCGAGCAGAACGTCGGCGAGACGATCCAGAAGGACCTGAAGGACGGCAAGTACAAGGCCTCCATCCACCTGGGCACCTTCCTGGACAACAACCTCCAGGGCACCGGCTCCAAGAACGCGCTCAGCGCGATGGGCGCCGCGCTCAACGTGGGGCCGGACGCGTTCTTGAAGTACAAGGAAGCGCTGTTCTCGAAGGAGTTCCACCCCGACGAGCGGCAGGACAAGTTCGCGGACAACGACTACCTGCTCAAGGTCGCCGACACGGTGCCCGCCCTGAAGGGGAACGCCAAGTTCCAGGACGCCGTGAAGGCCGGTACGTACAACCGCTGGGCGATGGAGATGTCCGAGGCCTTCAACGGCTTCAAGGACGTCAAGAGCACGCCGACGGTCAAGCTGGACGACACGGTGCTGGGCACCGACACCGCGAACGGCAAGGCCGCCCCGTCCACACCGGACGCGTTCAACGCGGCCGTCGACAAGGCCATCAAGGGCTGATCCGCGCCGCTGCCCGGGCCCCGCTGCGGGGCCCGGGCGGACGGCTCCCACGGCCGGCGTGCGCACCGCACGCCGGCCGTTGCCGTACCCCCGGCCGCCGGTGCGCCGATGCCAAATCTTGACCCGGCGAATCGCCGTGCTCATGGCAGACTCCGGGCATGGAGCGGACCGGGCACGGCCGGTACGTCGTCTCCCCCGGCTCCGGCCGCTCCCCGGCCCGGGCACCGCGTCGTACGGAGCGGTCCGCCGCTGCCCGTACAGCGGGGGTTCACCACGGCACGCACCACGGCAATCGGGACAGGGAGTCGGTAGGCACCATGAGCGACCGCGACAGCCAGGCGGGCAAGCAGGCGGCCCGTGAGCGTATCCGCGCCGAGCGCGAGCGGCAGAAGAAGAAGGAACGTATCCGCCGGCAGCTCGTCGTGGCGGGCTCGGTGGTCGGCGTCCTCGTCATAGCCGGCGGCATCGGCTTCGGCATCATGAAGGCGAACGAGCCCACCGGCTGGGAGGCGGCCAAGGAGGCCGACCTGGCCAAACCCGCCAACACCGGCGGCAAGGGCGGCACCGAGATCGTCATCGGCAAGCCGGCGGCGAAGGAGACCCTGGAGGTCTTCGAGGACATCCGCTGTCCGGCCTGCGCGGGCTTCGAGCAGAGCGCGGGCCCGGCCCTCCTGAAGGGCATGGAGGACGGCCGCTACAAGATCCGCTTCACCATGTACACGTTCATCGACGGCGGCCAGGGCGGCGAGGGCTCCAAGAACGCGCTCAGCGCGCTCGGCGCGGCCCTGGACGTCGGCCCGGAGGCGTTCCTCAAGTACAAGACCGCGCTGTACGCGGAGAAGAACCACCCCGAGGAAGCGGACGACGCCTACGCCAAGGACGCCAAGCTGCTGGAGGTGGCCGACCAGGTGCCGGAGCTGAAGAACAACGAGAAGTTCCGGGCCGCGGTCAAGAACGGCACCTACGACCGGTGGACGATGGACATGACGGCGCTCTTCGGCCGCAAGGGCGTGACCGGGACACCGGCGTTCCTGCACGGCGACAAGAAGCTGAAGCTGCCCCAGGTCCCGCAGAAGCAGATGACCAAGGAGCAGTACTACGAACTCGCCACGGCCAACTTCAACAAGATGATCGACGACGAGTTCGGCCCCGCGAAGGACGCGAAGAAGTAGCGGCGGGAGGGCGGGCACCGGCCCGGCGGACAGCTGTTTACGGGAGGGCGAACAGTACACGCGAGCCCTCCCGTAGTGCGTTACGCGACAGTATGGTGATCGGCCGTGACCGATCATGACCAGATATCACGTCGCACCGCTGTTACGGCCGCAGCGGCCTCCGCCGCCCTGCTGCCCTTCGCCGCCACCGGCCCCGCCCGCGCCGCCCAGACCCGCACGGACCCACCGGTCTTCCAGCACGGCGTGGCCTCCGGCGACCCGCTCCCGGACGGCGTCCTGCTGTGGACCCGGGTCACCCCCGAGCCCGGGGCGGTGCCCGGCTCCGGCCGCGGCCCGGACACCACGGTGGCCTGGGAAGTGGCGGCGGACCGGGACTTCGGCTCGGTGGTCGCGCGGGGAACCGCGATCACCACGGCCGCGGCCGACCACACCGTCAAGGCCGACGTCCGCGGCCTGGCGCCCGCCACCGCCTACTACTACCGCTTCACCGTCGACGGCACCCACTCGCCGGTCGGCCGCACCCGTACCGCCCCCGCGCACGACGCGAAGGCCCCCAACATCCGCTTCGGCGTGGTCTCCTGCGCCAACTGGGAAGCGGGCTACTTCTCCGCGTACCGGCATCTGGCGGCCCGCCGCGACCTGGACGCGGTGCTGCACCTCGGCGACTACCTCTACGAGTACGCCACCGGCGCCTTCGCCGCCGCGGGCAAGGCCGTACGGCGGCACTCCCCCACGCACGAGATCATCACGCTCGCCGACTACCGCACCCGGCACGGCATCCACAAGACCGACCCCGACCTCCGGGCCATACACGCCGCGCACCCGCTCATCGCGATCTGGGACGACCACGAGTTCGCGGACAACGCCTGGTCGGGCGGCGCCGTGAACCACACCCCCGGCACCGAGGGCGACTGGGCGGACCGGATGGCCGCCGCCAAGCGCGCCTACTTCGAGTGGATGCCCGTACGGACCTCCACGGCGGGCACCACCTACCGCAGGCTGCGCTTCGGCAAGCTGGCCGACCTGCACCTGCTCGACCTGCGGACCTTCCGGGACGAACAGGCCAAGCCGGGCAGCGGGAAGGTGGACGACCCGGACCGCACGATCACCGGGCGGGCCCAGCTGGACTGGCTCAAGGCCGGGCTGGAGCGCTCGGACACCGCCTGGCGGCTGGTCGGCACCTCCGTGATGATCTCGCAGGTCGCCTTCGGCTCCGTACCGGCCCATCTGCTGGCGCCGCTCGCCGAACTCCTCGGCCTGCCGAAGGAGGGCCTGGCGGTCAACACCGACCAGTGGGACGGCTACACCGACGACCGGCGCGAACTGCTGACCCACCTGCGCGACCGCGGTATCGACAACACCGTCTTCCTGACCGGCGACATCCACATGGCCTGGGCCAACGAGGTGCCGGTGCGGGCCGCCACCTACCCGGCCACGCCGCCGGTCGCCACCGAGTTCGTCGTCACCTCGGTCACCTCCGACAACGTGGACGACTTCCTGCACGTCGCCCCGCACACCGTCTCACTGGTCGGCGTCGCCGCGATCCGGGCGGCCAACCGCCATGTGAAGTGGCTGGACATGGACTCGCACGGCTACGGCGTCCTGGACGTGAGCGCGGAGCGCACGCAGATGGACTACTTCACCGTCTCCGACCGGACCGACCCGCACGCGACCACGTCCCTGGCACGCTCCTACCGGACCCGCTCGGGGACCCAGCGGGTGGAGCGCGTGCGCCGGCCGGCGGGCTGACCGCCCGGCGCCCCGTCACGCGCCGTCACAGCGAGCCGAGGAAGCCGAGGGCGACCTTCCAGGCGCTCTCGGCGGCCTCCTCGTCGTAGTCCGGCAGCCCGGGGTCGGTGAACAGGTGCCCGGCCCCCGGGTAGCGGTAGACCTCCACGTCCGCTCCGGCCCGCCCCATCCGCAGGTACCAGGCGTTGAGCCAGTCGTGCGGCTCGAACGGGTCCGGGTCGGCGACGTGCAGCTGTACGGGCAGCTCGTCGACCGCCGCGTCGTCGGCGATGTCCGAGGTGCCGTGCATCAGCAGCAGCCCGCGCGCCTTCTCGTCCCCCAGCGCGAGGTTCTGGGCGACCGCGCCGCCGAAGGAGAAGCCCGCGTAGACCACGCCGCGGTCGGAGTACGGCGCGGCGGCGGTCACCGCGCGGCGCAGCAGTTCGTCCTTGCCGATCTCGTCCTTGACCGCCATGCCGTCCTCGACGGTCTCCGCGGTCCGCCCATCGAACAGATCCGGTACGACGACCTCGTGCCCGGCCTCGCGCAGCCGGCCGGCGGCGGCGTGCACCGCGGGCCGCAGACCGCACACCGAGTGGAACAGGACAACCGTCGAGGGCGCCGCGGAGGGCACGGACGACGAGGCGGGCGAAGAGGCCACTGGATTCACTTCCCTGTCATTGGATCGCACTTCCACCATCGTGCCAGTTACGGTCAGTAGGAACCGGCACGAAGCTGACCACAAAATAGGAGGACCGCGGTGTCCATGGAGGACGTGCTTCGTCCGCTCATCGTCGTAGGCGGCTCGATAGTCGTGACGCTCATCCTGGGCTGGCTGGCCGATCTGGCACTGCGCCGGGCCGACACGGCCCGCCCGGACACGCCACTGTGGGGCCTGCTGCGGCGCTGCCGCGTCCCCCTGCAAGTGGTCATGGTGACCGCCCTGCTGCGCGGCTTCTACGACCGGACCGGCCTGGAGTTCATCGAGGACCACGAGGCCGGGCTCGGCCAGATCCTCTCCCTGATACTGATCGCGGCCACCGCCTGGCTCGCCATCCGCGCGTCGGCGGCCATCGTGGAGTCCTCGTACTCCCGCTACGCGGCGGGCGCGCGGGACGCCGCCCGGGTCCGGCGGGTGCGTACGCAGGTCACACTGATCCAGCGGGTGGTCACGGCGGTCGTCATCGTCGTCGCCGCGGCCTCGATGCTGCTGACCTTCCCCCGGATGCAGACCGTCGGCCAGTCCATGCTGGCCTCGGCCGGGCTGGTCGGCATCGTCGCCGGTGTGGCGGCGCAGTCCACGCTCGGCAACCTCTTCGCGGGCCTGCAGATCGCCTTCGGCGACATGGTCCGCATCGGTGACACGGTGGTCGTGGACAAGGAGTGGGGCACGGTCGAGGAGATCACCCTGACCTTCCTGACCGTACGGACCTGGGACGAGCGGCGGATCACCATGCCCGTGTCGTACTTCACCAGCAAGCCGTTCGAGAACTGGTCGCGCGGCGGCGCGCAGATGACCGGCACGGTCTTCTTCCACCTCGACCACGCGGCGCCGGTGGAGAAGATGCGGCAGCGGCTGCACGAGATCCTGCAGAACAGCACCGACTGGGACGGCCGCGGCTGGAGCCTGGTGGTGACCGACACCACGCCCACCACGATCCAGGTGCGCGCCCTGGTCACCGCCCGGGACTCGGACGCCATCTGGTCGGTGCGCTGCGAGGTCCGCGAGCGGATGATCGACTGGCTGCGCGCCGAGCACCCGTACGCGCTGCCGCGGGTCGCCACCAGCGTCGCCCCCGACGGCGGGCAGGACACCGCCCGGCTGACGGACGGGGAACGGCGCCCGGGGACGCTGGACAAGGGGCCCGGCCTGGACGGCTGACGGGGCGGGGCGCGATACCGCACCCCGCCTCCCGGGCCTACGGCAGCGGCGCGCCCCGCAGGCTGCGCATGTCCAGCTGGCGCAGCACCCGGTCCACGATCTCCGGGTCGGCGCCCGGCTCGCTGCGCGCCGACAGCACCTCGTGGCGGGCCGCCGAGAGCATCTCGCTCTGGATGCGCTGCACCTTCTTCATCCGGGTGATGCGCTTTTCGAAGTTCTCCCGCCGGTCGTCGTCCACGATGTCCGGCGCGATGCGCGCGCCCATGTCGTACGCGCGCCGGGTGAGCTGCTCGCTGATCTCCTCCGGCAGCTCCTCGACCTCCAGGATCTCCTTCAGCCGCCGCTTGGAGGCCTTGATCACCCGCAGCGCCAGCTCGTGCTCCAGCTTCTCCTCGGCCTCCGAGTCGGCCCGTACCCGCAGCTTCTTGACGAGCGTGGGCAGCGACAGGCCCTGGATGACGAGCCCGGAGAGCACCACGGCGAAGGCGATGAAGAGGATCTCGTCGCGGGCCGGGAAGTCGGCGCCGCCGTCGATCGTGTACGGGATGGCCAGCGCCAGCGCGACGGACGCCACTCCGCGCATCCCGGACCACCACATGATCAGGGTCTCCCGCCAGCTCAGCGGGATGTCCTCGTCGAAGTCGCGGCGCTTGTGCATCCGCTTGGCCAGCCAGGCGGCCGGCAGCAGCCACAGCAGCCGGACGCCCACCACGACCACCACGACGGCGGCCCCGACGCCGAGCATCTCGCCCCAGCGGCCGGAGGCCACCTTGATCACGTTGTGCAGCTCCAGGCCGATCAGCCCGAAGGCGACGCCGGTGACGAGGGTGTCGACGATCTCCCAGAAGGTGTAGCCGGCCAGCCGGCCCATCACGTCGTCGGCGTCCACCGCGTACTCGGCGATGAACAGCGCGGTGGTCAGCACCGCCAGCACCCCGGAGCCCTCGAACTCCTCGGCGAGGACGTACGCGACGAACGGCACCAGCAGCGTCAGGCCGATCTGCAGCGTCGGGTCGCCCAGCAGTCCCATCAGCTTGTTGGTGGCCCAGCCCAGCACCAGCCCGACCGCTATCGCGACCACCGCGGACAGCACCAGCGAGCCGACCGCGGAGGGCACCGAGAAGGAGCCGCTGACGGCGGCGGCGAGCGCGACGTGGTAGAGGACGATCGCGGTGACGTCGTTGAACAGGCCCTCGCCCTCCAGGATGGAGACCATGCGGCGGGGCAGCCCCAGCTTGCCGGCGACGGCGGTCGCGGCGACCGGGTCGGGCGGCGCGACGAGGGCGCCGAGCACCACCGCGGCGGCGATCGGCATACCGGGCACGATGGCGTGCGCCACCGCGGCGACGGCGGCCGTGGTCGCGAAGACCAGGGCCACCGCCAGCAGGAAGATGGGCCGGATGTTGGCCGTGAACTGCCGCCAGGAGGTGCGCTGCACGGCGGCGTAGAGCAGCGGTGGCAGGACCAGCGGGAGGATGAACTCCGGCGGTACCTCGACGTTCGGCACGAACGGCAGCAGTGCCAGCACCGCGCCCGCGAGCGTCATCAGGACCGGCGACGGCAGGCCCAGCCGGTCACCGACCGGGACCATGACCACGGCCCCGAGAAGTAGGACGAACATCAGGGCCAGCTGGTCCACGGTGGCTGCACTCCGGGGTCGAAATCGATCACGTTCCGACACAAGCCTGCCATGAAGCGCGTAAAAACCGCTCGGACGAGCGGTCCGGCCGCTCGGCCGTCTGGTCTACCGGGGCCGGTCGCCCTGGCCGCCCGCCCGGCGGCGTCGGGCTCAGGCGCTCTCGGCGCGCACCCGGTCCAGGGCGCGCTGGAGGTCGTCCGGATAGGCGCTCTCGAACTCCACCCACTGGCCGTCGGCCGGGTGCTCGAAGCCCAGCCGCATCGCGTGCAGCCACTGCCGGGTCAGGCCCAGCCGCTTGGCGAGCGTCGGGTCGGCGCCGTATGTCAGGTCGCCGACGCACGGGTGGCGGTGCGCGGACATGTGGACCCGGATCTGGTGGGTGCGGCCGGTCTCCAGCTTGATGTCCAGCAGGCTGGCCGCCCGGAACGCCTCGATGAGGTCGTAGTGCGTGACCGACGGCTTGCCGTCGGCGGTCACCGCCCACTTGTAGTCGTGCTGCGGATGGCGGCCGATGGGGCCGTCGATCGTGCCGCTCATCGGGTCCGGGTGGCCCTGCACCAGCGCGTGGTAGCGCTTGTCGACCGTACGCTCCCGGAACTGCTGCTTGAGCAGGGTGTACGCGCGCTCGGACTTGGCCACCACCATCAGACCGGAGGTGCCGACATCGAGGCGGTGCACGATGCCCTGGCGCTCGGCGGCGCCGGAGGTCGAGATGCGAAAGCCCGCCGCGGCCAGCCCGCCGATGACGGTGGTGCCCGTCCAGCCGGGGCTCGGGTGGGCGGCGACGCCGACCGGCTTGACGATGACCACGATGTCGTCGTCGTCATGCACGATCTCCATGCCCTCGACGGGCTCGGCGACGATCTCCACCGGCGGCGCGGCCTGCGGCATCTCCACTTCCAGCCAGGCACCGCCGTGCACCCGCTCGGACTTCATGACTTCGGCGCCGTCCACCCGGACCTTCCCGCCGGCCGCCAGCTCGGCGGCCTTCGTACGGGAGAAGCCGAACATGCGGGCCAGCGCGGCGTCGACGCGCTCGCCCTCCAGGCCGTCCGGTACGGGCAGGGTGCGGATCTCGGGAATCGTGCTCACATCACCGAGTATGTCAGCCCGCTGTGACAACTCGGCCGGCCCCGGTCGCCGGGAGCCCGTACGGCACCCGGGCCCGCCCGTCAGTCCTTGTGGACCGTGCCGTCCGGGTCCAGACCGCGGAAGGACAGGATCACGATCAGGACGCCGCCGCAGACGATCGCCGAGTCCGCGAGATTGAAGACCGCGAAGTGGGTGGGCGCGATGAAGTCCACCACCGCGCCCTCGAAGACGCCGGGCGTACGGAAGATCCGGTCGGTGAGGTTGCCGAAGGCGCCGCCCAGCAGCAGACCGAGCGCGATGCCCCACGGCAGGCTGTAGAGCTTGCGGGCGATCCGGATGATCACCACGATCACGATCGCCGCGATGATGGTGAGGAAGATCGTCAGTGCCTCGCCGATGCTGAAGGCGGCACCACGGTTGCGGATCACCTCCAGCCGCAGCAGCGAGCCGATCACCTCGATGGGGGCGTGGTGCTCCAGCTTGGCGACGACCAGCGCCTTGCTGCCCAGGTCGAGGAGGTAGACGACGGCCGCGACCAGGAACAGCGTGCCGATCCGCCGCTTGCCCCTGCCCTTGGCCGGGCTCTCGGCGGCGCTCGCGCCCGCCTCGCCGGACGCGCCTTCGGCACGGCCCTCGTCGTCCGGCCGCCGCTCCCGCGACGCCGTCCCTTCGGCGTTCCCCCCGGTCGCCGGTACCGCCGCCGATCTCGGCTCGGAATCCGGCCCGGTCTCCGGCGTACCGGTGATGCGCTCCGCCTCTGCCACGTTGTGAGCCCCTCAGCCCGTCGAATCCCGCACGCCAGGCCGCCCCCGGCTGAGCACGAGGGTACGGCACAGGCGTACGGACACCGCCGGTAAGGGGGCCGCCCGCCGCGGAGATTCCCCACGGGGCGTCCCGGCCCGACCGTCGGGCGGCCCGCGGTCCCTACCGGCGCTCCTGCTTCTGCTTGCACTCCACACACAGCGTCGCCCGGGGGAACGCCTGCATCCGGGCCTTGCCGATCGGCTTGCCGCAGTTCTCGCACAGGCCGTACGTGCCCGCCTCCAGCCGCTCCAGCGCGCGCTCGGTCTGCAGCAGCATCTCGCGCGCGTTGGAGGCCAGTGCCATCTCGTGCTCGCGGGTGATGTTCTTGCTGCCGGTGTCGGCCTCGTCGCCGGTGCCCTCGCCGGAGTCCCGCATCAGACCGGCGAGCGCGTCCTCGGACGCCTCGATCTCCGTCCGCAGCCTGGCGATGTCGTCGTCCAGTTCCGCGCGGGCCTCGGCGACCTCGGCCGGCGTCCAGGGGTCCTCGCCGGGCCGTACGGCCAGCTCGCCCGGTTGCGCGGAACGGGCCTTGGGCACCGGACCGGCCCGGCCGGCCTGCTCCGCCTCGGCGGTCGGCGCGCCGCCCGGAGTCTGCTTCTCCACCACCGTCTTGGCTCCCGTCTTCTTCGCGGGCACCGCCTTCTCGGCAGGTGCGGTCTTCTTGGCCGCTTTCCTGGGAGCGGCCTTCCGGGCCGCGGGCCCGCCGTCCGCAGGGGGCTCCGCGGCCGCTGTCACCGCTTTCACCGTCTTCTTCGCCGCGGCCTTCTTGCCCGGCGCCTTCTTCTTCGCCGGTGCCTTCTTCGCCGACGACTTCCCGGCCGTCTTCCCGGCTGCCGTCTTCCCGGCTGCCGTCTTCCCGGCGGGCGGCTCCTCCGCCACCCCGTCCGGGGCATCCGGAACGGCCTGCGTGCTCATCGCCGTCGCGGCGGACACCCGTTTCTTCGCCGCGGGCCCTGGTTTCTGGGCCGCGGCCTTCCCGGCATCCGCCGTGCTGTGCTCCGCGGCGGTCTTCTTCGCCACCATGGCCGCGACCCCTTCACGTATGTGATCATGCTCGCGAATCGTGACCGGAACGATAAATCGCCTCAAGGCACGCGGCAACGGGACGCACCGCCCTTTCCCACCCGGTCTCCCCCGCGGGAGCCCGGTCTGCATCCGTTGTGCCCCCCTGCCCGCCCGGTAATCCGGCAGCCCACGGCCCGCGCGGACGCCGCCGCCGGACGCCCGCCACGCGGCCGCCGACTCCCGCGCCCTGCGTATCGCCATTCGGGTCACGCCCTCGGCGCCCGCTACCTCACTCGGCGCAGCCCGTGAAACCGGTCGGTCCGCACCGTCGGTGCCCCGTACACTGGGCCGAGCGAAAGGCGTGGATGGGACGAGTAGCGTCGTACGCGGCCATGAGCGATCCGGGGACGGTGCGAGCCCGGAGGCAAGCGCGATGTGAAGATCACCCCGGAGCCGCCGGAAGAAAGCCACGGGCCCCGCAGACGGCCCGCCGGCGAGTAGAACCGGCCTCGCGACCCCAATGAGGGGGCGGTGGAGCGCGCACCGCCAAGGAGGGTGGTACCGCGGGAGCCGAGGCTCTCGTCCCTCCGGACGGAGAACTCAGCAGGTGTCCGCCGGAGGAACGCCCCGATGTCACAGCCTCAGTACCGCCAGGTGCCCGCCCAGGTAGACCTGCCCGCCCTTGAGCACGCGGTGCTCGATTTCTGGCGCGAGCAGAAGGTCTTCGACCGTACCCTCCAGCAGTCCGAGGGACGGCCCGAATGGGTCTTCTACGAAGGCCCGCCGACCGCGAACGGCATGCCCGGCGCCCACCACATCGAAGCCCGCGTCTTCAAGGACGTCTTCCCCCGCTTCCGCACGATGCGGGGCTACCACGTCGGCCGCAAGGCCGGCTGGGACTGCCACGGCCTGCCGGTCGAGCTGGCCGTCGAGAAGGAGCTGGGCTTCAACGGCAAGAAGGACATCGAGGCGTACGGCATCGCCGAGTTCAACGCCAAGTGCCGCGAGTCGGTGACCCGCCACACCGACGCCTTCGCCGAGCTCACCACCCGGATGGGTTACTGGACGGACCTGGACGACCCGTACCGCACCATGGACCCCGACTACATCCAGTCGGTCTGGTGGTCCCTCAAGCAGATCTTCGACAAGGGCCTGCTGGCGCAGGACCACCGCGTCGCCCCCTGGTGCCCCCGCTGCGGCACCGGCCTCTCCGACCACGAGCTGGCCCAGGGCTACGAGACCGTCGTCGACCCCTCCGTCTTCGTCCGCCTCCCCCTCACCTCGGGCCCGCTGGCCGGCGAGGCGGCCCTCCTCATCTGGACGACCACCCCCTGGACGCTGGTCTCCAACACGGCGGTCGCCGCCCACCCCGACGTCACCTACGTCGTGGCCACCGACGGCCGGGAGAACCTGGTCGTCGCCGAGCCCCTCCTCGAAAAGGCCCTCGGCGAAGGCTGGACCACGACCGGCCGGACCTTCACCGGCCGCGACATGGAACGCTGGGCCTACCGCCGCCCCTTCGACCTCGTCGAGCTGGAAGACGCCAACTTCGTCGTCAACGCCGACTACGTCACCACCGAGGACGGTACGGGCCTGGTCCACCAGGCCCCGGCCTTCGGTGAGGACGACCTCAAGACCTGCCGCGGCTACGGCCTGCCGGTCGTCAACCCGGTGCGCCCGGACGGCACCTTCGAGGAGGACCTCGCCCTCATCGGCGGCCAGTTCTTCAAGAAGGCCGACGAGCACCTCGTCGCGGACCTCGACGCCCGCGGCCTGCTCTTCCGCCACCTCGCCTACGAGCACAGCTACCCGCACTGCTGGCGCTGCCACACCGCCCTGCTCTACTACGCCCAGCCGTCGTGGTACATCCGCACCACCGCGGTCAAGGACGCCCTGCTGCGCGAGAACGAGCACACCAACTGGTTCCCCGAGTCGGTCAAGCACGGCCGCTTCGGCGACTGGCTGAACAACAACATCGACTGGGCCCTGTCCCGCAACCGCTACTGGGGCACCCCGCTCCCCATCTGGCGCTGCGCCGAGGACCACCTCACCTGCGTAGGCTCCCTCGCCGAGCTCACCGACCTCACCGGCACCGACCAGTCCGGCCTGGACCCCCACCGCCCGTACATCGACGCCGTCACCTTCCCCTGCCCCACCTGCCAGGGCACCGCGACGCGCGTCCCCGAGGTCATCGACGCCTGGTACGACTCGGGCTCCATGCCCTTCGCCCAGTGGGGCTACCCGTACAAGAACAAGGAACTGTTCGAGAAGCGCTACCCCGCACAGTTCATCTCCGAGGCCATCGACCAGACCCGCGGCTGGTTCTACACCCTGATGGCCGTCGGCACCCTCGTCTTCGACAAGTCCTCCTACGAGAACGTCGTCTGCCTGGGCCACATCCTCGCCGAGGACGGCCGCAAGATGTCCAAGCACCTGGGCAACACCCTCGACCCGATCCCGCTGATGGACCAGCACGGCGCCGACGCGGTCCGCTGGTTCATGGCGGCGGGCGGCTCCCCCTGGGCGGCCCGCCGCGTAGGCCACGGCACCATCCAGGAAGTGGTCCGCAAGACCCTCCTCACCTACTGGAACACGGTCGCCTTCCAAGCCCTGTACGCCCGCACCTCCAACTGGGCCCCGAGCGCGTCCGACCCCGCCCCGGCCGACCGCCCGCTCCTCGACCGCTGGCTCCTGTCCGAACTGAACGCCCTCACCCAGGGCGTCACCGAAGCCCTCGAAAGCTACGACACCCAGCGCGCCGGCAAGCTGCTGTCCTCCTTCGTCGACGACCTCTCCAACTGGTACGTACGCCGCTCCCGCCGCCGCTTCTGGCAGGGCGACAAGGCGGCCCTGCGCACCCTCCACGAGGTCATCGAGACGGTCACCCGCCTGATGGCCCCCATCACCCCGTTCATCACCGAACGGGTCTGGCAGGACCTGGTCGTCCCGGTCACCCCCGACGCCCCCGACTCGGTGCACCTCTCCACGTGGCCCGAGGCGGACCGGTCGGCGATCGACCCCGAGCTGTCGAAGCACATGCTCCTGGTACGGCGCCTGGTGGAACTGGGCCGTGCCACCCGCGCGGAGTCCGGCGTCAAGACCCGCCAGCCCCTCTCCCGCGCCCTGGTCGCGGCCAGCGGCTTCGAAGCCCTCTCCCCCGAGCTGCGCACCCAGATCACCGAGGAACTGAACGTCTCCACCCTCGCCTCCCTCTCCGAGGTGGGCGGCTCCCTGGTGGACACCACGGCCAAGGCCAACTTCCGGGCCCTCGGCAAGCGCTTCGGCAAGGGCGTCCAGGCAGTGGCCAAGGCCATCACCGCGGCCGACGCGGCAGCCCTCTCCCTCGCCCTGCGCGAGGGCACGGCAACCGTCACCGTCGACGGCGAAACGGTCGCCCTCACCCCCGACGAGGTCATCATCACCGAGACCCCGCGCGAGGGCTGGTCGGTGGCCTCCGACGCCGGCGCCACCGTCGCCCTCGACCTGGAAATCACCCCGGACCTGCGCCGCGCCGGCCTGGCCCGCGACGCGATCCGCCTCATCCAGGAGGCCCGCAAGAACAGCGGCCTGGACGTGGCCGACCGAATCGCCCTGCGCTGGCAGACCACCGACGAAGAGGTCCGCACCGCCCTGACCGACCACCGGTCCCTCATCTCCGACGAGGTCCTGGCCACAGACTTCACCCAGGAGGAGGCCGACAACACGTACGGCCCCGCCTTCGAGGACGAGGCCCTGGCCCTGACCTTCCGCCTGCGGAAGACGGAGGCGTAACAACACACACAGGCACGAAACGGCCCCCGACACGCTGCGTGTCGGGGGCCGTTCACGTACCCGTACGGCGTTTCCATGACACACCAGCCCAAATGACACGGAAAGCCGCCCCACGGCGCGGGGCTCGGGTCCACGCAGGGGTCTCCCCGCAGAGCAGCCGGGTATCTGGGTTCACTACTACGTCACCGATGACGTACACGGTGTCGTGGGGGCGCCCCCGGCCGAAGGCTGGGGAGAGTGACCCCTGCGGGGACCCGAGCCCCCCACCCACCGAACCGACAGCGCACAACGCGCACCCCCACAGCACCAGGCCAGACCAACGCAAAAGGCCGGGCCCCCGGGGGAAACTCCCCGGGGACCCGGCCCTGATTGCCGACTACGCACCACGCGCGGACGACTACGCGCGAAGCGCGCCTCCGCTCAGTTGTCGTCCTCGTCGATGAGGAACCCACGCATCGGCGACGGCGCCTGCTGCATCGGCTGCTGACCCTGCGGCCGCACCGGAGCCATCGGCTGCGTCATGGCCGGCGACATCTGCTGCTGCCCGCCGTACGACGGAGCGCTGCCCGAGCCACCACCGTGACCGCCCATCGACTGCCCGCCGCCCATGGAGTGGTTGCCACCCATGGACCCCGCACCGGCCGACGCCATCGACGGCGACGGCGGCAGCGAGGCGGTCGCCGGCGTCCGCGGCGGTGCCAGCGAGTCGTCGGCCTGGTTCTCCAGCTGGCGCAGCTGGCTCTCCAGGTAGGACTTCAGCCGCGTACGGTACTCGCGCTCGAAGCCGCGCAGGTCCTCGACCTTGCGCTCCAGCGTGGCGCGGGCCGACTCCAGCGAGCCCATCGCGACGCGGTGCTTCTCCTGCGCGTCCCGCTCCAGCGCGTCCGCCTTGGCACGGGCGTCCCGCTCCAGACCCTCCGCACGCGAGCGCGCCTCACCCACGATCTTGTTGGCCTCGGAACGGGCCTCCGCGATCGCCTGGTCGGCGGTCTGCTGTGCGAGCGAGAGCACGCGGGCGGCGCTGTCGCCGCCCGGACCCTGGCCCGGCTGCGGCAGCTGCGGGCCGCCGTGCCCACCGGGACCGCCCATCGGGCCGCCCAGCGGACCGCCGGGACCCATCGGGCCGGGACCGTGCGGGCCCTGCGGGCCGGGGCCGTGGCCACCGGGCCCGGCCGGGAGCTGCGGCGCTCCTCCGGTCAGCTGCGGTGGGCCGCCCAACTGCTGCTGTTGCTGCTGTTGCTGCGGCGGCACCGGCTGCGGTCCGGATATGGCGGCGGGCACAGGAGCGCCGGGCCTGCCCTGCTGGTGCTGCTGCTGGTCCTGTTGCTGCTGCTGGTCCTGCTGCTTGCGCATGTTCTGCTGCTGGTTCTGCGCGGCGGCTCGCGTCGCGGCGGCCAGCTTGGCTCGCAGGTCCTCGTTTTCCCGCAGCAGACGGGTCAGTTCGGCTTCGACCTCATCGAGGAAGGCATCGACCTCGTCCTCGTCATAGCCTTCTCGGAGGCGGACGGTCGTGAACTGCTTGTTCCGCACGTCCTCGGGGGTCAACGGCATCTCTACTTCACCTCAACGTAGTCGTCGGCAATCGGCAAGACCGTATCGTTCACACCAACAACACCGACCTCACGACGGTGATCAGGATGTAGACGATGATCATCAATACGAAGAAGGACAGGTCGAGCGCCACGCCCCCGAGACGCAGCGGCGGAATGACCCGCCGCAAGAGCTTGAGTGGCGGATCAGTGACAGTGTAGGTGGCCTCCAGAACGACCACCATTGGCTTGCCGGGTTGCCATGAACGGGCGAACTGGAAGACATAGTCCATCACCAGCCGGAAGATCAACACGATGAGGAAGCAGTACAACGCGATGTAGATCACCTGTCCAGCGATGCTCATCTGCGGTGCCCTCTCCCCTTGCCATGCTGTCGTGTTGGGCCTTTCGGCCCGGTGTGCCCGGTGTTGCGTCTCAGCTCTGGTTGAAGAACCCGCCCTCTGCGATGCGGGCCTTGTCCTCCGCCGTGACATCGACGTTAGCAGGCGACAACAGGAACACCTTCTGCGTCACCCGCTCGATGCTGCCGTGCAGGCCGAAGACGAGTCCGGCCGCAAAGTCGACAAGTCGCTTCGCGTCCGTGTCGTCCATCTCCGTGAGATTCATGATCACCGGAGTGCCCTCACGGAAGTGTTCCCCGATGGTACGGGCTTCGTTGTAGGTCCGGGGGTGCAGCGTGGTGATGCGGTAGGGCTCCCGCTCGGACACAACCTTGGGCATGATCACCGGTGCGTTCTTCTCCAGATTCGGACGGTCGGGTGTGATGGACGCCACGGGGGCGATTCGGGCGGGTCGTCCGCTTTCGGCAGCCAGGGGAGCGGACTCACGCTGCGCGGGCGGCTGGGCGACTCGGACGGGTTCGTCCCGTTCCGGGTGCGGCTCGGTGGGTACTTGGGTCTGCTGTCGCCGCCCCCGTTCGGGCTCCGGGTCAAGCTCGGGCTCGAACTCGTCGTCGGGGTCGAATCCCCGGCCGTCGTACCCATCGTCCTCCACGAGGCCGAGGTAGACCGCCATCTTGCGCATCGCGCCGGCCATTCTCTGCGTCCTCCGCTCTGTGGTGGATCGGCTCCGTCACCGGGCGCCTTGGATCCACGCGGTCTGCCCTCCTTTTGGGGGCAATGACCATATTTTGTGCTGTGGTCCGACTTGCTTGGCGACGTTACCCGAGCCGTCGTCGGACTCCGAGTACCGCAGTGCCGACGCGCACATGTGTCGCCCCGGCGGCCACGGCTTCATCGAGGTCCGCGCTCATCCCTGCCGACACCATGTTCGCAGCAGGATGGTTCACGCGCAGGCCGGATGAGATTTCCATCAAACGCTCGAAAGCGGCCGTTTGACGTCCGGCGTAAGGGCCGGCCAGCGGAGCGACCGTCATCAGTCCGCCCAGCCGCAGCCCTTCGGCGCCGGCGATCGCGTCGGCGAGCGCCGCCACCCCGGCCGGGGCCACCCCGCCGCGGTCACCGGTCTCCTTGTGCTGCTGGTCAGCCGACTCGGCGTCAAGTGCCACCTGGATCAGGCAGCCGAGCTCACGGCCGGTCCGCACCGCTTCCTTGGAGAGTGCGGTGACCAGCCTGGCGCGGTCGACCGACTGCACGATATCGGCGTAATTGACCACAGACCGCACCTTGTTGGTCTGCAACTGACCGACGAAGTGCCAGGTAAGGGGCAGATCCGAGCACGCGGCGGCCTTCGGAGCCGCGTCCTGGTCGCGGTTCTCCGCCACATGGCGGACACCCAGTTCCGCGAGCAGCCGCACATCGCTCGCCGGGTAGGTCTTGGTGACCACGATGAGGGTCACCTCTTCACGCGCGCGGCCGGCCTTGGCGCAGGCGGTGGAGATTCGTTCCTCCACCCGCGCCAGGTTCTCGGCCAGTTCGTTCCTACGCTCCGTCACAGCTCAGCATCCCAGCCATACATAGCTCGCGAGCCGCCCGGTGGTGCGGTCGCGCCGGTACGAGAAGTGGTCCGCCGACTCCAGCGTGCAGATGTGGGAATGCTCACGCATCTGCACGCCGTACGCGGCGAGTTGGGCCCGGACCCCGGCGGCCATGTCCACCGCGGGCGTGCCCCACGAGGTGGTGGCCCACGCCTCGGGCACCGCGGCGGCGACCTCGGCGCGCATCGCCTCGGGCACCTCGTAGCACCGGCCGCAGACCGCGGGCCCGGTGCGGGCGATGACGCGGGCCGGGTCGGCGCCGAGCGCGGTCATCGCCTCGACGGTCGCCGGAACCACCCCGGCCAGCAGGCCCGGACGCCCCGCGTGGGCCGCGCCGGTCACCCCGGCCACCGGGTCGGCGAGGAGCACCGGGGTGCAGTCGGCGGTCAGGACGGCGAGGGCCAGGCCCCGGCGGGCCGTCACCACCGCGTCCACGCAAGGGATCTCGGCGTCGTCGCGCCACGGCCCGTCGACCACGGCCACGTCCCGGCCGTGCACCTGGTTCATCCACACGACCGAGGCCGGGTCCAGACCCAGCGCCTTGGCCGCCAGTTCGCGGTTGGTCCGTACCGCTCCGGGGTCGTCGCCGACCGCGCCGCCGAGGTTGAGCTCGGCATACGGAGCGGCGCTCACCCCGCCCCACCGGTCGGTGAAGGCGAAGTGCGCGCCGCTCGTTTCGTTCGTCAGCACCGGGTGCTGCTGCCCTATCACGTCGGGACTTCGGTTACTTCAGGAAGTCGGGGACGTCCAGCTCCTCGGCCGCGGTGTCCGAGTACGGACGGGCCGGCGGAACCTGCGGCGAGGCGGTCGGGGGCGGCGGCACCTCACCGAGCGGGGACGGGTCGGCCGGGGCCGGCTCCTCGTCCCGTACCGGTACCGAGCCCAGGCCGCCGAAGGACGACGACCGCGGCTCGGCCTGCGGGGCCGGGCGGCTGGGTGCCGGGGCCGGTTCCTCGCGCTTGCCGTTGTTCTGGCTGCCGAGCACGGTCTGCTGACGGGCCGGCGGCTGGCCGCCGTCGAAGCCCGCGGCGATGACGGTGACCCGGACCTCGTCGCCCAGCGCGTCGTCGATGACCGCGCCGAAGATGATGTTCGCCTCGGGGTGGGCCGCCTCGCTGACCAGTTGCGCGGCCTCGTTGATCTCGAACAGGCCGAGGTCCGAGCCGCCGGAGATGGACAGCAGCACGCCGCGCGCGCCGTCGATGGACGCCTCCAGGAGCGGCGAGGAGATCGCCATCTCCGCCGCGGCCACCGCGCGGTCGTCGCCGCGCGCCGAGCCGATGCCCATGAGGGCCGAGCCGGCCTCCGACATCACGGACTTGACGTCGGCGAAGTCGAGGTTGATCAGACCCGGGGTGGTGATCAGGTCGGTGATGCCCTGGACACCCGACAGCAGTACCTGGTCCGCGGACTTGAACGCGTCGAGCACGCTCACCTGGCGGTCAGAGATGGACAGCAGTCGGTCGTTGGGAATCACGATGAGGGTGTCGACCTCGTCGCGCAGGCCGGCGATGCCGTCCTCGGCCTGGTTCGCGCGGCGACGGCCCTCGAAGGTGAACGGGCGGGTGACCACACCGATCGTCAGGGCGCCGAGCGAACGGGCGATGTTGGCGACGACGGGGGCGCCGCCGGTGCCGGTGCCGCCGCCCTCTCCCGCGGTCACGAAGACCATGTCGGCCCCCTTGAGGACCTCCTCGATCTCCTCGCGGTGGTCCTCGGCCGCCTTGCGGCCGACGTCGGGGTTGGCGCCTGCGCCCAGACCACGGGTGAGTTCCCGGCCGACGTCCAGCTTGACGTCGGCGTCGCTCATCAGCAGGGCCTGTGCATCGGTGTTGATCGCGATGAACTCGACGCCCTTGAGCCCGACCTCGATCATCCGGTTGATGGCGTTCACGCCACCGCCGCCGATGCCGACGACCTTGATGACTGCGAGGTAGTTCTGCGGTGCTGCCACGTCGAAGGCCTCTCGCCTCGAGTTACGTGTCGCCGCCGCACCGGGGTGCGGACGTCGACTGATGCCGATTGGGACGGTTCGTAGTGCCGACCCGAACCCTAACGCTGAAGTTTAGGGTTACCAGTGCCTGTGTTCCTGGGACTCTTTGGAACGAGACACTAAGTCGACAAGTGGCGCACGTTCAACGAACACGCCGAACCTCCCGTTTTTCTTTTCACCCTATGTGATCACCCATAGTGGTAGCCATCCAGGGTGCTGGCCTGCGGGTACGCACGTCAACTCCCCGAGACGGCGGGAGCGGTGGGCACACTCACGTCGAAGTGGCGCGCGTCACGCGCCGCTTTCAGCGCGGCGGTGAGCACCTTGGCCTTCGCCGTACTGCGTTCGTCACTCCCCCATACGACGGTACGGCTACCCGTCAGCTTGAGGGTGATGGAGTCGAAGGAGCGCACTTCGACGGCGCGAACGTCCTGGTGGAGCGCCTTGGGGAGGGAGGTGACGACGGTGCCGGCCGCGCGCCGGAGCCGCTCCGCGCCGAACCGGCGCAGACCCGGGCCGTCCGGTACGGCCATTTCCAGAAGCGGCACGCCCTTCGGGGCGGTGGCGACCGTGGCGAAACGCGTCCCTTCGGAGTCCACTTCGACGAACTTTCCGCCCGTTTGAATAACGAGTTCCGGCTGCCTTTCGGTCACTTTCAAGCTGACCGTGTGCGGCCAGGAGCGCGTGACCTCAACGGACTTGATGCGCGGGAGTTTCGCGCGCAGCCGCTCGGCGATGGCTTGCTTGTCCACGGAGGCGAGGGGAGTGTCCATCGGTACGGCCGCGGTCCGTACGACCTCATCGGCCGTCAGCACGCCGGTACCGCCCACCTTGACGTGTTCCGTGCGCAGCCAGGTGGAGCCGTACAGGGCCCAGGCGCCGAAACCGGCCAGCGCCACGACGCCCGCCAGTGTGATGATCAGAGTACGGCGGGGCGGCACCCGGAAGCGGGCGCGCAGACCGGACCAGCCGCCCCCCGGGCCGGACCCGCCGCGCTTCGCGGACTTCTTCGGCCCTTTTCCGCTGCCGGACTTACCGGGCTTGCCGGTCTTTTTGGATGTCCGGGGCGTCCCGGAAGAGAGCGGGCCGGAGCGCGCGGGCTTCTTCTCGCCGCGTCTGGCGGTCGTCGGTCCGGCCACGCTCCCTCTCCCTCCGGCCGCCGCCCCGGGGATCACCCCGGGGCAGCACGGCCGAACACTCCGTCAGCGGCCCGCGACCGCCTCGTACACCATGCCGACCAGCAGCTCGTCCGCGTCCCTGCGGCCGAACTCGGACGCCGCGCGGGACATCTCGTACAGCCGGTGCGGATCGGCGAGCACCGGGAGCACCTGGCCCTGCACCCACTCCGGCGTCAGCTGCGCGTCGTCGATCAGCAGTCCGCCGCCGGCGTTGACCACCGGCTGGGCGTTCAGCCGCTGTTCGCCGTTGCCGATGGGCAGCGGTACGTAGGCGGCCGGCAGCCCGACGGCGGACAGCTCGGCGACGGTCATCGCGCCCGCGCGGCAGAGCATCATGTCGGCCGCGGCGTACGCGAGGTCCATCCGGTCCACGTACGGTACCGGTACATACGGGGGCATCCCGGGCATGTTGTCCACATGCGGCATTTCATTCTTCGGGCCGACCGCGTGCAGCACCTGGATGCCGGAGCGCTGGAGGGCCGGCACGGCGGCCTGGATGACCTCGTTGAGGCGCCGGGCCCCCTGCGAGCCGCCGGAGACCAGCAGCGTGGGCAGGTTGGGGTCCAGGCCGAAGGCGGCGCGCGCCTCGGGGCGGACCGCAGCACGGTCGAGGGTCGCGATGGAGCGGCGCAGCGGGATGCCCACGTACCGGGCGTCGCGCAGCTTGCTCTCCGGCGTGCTGACCGCGACGTACTTGGCGTAGCGCGAGCCGATCTTGTTGGCCAGTCCGGGGCGTGCGTTGGCCTCGTGCACGATGATCGGCACGCCGCGCCGCTTGGCGGCCAGATAGCCGGGCAGCGCCACATAGCCGCCGAAGCCGACGACACAGTCCGCCTTCGTGCGCTCCAGGATCTGCTCGGCGGCCTTGATCGTGCCGCGCAGCCGCCCGGGGACGGTGATCAGTTCGGGCGTGGGCTTGCGCGGCAGTGGTACGGCCGGAATCAGTCCCAGCTCGTAACCCCGCTCCGGCACCAGCCGGGTCTCCAGCCCCTTCTCCGTGCCGAGTGCCGTGATCCCCACGGTCGGGTCCTGCCTGCGCAGGGCGTCCGCGAGGGCGAGCGCGGGCTCGATGTGGCCGGCGGTCCCCCCACCGGCGAGTACGACATGCACCGAAATTCACCGCTCTCCGGACGGTCGCTTCTTGACGCGCCGTCTCATCGTCTTCCGTCTCACCCCAGCCGGTTTCCTGCCGAAAACAGGCTGCCGCATGGCCAGTGCCGCCCGTGCAGCGGGCTCGTCTCGCGCGAAGGCGATCAGCAGACCGATGGCGAACATCGTCGGCAGCAGGGCGGAACCTCCGAAGGAGAACAGCGGCAGCGGGACTCCGGCGATCGGCAACAGACCGAGCACCGCACCAATGTTGATCACGGCCTGGGCCGTGATCCAGGTGGTCACGCCTCCCGCTGCGTACCTCACGAAGGGGTCCTCCGTGCGTCCGGCCACGCGGATACCCGCATAGCCTAGAGCCGCGAAGAGGGCGAGCACCGACAGCGTCCCCGCAAGCCCCAGTTCCTCCCCGGTGATGGCGAAGATGAAGTCGGTGTGCGGTTCAGGGAGTTCACCCCATTTTTCCATACTGGCGCCGAGTCCCGAACCGAAGAAGCCGCCGGAGGCCAGCGCGTAGATGCCGTGTACGGCCTGCCAGCACTGGTCCTGCGGTCCGGGGTCGGTCGCGCCGATGCAGGCGAGCCGGGCCATCCGGTTGGCGCTGGTCTTGATCAGCAGCGCCCCTATGACGACGGCCGCGCCGAGCACGCCCACGAAGAGCCGGGTGGGGGCGCCGGCCAGCCACAGCAGGCCGAAGAGGATCGCGGTGAGGATGATCGCGGTGCCCATGTCACCGCCGAGCATGATCAGGCCGAGCAGCAGGAAGGCCATCGGGATCAGCGGCACCAGCAGGTGCTTCCACTGCGCGAGCAGCTTCTTGTCCTGTTTGCGTGCCAGCAGGTCGGCGCCCCACAGGACCAGCGCCAGCTTGCCGAACTCGCTGGGCTGCATCTGGAAGGGGCCGCCCAGGTTGATCCAGTTCTGGTTGCCGTTGACCGCGACCCCTATCCCGGGGATCTGCACCAGGGTCATCAGGAAGACGGAGACGGCCAGCAGCGGGTAGGCCAGCGTGCGGTGCACCCGTACCGTCATGCGGGCCGCCACCAGCATCAGGATGCCGCCGAGCACCGCCGCCAGCAGCTGCTTGCGGAAGAAGTACGTCGGCGCCAGGCCGAGCTGGAGCGCCTTGATCTGGGAGGCCGAGTAGACCATCACCAGGCCCAGCACGGTGATCAGCAGACTGCCGCCGACCACCAGGTAGTACGCGGTCAGCGGCCGGTCCCAGGCCCGCCGGACCTGGGTGTACAGGCCCCGCGGGCCGCGGGTGGCGCCGCCGCGCGGCGGGCGCGGGCCGAGGCCGGTGCGCCGTGCCGGGCGCGGCGCGGCCTTCGCCGATCGGGCCGTCATCCTCGTCCCCTCCACGGGTGGGCTGCGCCGTGTGTCCTCGACGGCGGGGACGTACGGACTACTGTTCCTGGGCGGTCAGCGTGCGGACCGCGTCGGCGAAGGCCTCGCCCCGCTTGTTGTAGTTCAGGTACATGTCCATCGAGGCGCAGGCCGGGGCCAGCAGGACCGTATCGCCCGGCCGGGCCAGACGCGCCGCTTCCCGGACGGCTTCGGACATCGCCCCAGTGTCGGTCCGGTCGAGGTCGACCACCGGCACATCCGGGGCGTGTCGCGCCAGGGCCTCTCGAATGAGCGCGCGGTCGGCGCCGATGAGGACCGCGCCGCGCAGCCGGTTTGCCGACTTCCGTACGAGGTCGTCGAAGGTGGCGCCCTTGGCCAGGCCGCCGGCGATCCACACGATGTGCTCGTACGCCGCCAACGACGCCTCGGTGGCGTGGGTGTTGGTGGCCTTGGAGTCGTCGACGTACGCGACCCCGGCGATGTCCGCGACGTGCTCGATGCGGTGCGCGTCCGGGTGGAAGGCGCGCAGGCCGTCGCGTACGGACTGCGGGCGCACGCCGAAGGCGCGGGCGAGGGCCGCGGCGGCGAGCGCGTTGGCGATGTTGTGCGGGGCCGGGGGCGTCACGTCGGAGATCTCGGCGAGTTCCTGCGCGTGCTGCTGCCGGTTCTCCACGAAGGCCCGGTCGACGAGGATGCCCTCGACGACGCCGAGCTGCGAGGGGCCGGGGGTGCCGAGGGTGAAGCCGATGGCACGGCAGCCCTCCTCGACGTCGGCCTCGCGCACCAGGTCCTCGGTCGCCTGGTCGGCGACGTTGTAGACACAGGCCACGGTGTTGCCCTCGTAGATGCGGCCCTTGTCGGCGGCGTACGCCTCCATGGAGCCGTGCCAGTCGAGGTGGTCCGGGGCGAGGTTGAGGACCGTGGCGGAGTGGGCTCGTACGGAGGGCGCCCAGTGCAGCTGGTAGCTGGAGAGCTCGACGGCCAGGACGTCGTACGTGCCGTCCGGCTCCAGGACCACGTCCACCAGGGGAACGCCGATGTTGCCGACGGCCGCGGTGCGCAGCCCCTCGGCCTCCAGGATGGCGGCCAGCATCCGTACGGTCGTGGTCTTGCCGTTGGTGCCGGTGACCGCGAGCCAGGGCGGCGCGTCCGGGCCGCGCAGCCGCCAGGCCAGCTCCACGTCGCCCCACACGGGCACGCCGGCCGCCTCGGCGGCCTGGAAGAGCGGGCTGGTGGGCTTCCAGCCGGGGGTCGTGACGACGAGTTCGGTGCCCTCGGGGAGGGTGTCGCCGTCGCCGAGGCGGACGGTGACGCCCAGCTCCTCCAGGGGGGCGGCCTGGGCGCGCTCGCGCTCGCCGTCGCTGCCGTTGACGACGGTGACGACGGCGCCGAGGCCGGCCAGGGCGCGCGCGGCGGGAACGCCGCTCACGCCGAGGCCGGCCACGGTCACGTGCTGTCCGGCGAGGTCGGGGCCGGTCACTTGGCGGCCTGCCAGCCGCCGTAGAAGAGGCCCAGACCGACGATCACGCACATGCCCTGGATGATCCAGAACCGGACCACGACAAGGACTTCGGACCACCCCTTCAGTTCGAAGTGGTGCTGGAGCGGCGCCATCCGGAAGACGCGCTTGCCGGTGAGCCGGAAGGAGCCGACCTGGATGACCACGGACATGGTGATCAGGACGAACAGGCCGCCGAGGACGGCCATCAGCAGCTCCGTACGGGAGCAGATGGCCAGGCCGGCCAGCGCGCCGCCCAGGGCCAGCGAGCCGGTGTCGCCCATGAAGATCTTGGCGGGCGAGGTGTTCCACCACAGGAAGCCGAAGCAGGCGCCCATCAGGGCGGAGGCGACGACCGCGAGGTCGAGCGGGTCCCGGACCTCGTAACAGGCCGGTCCGGCGCTGAGCGGGTTGGCGCAGGACTCCTGGTACTGCCAGATCCCGATGAAGGTGTACGCGCCGAAGACCATCACCGAGGCGCCGGTGGCCAGGCCGTCCAGGCCGTCGGTGAGGTTCACGCCGTTGGACATCGCCAGGATCATGAACAGTGCCCAGATGACGAAGAGCACCGGGCCGATCTGCCAGCCGAAGTCCTGGGTGAAGGACAGCCGGTCGGAGGCCGGGGTCTGGCCGCGCAGGTCGGCGAACTGGAGCGAGAGCACCGCGAAGGCGATGCCGACGATCAGCTGGCCGGCCATCTTCGCCTTGGCCCGCAGGCCCAGCGAACGCTGCTTGACGATCTTGATGTAGTCGTCGAGGAAGCCCACCAGGCCCATGCCGGCCATCAGGAACAGCACCAGTACGCCCGAGAAGCTGGGGTCGCTGCTGGTGATGACCTTGGTCAGCGCGTAGGCGATGAGCGTGGCCAGGATGAAGGCGATGCCACCCATGGTGGGCGTACCGCGCTTGCTGTGGTGGTCGCGCGGGCCGTCGTCACGGATGAACTGCCCGTAGCCCTTCCTGGCCAGCAGCTTGATCAGCAGCGGGGTGCCGATCAGCGTGAGGAAGAGTCCGATCATTCCGGAGAAGAGGATCTGCTTCATCGAGTTCATCGGGTGGCGGCCCCGCCCTTGACACCGTCGTCGCCCAGCAATGCCGCGGCGACCCGTTCCAGGCCGACCGACCTGGACGCCTTCACCAGCACGACGTCTCCCGGCCGCAGCTCGCTGCGCAACAGGTCGACCGCCGCCTGCGCGTCGGACACGTGCACCGACTCCTCACCCCACGAACCCTCGTTCTTGGCGCCCATGTCGAGCCAGGCCGCTTCCCTGCCGCCGACCGCCACGAGCTTGCTGACGTTGAGCCGGACGACCAGGCGCCCGACCGCGTCGTGTTCGGCGAGTGACTCCCCGCCGAGCTCGGCCATCTCTCCGAGCACCGCCCACGTACGGCCCCCCGTTTCCTTGGAGGCTTCGCCCATCGCCACGAGCGCGCGAAGCGCCGCCCGCGTGGATTCCGGGTTCGCGTTGTAGGCGTCGTTGACGACCGTCACACCGTCCGCGCGCTCGGTGACCTCCATACGCCAGCGGGAGAGCGTGCCGGCTTCGGAGAGCGCCTCGGCGATCTCGTCCACGGACATGCCCGACTCGTGGGCGACGGCGGCCGCGGCAAGCGCGTTCGACACGTGGTGCTCACCGTACAGCCGCATGGTCACGTCGCTGCACCCGGAGGGTGTGTGAAGCGTGAAGGTGGGCTGCCCGAGTCCGGTGAGCCGGACATTCTCGGCACGTACGTCGGCCTCGGCGGACTCGCCGAAGAAGACCGTGCGGGCCTTCGTACGGGAAGCCATGGCGCGTACGAAGGGGTCGTCCGCGTTCAGGACGGCGATGCCGCCCTCCTCGGCCGTCGGCAGCACCTCGACCAGCTCGCCCTTGGCCTGCGCGATCTGCTCCCGGCCGCCGAACTCGCCGATGTGCGCGGAGCCCACGTTGAGCACCACACCGATCCGCGGCGGGGTCAGCTCCGCCAGGTAGCGGATGTGGCCGATGCCGCGGGCGCCCATCTCCAGGACGAGGAACCTGGTGTCGGCGTCCGCGCGGAGCGCGGTCACCGGCAGCCCGATCTCGTTGTTGAGGTTGCCCACCGGGCACACGGTCGGCCCGCTGCGCGCCAGCAGCTGGCCGATCAGGTCCTTGGTGCTGGTCTTGCCGGCCGAGCCGGTCAGCCCGACGACGGTGGTGCCCAGGCGGCCGACGACGGCGCGGGCCAGCGCGCCGAGGGCGGCCACCACGTCGTCCACGACGATCGCCGGGGCGCCGACGGGGCGGGCGGCGAGAACCGCCGTCGCGCCCGCCTCCACGGCGCGTCCGGCGTAGTCGTGGCCGTCCACGCGTTCGCCGGCGAAGGCCGCGAAGAGGCTGCCGGGGCGGACCTCACGGGAGTCGAACACGACGGGGCCGGTGACCCGGGCATCCGGGTCCGGTATGTCGTGCTGCTGCCCGCCGACGATGCTCGCGATCTCGGCGAGGGACAGGGAGATCACTGCTCACCCCCGGCCGTGGGCAGGTGATGCCGTTCGAAGGGTTTTGCGCGCATGGCGGTGTGTCATCCCTGGTGGTTCGGCTGCTGCGGTGTCAACGAAGCCTCGATGGCCCGGCGCAGCACCTGGCGGTCGTCGAAGGCGCGGACCACTCCGGCGATGTCCTGGCCCTGCTCGTGGCCCTTGCCCGCGACGATCACGGTGTCACCGGGCTCGGCGCGGGCGACGGCGGCCGCGATGGCGGCGGCCCGTTCCTCCTCGACCAGCACGGTGCCGCGCTCGTGCACGGGCACCTCGGCGGCGCCCGCGAGCATGGTGGCGAGGATCGCGAGGGGGTCCTCGCCGCGGGGGTTGTCCGAGGTCAGTACGGCGGTGTCGGCGAGGCGGGCGACCGCCGCGCCCATCGGCTTGCGCTTGTGCGGGTCGCGGTCGCCGCCGCAGCCCAGCACGGCGTGGATACGGCCCTCGGTGACCTTGCGCAGGGCGCGCAGGACCGATTCGACCGCGTCGGTCTTGTGGGCGTAGTCGACGACCGCCAGGTAGCCCTGGCCCGCGTCGACGCGCTCCAGGCGGCCGGGCACGCCGGGGACCGCGGCGACGCCGTCGGCGGCGGTCTGCGGGTCCACGCCGGCCACGACCAGGGCCGTGATCGCCGCGAGCGCGTTGGCGACGTTGAACGGGCCCGGGATGGGCGAGGCGGCGCGTACGGACACGCTGTCGGGGCCCAGCACGGTGAAGGTGGAGCCGAGCGTGCCGACCTCGACGTCCGCGGCGCGCCAGTCGGCGTCCGGGTGGCCCTCGGCGGAGAACGTGGTGACCGGCACCTCGGACTCGCCGGCGGCCAGCCGCTTGCCGTACTCGTCGTCGATGTTGACCACGCCGGCCTTGCTGCGCGCCTTGGTGAACAGCTGCGCCTTGGCCTGGAAGTAGTCCTCCATCCCGGAGTGGAACTCCATGTGCTCCGGGCTGAGGTTGTTGAAGATCGCGACGTCGAAGACGCAGCCGTCGACGCGGCCGAGGACCAGCGCGTGGCTGGAGACCTCCATCGTCACCGACCGCACGTCCCGCTCGCGCATGACGGCGAACAGGGCCTGGAGGTCGGTGGCCTCGGGAGTGGTGCGCTCCGACTTCAGGCGCTCGTCGCCGATCCGGGACTCGACCGTACCGATCAGCCCGGTCAGTCCGCCGCCGGACTTCTCGGCCGCGGCGCGTAGGCCGCCGTCGACGAGGTACGCGGTGGTGGTCTTGCCGGAGGTACCGGTGATGCCGATCTGGAGGAGGTCCCGGCCCGGGTCCCCGTAGATCGAGACGGCGAGCGCCCCCATCCGGGACCGCGGCTCGTCCACGACCAGCACGGGCAGGCCGGTCGCCGCGGCGCGCTCGCGGCCCGCCGGGTCGGTCAGGACCGCGGCGGCGCCGAGATCGGCGGCCTGGTTGGCGAAGTCGGCGCCGTGGAAGCGGGCGCCGGGCAGCGCGGCGTAGACGTCACCGGGGCGCACGGCCCGCGAGTCGTGGGTGATGCCGGTGACGGCGGCGTCGGACGCGGCCGGCACCGAGGTGCCCAACTGCTCGGCGAGGTCCGCGAGGGGGGTGGGACGGACCCGCTCTGGGCGGGGCGCACCCGGAAAGTTACCGGGGGCGTCCTTCTGGGCGTTGTGGGACTGATCAGCGTGTGACACGGCGGTGAGCGTACCGGGCGCGGCGCCCTCGGGGCGAAGTGAGGGCCGCGTGCTGGAGCGGTTCCCGGGGTCGGGGGTGATGGTCGTCACGGCGGTGCTGCCTCGTTTTCATTCGCCTGGCTTGAAGGTGACGGGCAGGCGCGGGGGCTGGGCGCCGCTCGGCGGGACCTGGAGCGTCTTGAGCGCGAACTCCATGACCTGCTGGTAGATCGGGCCGCACACCTGGCCGCCGAAGTAGCTCCCCTTGGTCGGGTTCTGGACGGCGCAGTAGACGGTGATGCGGGGCTGGTCGGCGGGCGCGAAACCGGCGAAGGAGGCGGTGTAACCGTGATACCGGCCCGTTTTGGGGTCCACCCGGTTGGACGTGCCGGTCTTGCCGCCGACGCGGTACCCGTCGATCTTCGCCTTGGCGCCGGTGCCCTCCTTGTCGTCGACCACCGATTCGAGCATGGTGGCCAGCGTCCGGGCGGTCTTCTCGCTCACGACCCGGTTCTTCCGCGGCTTCGGCGCCGGCTGGTAATGGCCGTCCGGCCCCGTACTGCCCCGTACGAGCGTGGGGGCGACGCGCTCGCCGCCGTTGGCGATGGCCGAGTAGACCGAAGCGGCCTGGACGGCGTTGAGCGACAGGCCCTGCCCGAAGGGGATCGTGTACTGCTGCGAGGTGCTCCACTTCTGGGGCTTGGCCAGCAGGCCGGGGGTCTCGCCGGGGAAGCCGAGTCCGGTGGGCTGCCCGATCCCGAACTTGCGCAGGTAGGAGTAGAGCACCTGGTTGGCCTCCTGGCGGGTCTTGCCGAGCTGCTCGGTGGCCAGGATGGTGCCGATGTTGCTGGACTTGGCCAGGACGCCGTTGAGGGTCAGGTGCCAGGTGGGGTGGTCGATGTCGTCCGAGAAGTTGCGGTCGCCGCGGTGCAGCCGGTTCGGGACGGTGACGCGGGTCGCCGGGGTCGCGGCGCCCTCCTCCAGGACGGCGGCCATCGACATGAGCTTGCTGGTGGAGCCGGGTTCGAAGGCGTCGGTGAGGGCGGCGTTGCCGAGCGCCTCCGGGTCGGCCTTCGCGATGTCGTTGGGGTCGAAGCCGGGGGCGTTGGCCAGGGCCAGGATCTCGCCGGTCTTCGTGTCCTGTACGACGACGTAGCCCCGGTCGGCCTGGGACTCGGCGACCTGCTTGGTGATGGCCTGCTGGGCCATCCACTGGATGTCGCGGTCCAGGGTCAGCTCGACGTCGGTGCCCGGGACGGCCGGGTGTTCCTGGGTGTCGGCGGTGGGCACGCGGCGCCCGCCGGACTGCGCGTAGACCAGCTTGCCGTCCTTGCCCGCCAGCTGCTTGTCGAGGCGGGCCTCCAGACCGCCGCCGCCCCGGCCCTCGCTGTTGACGAAGCCCAGGACACCGGAGGCCAGGTCCTTGTTCGGGTAGACGCGCTTGCTGTGCTTGTCCGCGAAGATCCCGACCAGCACGTTGGGCCGCGGCTTGCTCTTGGGTGCCTTGGCCGCCTTGGCGTCCAGCGACTTGCGCAAGTCCTTGATCTGCTTCCAGACCTGCGGGGTCCGCTGCCGGGAGAGCCGTACGTAGCGCGAGCCGGGCGCGGCGAGCTTCTTGGCCAGCGCGGCCCGGTCCTCGCCCAGGATCGGCGCGAGCAGCGCTGCGGCCCGCTGCGGGGCGTCCTCGATCTTGATCTTGTCGGGCGCGAGCAGGCTGGGGTCGGCGGTGATGTCGTACGCGTCGACCGTCGTCGCCAGGTCCACGCCGTCCCGGTCGGTGATCGCGCCGCGCTCGGCGGCCAGCTTGACCGGGACGTAGCGGTTGACGTTGGCCTTGGCCGCGTACGCGCCGGCGTCCACGGCCTGCACCTGGAACAGCCGCACCACGAAGACCAGCATGATCAGCGTCAGGCCGAGGGAGACCAGGCGCAACCGGGGGCGCGGGCTGCCGAGGCGCAGGGTCGAGGTGCCGGAGCGGGGGCGGGGCGGGCGCGCGGACGGGGCGCGCTTGGTGGTCGTGGAGCGCTGGGGCGCGGGGCGGCTCTGGGCCGTACCGCGCTGGGGCCGGCCGCCGGCCGGGGTGGGGCGGGGGACGCGGCGGCGGGGGTCCGGGGAGGCGGACGGCTTGGCGCCGGAGGGCTTGGGGCCCGTGGCCTTGGCGCCGGTGGCCTTGGCGCCCGTGCCGGAGCGGGAGCCGGAACCGGAGCTCTTGGGGCCGGCGCCGCTCGATCCGGAGCCGCTGCCGGAACGCGGCCCTTTGGGGTCGGTCATGCGGCGTCCTCCTCCGGTGCCGGGACGACGGCCGTCGGGCCCGTCCCGGGATCGCGGACGCCCCCTGGCAGGGCTTCGGCGTTCTCGTACGTCACGGGTCACCTGCCGGAGGTCGTCGGGGCGGAGCCGGGCGCCGCGCCGGGAGCCGGGTGCGCGGACCCGGCCGCCTTCCGGCCGCCGGCGCCCGGTGCGCCGGGCAGGGGGCGGCCGGGCACGGCCAGGGAGGGCATCGGGTGATCGGGCAGCGGGGCGTCCGAGGTGGCGGGCGCGGCGGACGGCCGCGGGCCGGAGGCCGGTCCGGCGATGCGGCCCGGCGCCGGACGGGGCTCGGGCCCGGCGGTCCGCGACGGGACGGGCGCGCTCATCGGGCCGGAGCCGCCCGGTGCCGGCCCCGGCTTGCCGCGTACCGTGCCGTCCGGCTCCAGGAACGCCGGGCTGCCGCCCGGGACCATGCCCAGCTCCCGGGCGCGCTTCTCCAGTGCGCCCGGCGCCGAGAAGGCGTCCACCTCCTGCTGGAGCGCCTGCTGCTCGTCCGTCAGCTCGTTGGTCCGCTTCTCCAGCTTGCTCAGCTCGAAGGAGCCCTGGTTGAGCGCCGAATTGAGCAGCAGCAGCGCGATCAGGCCGGAGCCGAGCAGCACGACCACGAGGATCACGAACGGCGTACGTGCCGCCGTGCCCCCCGTACCGGGGGCGAACAGGCCCGAGAGCCGTCCCGGCCCCCCGCGCGTGCGCCCCGGCCGGTTCACGCGATGTCCTCGCGGATGCGTTCGGCGCCGCGCAGCCGGGCGGGGGCCGCGCGCCGGTTCTCGGCGATCTCCTGGTCGGTCGGCAGCTCGGCGCCGCGGGTGAGCAGCTTCAGGCGCGGCTGGTACTGCTCGGGGACGACCGGCAGGCCGGGCGGCGCGGTGTTGGCGGCGCCCGCCGCGAGGACCTGCTTGACGATCCGGTCCTCCAGGGACTGGTACGACAGCACGGCGATCCGCCCGCCGACCGCGAGGGCCCGTACGGCGGCCGGCACGGCGTTCTCCACGGCGGCCAGTTCGGCGTTGACCTCGATGCGCAGCGCCTGGAACGTGCGCTTGGCGGGGTTGCCGCCGGTGCGCTTGGCGGCCTGCGGCAGGGCGTCGCGGATCAGCTCCACCAGGCGCGCGCTGTGCGTGAAGGGTTCCTTGGCCCGTTCCCGTACGACCGCCTCGACGATCCGCTTGGCCTGCTTCTCCTCCCCGTAGGCGCGCAGGATGCGGACCAGTTCGCCGGGCGGGTAGGTGTTGAGGACCTCGGCGGCGCTCATGCCGGTCGTCTGGTCCATGCGCATGTCGAGCGGCGCGTCCTGCGCGTACGCGAAACCGCGGTCGGCCTCGTCGAGCTGCATGGAGGAGACGCCGAGGTCGAACAGGACGCCCTGGACGCGCGGGATGCCCAGGCGGTCCAGGACCTGCGGCAGCTCGTCGTAGACGGCGTGCACGAGGGTCGCGCGGTCCCCGTAGGGGGCCAGGCGCTCGCCCGCCAGTTCCAGTGCCGCCGGGTCGCGGTCGAGGCCGATCAGGCGGGCGGCCGGGAACGTGGCGAGCAGCGCCTCGCTGTGCCCTCCGAGGCCGAGCGTGCAGTCGACGACGACCGCGCCGGGCTCGGCGAGCGCGGGGGCGAGCATGTCCAGACACCGCTGGAGCATGACGGGTACGTGGCGATCGTTGCTGCTCATGCGCCTTCCGATGGGGTGGGCGGCAGGTGGGTCCCCCCGGCCGCTGGCTGGGGGAATGCCGCACGTACCGCTTGGTCCCCGCCCGCTCTGAAGGGGAAGTGGCCCTCCGACGACGGGGAAGTGCCGTCGGCGGACCGGTTGGAGCGGGAGGAGGCCGAGCCGTACGTGCAGATCGCACGCGAAAGATTCGGGATCCAAGGAGAGCGTCACGCCTCCCACTTCGCGCCACTTTAGTCCACTGCCGCGCGGGGTCAATCAACCGGTTCCGCGCGTCCCGCACCGGCCTCCGGGGCGTTTTCGGATGGTTTTCGAGTGGCCCGGGAGGACCGTGGAACGGCTCGTACCGCGGCCCACGGCAGGGGCGAAAAGGCCGTTTTCACCCGATCGGCGGCACCCGGTGAGGGCGTGTGGAAAACGTCACAAGGCGCCGGAGTGCCCCCTATGCCCGTCCCCACGTGCAGCCTTACCGGCCGGTGCGCCTTACCGTGTTGCCATGTCGATACCTGCCTCGCAGCCGCTGCCCCCCTCCACCGACAGCGCCGTGGCCCCCGCGGGCGGCACGGTCACCGACCGCCTCGTCAAGGCCAACCAGGATTACGCCGCCGCCTTCACCGACCCGGGCATGGACGCCCGGCCCGTCCTCAAGGTGGCCGTCGTGGCGTGCATGGACGCACGCCTCGACCTGCACGACGCCCTGGGCCTGGAGCTCGGCGACTGCCACACCATCCGCAACGCGGGCGGCGTCGTCACCGACGACATCATCCGCTCCCTGACGATCAGCCAGCGCGCACTGGGCACCCGTTCGGTCGTGCTCATCCACCACACCGGCTGCGGTCTGCTCAGCCTGACCGAGGACTTCCGCCACGACCTGGCGGCCGAGGTCGGCCAGCGGCCCAACTGGGCGGTCGAGGCGTTCAAGGACCTCGACGAGGACGTCCGGCAGTCCATGCAGCGGGTGCGGACCTCGCCCTTCCTGCTGCACACGGACGATGTGCGGGGCTTCGTCTTCGATGTGACGACGGGTCTGCTGCGGGAGATCGACCCGCGGTAGGTGCCGGGGGTACGGGGATGATCCGCGGCCGCGGGGCCGTGGAGCTGTGCGCTGTCGTCGTGGCGCAGGGCGGGGCGTCCGCCCTGCTCCACGGCCTGTCCGCCGGGCCGGCGGTGCCGTGCGGCACGGGCCGGCGCGTGAGTTATCCACAGGCCATGACGCGAAGCGGCGTGGGCGGCGAGAATGCGTACGTGACGTCGCCGGTGCCGAAAGGTCCGGCGGCGCACGGCGGGGAGGGCCGGTCCGTACGAAGGACGTGCGCCCGCAATGGGGTATCCCGCGCTCCGCGGAGCGCGGGAATGGGCCGAGGAGGGCCGGGTGACGACCTATGACGAGCAAGCGAGCCTTGGGGGTCCCCCCGTGCGAGCCGAACCGGGCGCACGGGGAGATCTGACCGCCACGGCGGAGCGGGTCCGCAGGTCGGTCGAGGGTGTGATCGAGGGCAAGCCGGAGGTCGTACGGCTCTCGCTGACCGTGCTGCTCGCGGAGGGCCATCTGCTCATCGAGGACGTGCCGGGCGTGGGCAAGACGATGCTCGCCAAGGCGCTGGCCCGGTCCATCGACTGCTCGGTGCGGCGCATCCAGTTCACCCCCGACCTGCTGCCGTCGGACATCACGGGCGTGAGCGTCTTCGACCAGCAGCGGCGGGACTTCGAGTTCAAGCCCGGCGCCGTCTTCGCCCAGGTCGTCATCGGTGACGAGATCAACCGCGCCTCGCCCAAGACCCAGTCGGCGCTGCTGGAGTCGATGGAGGAGCGCCAGGTCACGATGGACGGGCAGACGTACGAGCTGCCCGCCCCGTTCATGGTCGTCGCCACCCAGAACCCGGTCGAGATGGAGGGCACGTACCCCCTGCCCGAGGCGCAGCGCGACCGCTTCATGGCGCGGGTCTCGATCGGCTACCCCAGCCCGGACGCCGAGCTGCGCATGCTGGACGTGCACGGCGCCGCCTCCCCCCTGGACGACCTCCAGCCGGTCGCGCACGCCGACGAGATACTGAAGCTCATCGACGCGGTGCGCACGGTCCACGTCGCCGAACCGGTGCGCAGATACGCGGTGGATCTGGTGGCCGCCACCCGTAACCATCCGGAGCTGCGGCTCGGTGCCTCCCCGCGGGCGACGCTGCATCTGCTGCGCGCGGCGAAGGCCGCCGCGGCGCTGGCCGGCCGGGAGTACGCCCTTCCGGACGACGTGCAGGCGCTCGCCGTGGCGGTGCTGGCCCACCGGCTGCTGCCGACCGCGCAGGCCCAGTTGAACCGCCGTACGGCCGAGCAGGTCGTCGCCGAGATCCTGCGCCGTACGCCGGTGCCCGACCCCTCGGCCCAGCAGTGGCCGCGTCCGCGCGGACAGCAGCCGCCCGGCGTCCGGGGGTACTGATGACGGCCGGGGGGATCGAGGGCGCGCCGGAGCGGAGCGGGCTGCGGGCCGCCTTCGCGGGGCTGACGACGCGCGGCCGGTCCTTCCTGGCGGCGGGTGTGGCGGCCGCCGTGTGCGCGTACGCCCTCGGGCAGACGGACCTGCTCCGGGTCGGGCTGCTGCTCGCCGCACTGCCCCTGGTGTGCGCGGTCGTGCTGCACCGCACCCGCTACCGGGTCGCGGGAGCCCGGACCCTCTCCCCCGCCCGGGTGCCGGCGGCGGCCGAGTCGCGGGTCCTGCTGCGGGTGGACAACGTCTCGCGGCTGCCCACCGGAGTGCTGATGCTCCAGGACCGGGTGCCGTACGTGCTCGGTCCGCGGCCCCGGTTCGTGCTGGACCGGGTCGAGGCGGGCGGCCGCCGCGAGGTGTCCTACCGGGTCCGTTCCGATCTGCGCGGCCGCTATCCGCTGGGCCCCTTGCAGCTGCGGCTGTCCGACCCGTTCGGCATGTGCGAGCTGACCCGCTCCTTCAGCGACCACGACACGCTGACGGTGGTGCCGCGGGTCGAACCGCTGCCGCCGGCCCGGCTCACGGGCGAGGCTTCCGGCTACGGCGACGGGCGGCAGCGCGCCCTCGCGCTGGCAGGCGAGGACGACGTCATTCCCCGCGGCTACCGGCACGGCGACGACCTGCGCCGGGTCCACTGGCGCTCCACCGCGCGCTACGGCGAGCTGATGGTCCGCCGTGAGGAGCAGCCGCAGAAAGCGCGGTGCACGGTTCTCCTGGACACGCGGGACACGGCCCACCAGGGTGCCGGGCCGGATTCGGCGTTCGAATGGGCGGTTTCGGGTGCCGCTTCGGTGGCGGTCCATCTGCTGGAGCGCGGCTTCTCGGTGCGCTTCCTCACCGACACGGGCACGTCCGTACCGGGCCCCGACGGGTCCGGCGGCTGGGCGGGCGGCACCGAGTCCGCCGACACCGCCGGGCTGCTGCTGGACACCCTGGCCGTGGTGGAGCACTCCCCCGAGCCGGGCCTGGCGCGGGCGTACGACGTCCTGCGCGGTGGCAACGAGGGGTTGCTGGTCGCGTTCTTCGGCGACCTGGACGAGGAACAGGCCGCGGTGGCCGGGCGGATGCGGCAGCGCAGCGGGACGGCGGTCGCCTTCGTCCTGGACGGCGACGCCTGGTCGAGGGGCCACGACGGGCTGCGGGCCGCCGGCGCACCGGCACGGCTGCCGCTCGACGAGCGCCTGCGGATGCTCCGCGAGGCGGGCTGGAAGGCGCTGCCGGTGTCCCCGGGGGATTCCCTGGCGGCGCTGTGGCGGCAGGCGGACGGGGCGACCGGGGTCCGGCAGGGCCCGGCGGACGGCGGCGGGCCGGCCCCGGTGAGCGGGGTGTCCGCGTGGTCCGGCGCTGCCGGGCCGGTCGCGGCGCCGGGAAGCGGAGCGGCGACATGAGCGGGCGGGCGCGGCTGACGGTGTGCGCGGCGGTGGCGACGCTCAGCGCGTCCTGCGCGCTGCTGCCCCTGGTGGACCCGGTCGGCTGGATGATGCAGGCGGTGGTCCTGCTGGTGCTGGTGTCCGCGGTGGGCGCGCTGACCCGCCGGGTGCCGCTGGCGCGCCCGCTGACCGTCGCGGCGCAGGCCGTGGTGGCGCTGCTGCTGCTCACCGTGCTCTTCACGCACGACCAGGCGATCGCCGGGGTGCTGCCGGGACCCGACGCGTTCCGGGAGTTCGGCGAGCTGATGCAGGAGGGCGTCGCCGACGTCAGCCGCTACGCCATACCGGCCCCGGTGACGGCGGGCATCCGCCTGCTGCTGGTCGGCGGGGTGGTGGTGGTCGGCCTGATCGTGGACGCGCTGGCCGTGACGTACCGCAGTGCGGCGCCCGCTGGACTGCCGCTGCTCGCGCTGTATTCGGTGGCGGCGGGCCTCTCCCAGGGCGGGGCGGGCTGGCTGTGGTTCCTGGTCGCGGGGGCCGGCTATCTGCTGCTGCTCCTGGCCGAGGGCCGGGACCGGCTCTCGCAGTGGGGGCGGGTGTTCGGCGGCCGGGGCCCTGAGCGGCCGCGCATCGCCACCGGGCAGAGCTACGCCGCGACGGCAGGCGGCCCGGCGCAGGCCCCGGTCCGTACGGGCCGCCGGATCGGCGCGGCGGTGCTGGGCATCGCCCTGGTGGTGCCCGCGGTGCTGCCCTCCCTCGGCGGTGGGCTGCTGGGTCAGGCCGTGGCCGGCCGCGGGCCGGGCGGCGGCGGCACGATCTCCGCGGTGAACCCTCTGGTCTCCCTGCAGAACAGCCTGAACCAGCCGGAGGACAAACAGGTCCTCAACTACCGCACCACGTCCTCGGACACCCGTGATCTGTATCTGCGCATCGTCGCCCTCGACCAGTTCGACGGTACGGCGTGGAAGCCGTCCGAGCGTGCCGTCAAGGACGTCCCCGACCGGCTGCCCAGCCCTGCGGGGCTGAGCCCGGAGGTGGACGTCACCACCGTCAACACCTCCGTCTCCACCGCTCCTTGGTACGCGCAGAACTGGCTGCCGCTCCCCTACCCCGCCTCCCGCGTGGACATCGCCGGGCGCTGGCGCTACGAGCCGGAGGGCCGCACGCTGGTCGGCGACCGCGGGCAGAACACCCGTGGTGTGCAGTACCAGGTCGAGAGCCTGCTGGTGCGGCCCACCGCGCGGCAGCTCGAAGCGTCGCCCGCGCCGCCGGCCGAGCTGACGCGCGAGTACACGAAGGTGCCCGACTCGCTGCCCCCGGTGGTGCGCGAGACCGCGCAGCAGGTGACGCGGGACGCCCGCACGGCGTACGACAAGGCGGTCCGCCTCCAGGACTGGTTCTCGCTCAACGGCGGCTTCACGTACAACACCGAAGTGCGGGCCGGCAGCGGTACGGAGGCCATCGCCCGGTTCCTGGAGCAGAAGGAGGGTTTCTGCGTGCACTTCGCCTTCTCGATGGCGGCGATGGCACGCACGCTGGGCATACCGGCCCGGGTGGCGGTCGGCTTCACCCCCGGCACCCGGCAGAGCGACGGCTCGACCTCCATCGGCCTCAAGGACGCGCACGCCTGGCCCGAGCTGTATTTCGAGGGGATCGGCTGGACGCGCTTCGAGCCGACGCCGAGCCGGGGCACGCTGCCCGACTACACCCTCGCCGACACCCCGTCCACCGGTGGTGCGAACACCCCGGTGCCGCAGCCGTCGCGTTCGGCGGCGGTGCCCGCCGGACCGTCGCCCTCGCAGAGCTGCGCGCCCGCCGAGCGGCGCGTCGGTCCCTGCTGGACGCCGCCCGCGCAGTCGACGAGCGGTCCGGCCGACGACGGGACCCCGCCCTGGGCCGTCGCGGGTATCGCCGTCGGCGTGCTGGTCCTGCTGCTGGTGCCGGTGCTGCCGCTGCTGTGGCGGCTGCGGGCCCGTTCCCGGCGCCTGCGCGGCGGCCGTCCGGGGCCGGGCGCCGCCCCGGCACGCACGCTCACGGCACAGCCGGAACGGGACGGCCCCGCCGCCTGGGATCGCGACGACTTGCCGAAGTCCCCGGGCCGTGTGCCTACCGGACAGTACGGCACGGCACGTACGCTCGCGGTCTGGCGGGAACTGGTCGACTCCGGCTGGGACTACGGCATCCTGCCGGACGAGTCGCTGTCCCCGCGCAGGGCGGCGGAGCGCATCGTCCGCATAGGCGAGCTGCACGGCTCGGCGGCGGAAGCGGCCCACCGCGTCGCGGCCTCGGTGGAACAGGTTCTCTACGCGCCGGACCCGCGCCCGGCGCCCGGTCTCGCCGACGAGGTGCACCGGGTCCGTACGGGCCTGCGGGACGCCGCGTCCCGGCGCCTGCGCCTGCGTGCTCTCCTGGCGCCGCGTTCCGCGGCGCGGGCGCTGTGGGCCGTCTCGTTGCGCTGGTCGGCCTTCCTGGCCCGCTGTTCGGCGAGTCCGCCGGCCGCCGCGGTGCGCCGCGCGGCAGGCGCCCTGCGGCTGTCCCGGGAGCGGACGTAGGTAGCGGACGCAGGGGACGGACGCAGGTAGCGGAAGTAGGGCGCAGTCGTCGGGCGGGGCTTTGCCAGGGCCCGGCAGGCCGGGCAGCGGTGGGGAGCCCGGCCTGTCCCGTGGCTGGGGCTCACGGCGTCCGGGAGAGGGCCGGTTCCGCTCTCGCATTTGCTCTCGCGTTCTGCTCTCGCGGTTGCAAAAGGGCGAAGGCGGCCGGGGCCCGGGGGCGCGCCCCCGGGCGGCTTGCGGACACGCAAAGCGGCCGTCCGCTTCCGGACGGCCGCGCTGGTGAAGCTGCCTGCTTCGGGGTGCGGACGAGGAGGAAATCCGCGGGCCGCTCAATGGCCCTTGTTCGTCTCAGTGGCTCTGTCCGTCTGGACGGCCCTGTTCGTCTTGGTGGCCCTTGGTTCGTCTCAGTGGCCCTGTTCGTCGCGGCGGCGCTGCCAGCGGCTCTCGATCCGGTCCATCATCGAGCGGCGCTGCCTGGCCTGGCGGCGGGCGGAGGTGCCACCGGGTCCCGCGCGGCCGCCTGCCGCGGCCTGCTGCTCGCCCGGCTTGGGGGCCTTGCGCCATCCGGTGACCGCGAGCACCGCGCAGCCCAGCATGACCAGGAAGCCCACCACGCTGACCCAGATCTGCTGTGCGACCATTCCGGCCATGAGGAGCGCGATACCTACCAGGAAGCCCGCGACCGCTTGGTAGACCCGTCGCCGGGTGTACGTACGCAGCCCGCTTCCCTCAAGCGCTGTCGCGAACTTGGGATCTTCGGCGTACAGCGCTCGCTCCATTTGCTCGAGCATTCGCTGCTCGTGCTCCGAGAGCGGCACGGAGTCCTCCTACTCGTCGGTCGCGGGGGGCGACCGGGTGCGACCCTTTCAGGATAGGCAGGGAATCGCCCCCGTGAAACCCGCCCCTCTACGCCAATTCACTGTCCGGGCCGCCACGGCGGTCGGTGGTGCTTGCAGGCTGCATTCCCCACCCGCCGATCCGTCATGCCGGACGCTGTACCCCGATCATACGGGGCGAAGCGGCTGATCGGGTGGCCTGTGGCCGACTGCACGCACCGGACGCGGCAGGCCGGAGGCGTCAGCCTCGCTCGGCGAGCACGTGCAGCTGGGTGGCGACCGAGTGGAACGCGGGCTGCTCGGCGGCGGCCGCCTCCAGTTTCAGCAGGGCGTCCATGGCGCCGGGCTCGGTGTCCACGAGCACGCCGGGGACCAGGTCGGCGAAGACCCGTACGCCGTGCACGGCGCCGACCTTCAGACCGGTGTCCGAGACCAGCCCGGTGAGCTGCTCGGCGGTGAACCGCCGGGGCACCGGGTCGCCGTCGCCCCAGCGGCCCGCCGGGTCGGTCAGGGCGGTCCTGGCCTCGGTGAAGTGGCCCGCCAGTGCGCGGGCGAGGACGGCGCCGCCGAGTCCGGCGGCGAGCAGGCTCAGGGTGCCGGCCGGGCGCAGCGCGCCGACCGCGTTGCGGACGCCCTCGGCCGGGTCGTCCACGTACTCCAGCACGCCGTGGCACAGCACGGCGTCGTAGCCGCCGGGCTCGACCACGTCGAACAGCCCGTGGGCGTCGCCCTGCACCGCGCGCACCCGGTCGGCGACGCCGGCTTCGGCGGCCCGCCGCTCCAGGGCGAACAGGGCGTTGGGGCTGGGGTCCACCACCGTGACGCGGTGGCCCAGGCGCGCGACCGGCACGGCGAAGTTGCCCGTGCCGCCGCCGGTGTCCAGCACGTCGAGGGCGTCCCGCCCGGCGTCCTCGGCCCGGCGCTCCAGGGCGTCTTTGAGAACCTCCCAGACCACGGCGGTACGAAGGGATGCGCGCGGGCGCAGCGGGTCAGACACGGCGGGTGGCTCCTCGACGGGGGCATGAAACTGATGGGTACCACCCTATTGCGTCCCACGCCGCGCCCCTGCCGAGGACGGTTGACCAGGAGCCGGGACGGGGCCAGGACGCGGCCGGGAGACGGGCAGGGCCGCCCCGGACCGGCATCCAGGACCGGCACCGCGGACCGCCCCGCGCTCCCCGCCTCACCCCGCCCGCTGGGACGGCAGCACCGGCTGGAGGAGGAGCATCCGTTCCACCAGGCGCAGGAACATCGCCACGTCGCGGATCAGGTCGTCGGCATCCCGCGGGCCGGCCGCGCCGGCTATGCCGGCCTCGGCGCGGGCGCGGCGCTGGGCCCCCGAGGCGAACAGCTCGCTCCACTCGGCGAGTTCGGGAGCGACTTCGGGCAGGACCTCCCAGGCGCTGCGGATGCGCTGCCTGCGGCGCAGGCTCGTCTCCGGGCGGCCGCGCACGGCGAGGACGGCGGCCGCCGTGCGCAGCGCGGCGAGGTGGGCGGTGGCGTAGCGCTCGTTGGGGGTTTCCAGGCTGCGGGCCTCGTCGACACCGCGCTGTGCCTGGGCGAGCAGGTCGAGGGCGGCGGGCGGCGCGGCGGCCCGGCGCAGGACGGGGTGGACATCGCCCGGAGGGCCGTACGCCGCGGAGCTGCCCGCGGCCGAACTGGCTGCCATGACGAACCTCCTGTCGTCGCATGACGGTTCAGGACCGTTATGGGGCCATCGTGCGGCACACCACTGACAATCGGCTCTGACCTGCTCTTTCCCCGGCCGGGCGGGGTAATTCGGGGAGATCCTTGCTTTCACCGGAAAGCGGGCGGATGCACCAGCCCCCCTTGCGGAGACATGACAAGACTGCGCATACTTTTTTGAACTGACTGGTCAGTTCAAGGGAGGGGATCGTGCACAGCACCCCGCACGGGGCGGCCGTCACCGCCACGGGCTACGGCGTCCAAGGCCCCCGCGGCTGGGCCTTCCGGGACATCGGCTTCACGGCACAGCCGGGTTCGCTGATCGCCGTGGTGGGCCCGTCCGGCTCGGGACGCACCTGCCTGCTGCTCGCGCTCACCGGCCGGATGGCCGCCACCGCGGGCACCGCCGAGGTCGCGGGCCTGCCGCTGCCGAAGAAGAAGGCGGCGGTGCGCGCGGTCACCGCACTTGCGCACGTACCCGGTGTCACCGATCTCGAACCCGCCCTGACCGTGGCCGAGCACCTGCGCGAACGCACCCTGCTCCAGCGCCGGTTCGCGCCTCTCCCCCGGCTGCCGCTGGGAGGTTCCCCCAGCGCGCTGCTGCGTCCGCGCCGGGAGCGTACCGCAGCGGCCCGCGCCCGGATCGACGCGGCCCTGGAGGCGGCCGGTCTGGACCTGGACACCCTGCCCAAGGGCGACCGCACGGCCGTACGCGACCTGGAGCGGCCGGAGGCGCTGCGTCTGTCGATCGCCCTGGCGCTGATCGGCCGGCCCCGCCTGCTCGCCGTCGACGACACCGACCTGAAGCTCTCCGACGCCGAACGCGCGGACGTCTGGGCGACGCTGCGCGCCCTGGCGGAGTCCGGGACGACCGTGCTCGCCGTGTGCGGCGGGGTGCCGGACGGCGCGGTGGTGGTGCGTACCGCCGCCCCGCACGGCGCCGACGGCAAGAGCGACACCACGGACACCCGCGACGACGGGAAGGGGGCGGCGGATGCGCTCGCCGAGGCTGGCCGCGCTTGAGCTGAAACGGTTCGGGAGGGGCAAGCTGCCGATGGCGGCACTGATCGCCCTCCTGCTGCTGCCGCTCCTGTACGGCGCGCTGTACCTGTTCTCCTTCTGGGACCCGTACGGGCGCCTGGACAAGATCCCCGTCGCACTCGTCAACGAGGACACGGGCGCCGAGGCCAAGGGCAAAAAGATCGCGGCCGGTGACAGCATCGTCGCCGGACTGCGCGACAGCCACACCTTCGACTGGCACGAGGTGGACGCCGACGAGGCGGGCAAGGGCGTCGAGGACGGCTCGTACTACCTGTCGCTGACCGTCCCCGAGGACTTCAGCAAGCGGATCGCGTCCAGTTCGGGTGACCACCCGGAGACCGGCGCCCTCCGGGTGCGCACCAACGACGCCAACAACTACATCGTCGGGCAGATCTCCCGCACGGTCTTCTCCGAGGTGCGCTCGGCGGCCTCCGTGAAGTCCTCGCGCTCCTTCTACGACAACATCTTCGTCTCCTTCTCGACGCTCCACGACAAGACCCAGCAGGCCGCGGACGGCGCCGGCAAACTGCAGGACGGCATCGGGCAGGCCCAGGACGGCACCGGAAAACTCAAGGACGGGCTGGGTACGGCGAAGGACGGCAGCGGCGCCCTGGTCACCGGCCTGGAGGACCTCGACGCGGGCGCCGGGCGCCTCTCCTCGGGCACCGCCGAGCTGTCCCGCGGCGCGAGCGCCGCCTCCCGCGGCGCGTCCCAGCTGGCCGGCGGTTCCGGCCAGGTCGCCCAGGGCACCCAGCAGCTGGCCGACAAGGTCAACGGCGTGGCCGGCCAGGTGGGCCCCTTCATCCGGGCACACGGCGCGGAAATCGGCCGGATCGCCCAGGTGGTCGCCGACGGCTCGCAGGCCGTACGCGACAACCTGGACAAGCTGCCGCGCGCGGCCGACGCGGGCGCGAGGCTCTCCCGGGGGATGTCCGACCACCTCGCGGCGTTCTACCGGCAGCGGTGCGGCGACGGGGCGCGGCCCGACGCCTCCTGCGCCGAACTGCGGCGGCTCAAGGAGCAGGCGGCCGCGGCGGCGGACAAGGCCGAAGAGGTCAGCGGTTACGTCCACGACCAGAAGAACCTCGACCGGCTCGCCCGCGACCTGGACACGCTGCACCGGCTGGCGGGCGAACTGGCGCGGCGCGGTCCGCACCTCGGCGCCGACCTGGACGCCGCGGTCAAGAAGATCAACCAGCTCAACGAGGGCGCCCACCAGGTCTCCGCGGGCGCCGGCAAACTGGCGGCCGGGACCGGGAAGCTCGCGGACGGCGCGGACCGGGCGGCCGACGGGGCCCGGAAGCTGCACGACGGTGCCGGACGCGCCGCGTCCGGTGCGGGCGACCTCGACCGGGGCGTCGGCAAGCTGAAGGACGGCGCGCAGACCCTGTACGGCGGCATGTTCAAACTCTCCGACGGCTCGGAGAAGCTGGCGGGCGGCCTGCACGACGGGGTACGGCAGATCCCCGACTACGGCAAGCAGGACCGGGACGCCCGTACGCGCGTGATGTCCGACCCGGTGCAGCTCGCCTCCCAGGCGGCGCACCGCGCGCCCAACTACGGCACCGGCTTCGCCCCGTACTTCATCCCGCTCTCCCTCTGGGTCGGCGCGATGGTCGCCTACATGCTGATCCCGCCGCTCAACCGGCGCGCGCTCGTGATGGGCGCGGGCGCCTGGCGGATCGCGGTCTCCGGGTGGCTGCCGGTGTTCGCCCTCGGGGTGCTGCAGACAGCCGCGCTGATGTCCGTACTGCACTTCGGGCTCGGCCTCCAGATGGAGCGGCCGGCCGGCACGGTCGGATTCCTGCTGCTGGCCACGGCGTGCTTCGCGGCGATCGTGCAGTGGCTGAACGCCCGCTTCGGGCCGGCCGGGCGCATCCTGGTGCTGGCGCTGCTGATGCTCCAGCTGACGTCGGCGGGCGGCACGTACCCGGTGCAGACCAGTCCGGGCTTCTTCAACGCCATCCACCCGTTCCTGCCGATGAGTTACATCGTCGAAGGGCTGCGGCGGCTCATCACGGGCGGCGACCTCGCGCCCGTATGGCAGGGCGGCGTCGTCCTGCTCGCCTTCACCGCGGCGGCGCTCGCGCTGACCGCCTGGGCGGCGCGCGGGAAGCAGGTCCTGCGGCTGAAGGACCTCCATCCGGAGCTGCGCCTGTGAGCGCGCGGGCCGCCGGGGACGGCAGAATCTCCCTCATGGACAGCTCCAGTACGCGCCGCGGGGCGACCCGGCGCAAGCTCTTCGAGGCCGCGGTCACGCTCATCGCCGAACAGGGCTTCTCCTCGACGACGGTGGACGAGATCGCCGAGCGCGCCGGTGTCGCGAAGGGCACCGTGTACTACAACTTCGCGAGCAAGAACGAGCTCTTCGAGGAGTTGCTGCGGCACGGCATCGAGCTGCTGGCCACCTCCCTCCAGGAGGCCGCGGACGGGGCGGCGGCCCGGGGCGGCACCCGGGTGGACGCGCTGGACGCGATGATCCGGGCCGGGCTGGACTTCATCGCCCGCTACCCGGCGCTGACCCAGCTCTACGTCGCCGAGCTGTGGCGGACGAACCGGGCCTGGCAGTCGACGCTGATGGTGGTGCGGGAGCGGGCGATCACGGTCGTGGAGGGCGTGCTCCGGGAGGCGGTGGCGGCCGGCGAGCTGAGCGAGGAGATCGACATCCCGCTGACGGCGTCCGCGCTGTTCGGGATGGTGCTGGTGGCGGCGCTGGACTGGCAGTCGTACCAGCCGCACCGGTCGATCGACGACGTGCACGCCTCCCTGTCGCGCCTGCTCCAGGGCCGGGTGAGCGGGCACCCGTAGGCGACTGTGCGCCCTCCTCCGGGCGGCGCGACACAGCGGCGCGACACAGCGGCGGGGGGGGGGGGGGGCGGGGCGGGGGCCCCCGCGGGCGGGGGGGGGGGGGGGGGCCGCCGGCGGAG
>NZ_JBHWHY010000060.1:0-62293 GCF_042732265.1 Streptomyces sp. NPDC059788 | reverse complement strand
CGGCCCTCCGGCCCGGGGCGCCTGACCTCCCGGGGGCCCCCCCGCCCGGCGGCGCGGGGGGGGGGGGGCCCCCCCCTCCGCCCCCCCCGGGCCGGCGGGGGGGGGGCGGACCACCGGGCTACGGATGGCCGAACGCGTACGCCCGGGCGCCCTCGCGGATCAGTCGTCGGGAGCGATCTTCCGATGGTTGCCGGACCGGCCGATGTCGAGGTCCAGGAAGGCGGTCAGCGGCGTTCCGCTGTTCCAGAATCCGAGCAGGTTGACGTCGATGAGCACCAGGTGGTGCTTGGCGGCGAAGGCGCGCGCCTGTTGGGTGAAGACGCAGGAGGCGACGAAGACGGGGGCGTCGGCGCCGTGTTCGTCGCGGGCCGTGCCGTTGAAGGTCTGCAGGTCGCGGCTGCCGACGGAGCGGTGCTTGGCGTAGCGCTTGCACTGGATGACCAGTTTTCTGCCGTCGGGCAGGAAACCGATGACGTCCGCTCCCAGGTCACCGGCGCCGCCGACCCGCTGCACCTCCGTACAGCCGTCCCGGCGGCACAGTCCGGCCACGTACTCCTCGAACTGCGCGCCGTTCATCTTCCACACCGCCGTCAACAAGCGGCGTGCCCGGCGGCGTTCCTCCTCCTGCCGGCGGGCCTGCTCGGCACGGGCTTCACGCCGCCCGGCGCGTACCAGACCCGCGACGACCGCGGCCACCGCCACGCCGGCGACCACCAACAGCACCAACGTCACCATCCCGGCCCCCTTCGACGAAGCTCCCGCTGCCGCCTTCCTCCCCCGGGCGAAGGGAAGTATCCGCCCGGTTCTGCCGGTTCCCGCTCGCACAGGGGAATGCGTGAGCACGTACCCGTATGCGCACGTACCCGTAGAGGACAGGCGCCGCGTGGCTGGATCAGCAGCTCCGCCCGGGGCGCGCGGACCGGCCCGTGCTCCCGCGGACCGCACCGGGTTCCCGGAAGGGGCCGCGCGCGGCGGGCCGTACCGCTACGGTCCGGCACTTACGTGTCGTGAACCGGAAGGGGCTGCCGAGTGAGGGCGGAACGGCGAATGGGCAACCTGCCGGACGAGGGGAGCCGCCTGGTGGGGCGCGGGCCGGAGCTGGCCGAGGCGGTGCGCCTGTGCGGGCGGTCCCGGCTGGTGACGGTGACCGGTGTGGGCGGGGTGGGCAAGACCCGGCTGGTGCGTCGCGCGGCGGGCCGGCTGCAGTCGTCCTTCGCCGACGGGGTGTGGTGGGTGGAGCTGTCCCCGCTGACCGCGGCCGAGCAGGTGCTGCCGTATGCCATCGCCCGGGCGCTGCCGCTGGCCGACCGCACCTCCCGCCCCGTAGTGGACGTGGTCGCCGAATACCTGGCCGGGCGCGAGGTGCTACTGGTCCTGGACACCTGCGAGCACCTGATCGACGCGTGCCGGGACACGGTGGCGACGCTGCTGACCGTGGCGCCGAAGCTGCGGGTGCTGGCCACCAGCCGCCGTTCCTTCGGCCTGCCCGCCGAGGAGACGCTCGCCCTCGGTCCGCTGCCGGTGCCCGCCGCAGACGGTGACGACGCGGCAGACGTCGCGGACGCGGTGGTGCTGCTGGCCGACCGGGCCGCCGAGGCGGTGCCCGGGTTCGCCGTCACCGACGCCAACCGCGCCGAGGTGAGCGCCCTGTGCCGCCGCCTGGAAGGCCTGCCGCTGGCTCTCGAACTGGCCGCCGCCCGGCTGCGGCAGATCCCCTTGAGCGTCCTCAACCGGCGTCTGGCCGACCGCTACGCGGCCTTGGGCGACACCGAGGACGTCGATGAGGACGACGTCGAGGGCGCGGTCGCGGACGGCACGGTCGACGCGGACCCGCCCTGGCACCGGGCGCTGCGCACCGCGATCGGCTGGAGCCACCAGCTGTGCACCCCGGCCGAACGGCTGCTGTGGGCACGGCTGTCGGTGTTCGCCGGCTCCTTCGACGCCGAGGCGGCCCAGGCGGTGTGCGCGGACGAGCGGCTGCCCGCGGGGCAGGTGCCGCGCCTCTTGGCGGCGCTGGCCGAGGACTCGATCGTCGAGTGGATGCCCACCGGGGCCGGCGAACGCTACCGGATGCTCGACACCATCCACGAATACGGCACGTTCTGGCTGGACGGGCTCGGAGAGGGCCGGACGCTGCGCCGCCGCCACCGCGACCACTACCTGGCGCTGGCCCGGACGGCCGACGCCGTCTGGTTCGGCTCCGACCAGATCAGCTGGTGTCAGCGGACGCTCGCCGAGCACGCCAACATGCGTGCCGCACTGGACTTCTGCCTCGCCGAGGAGGACGGGCACGGCGCGCTGGAGATGGGTGGGGCGCTGCGGTTCTTCTGGTTCGCGTGCGGCTTCGCCCGCGAAGGCCGTCACTACCTGGACCGCGCGCTGGCGCTGTCCCCGGCTGCCTCTCCGGCCCGCTCCCGGGCCCTGTGGGCCTGCGGGCTGGCCGCCCTCGCCCAGGGAGACGCGGACGCCACCGGTCGTATGGCCACCGCGTTCCGGGCAGCCGTGGCCGCGGAGAGCGACGAGAGCGCCCGGATCGCCGTCGCCTATCTGGAGGCCGTGAGTTTCCTGCTGGACGGACGGGTGACGGAGGCGGCCCAGGTGCTCGACGCGCAGCCGCGCCGGGGCCCGGCCGACGGCGCGCAGTACCCGGTGGCGTGGTTCCTGGTGTGGGTGTCCCGGCCGTTCGCCTACGTCCACCTCGGACGCTTCGCCGAGGCCCTGGCCGTCGCCGACGAGCTGAGCGCCGAGTGCGCCCGGCGCGGTGAGACCTGGACCCGCGCCTACGGGGACTACATGCGGGCGCTGGCCGCGCTGGGGCTGGGACGGGCGACGGAGGCGGCGGCCCATGCGCGTACCGCCCTCGACGGCAAGCGGCGCCTGCACGACAGCCTCGGCATCGCCACGGTCGTCGACGTGCTCGCCTGCGCGGCCCTCGCCTCGGGACACGCGGAGCAGGCCGCGCGTTTCCTCGGCTTCGCCGAGCAGGTCTGGCACACGCTCGGCACGCCCCAAGCGGGGGTCCCCGAACTCATCGCGGCCCGCGCCGCCTGCGAGATCAGCACCCGCCGCCTCATCGGCGACGACGCGTACCAGGCCGCCTTCCACGCGGGGTACACCACCGACCGCGACACCGGCATCGCCGAGGCGCTCGCCCCGCCCGGGTCCTGACCCGCGGCCCGGCACACGTCCGGCTGCGCGCCCCGACCGCTCCCCACCACTCCCCTGCCGCTCCGGCATGGACCTGATCCTGCCATTTGGGGTCACATTCCAGCCGCGGCCAATTAATCGGATTGCCTTGTTCAGCCGCTTTACAGAATCGTCTTTTGCGTAAGTGCGATACGAGATCACGCGGTGGCCGCATTGCGGAAGTCGGCGAGGTCCTCGTGACCGCGACGCCGTCCATAGTGGCGGCGGAGCGAGCTCCCGGTTCGATGTTCGAATTAAGGAGAACTTGTGATGCAAAAGATGAAGAAGGCCGCGCGCTCGCTGGCCGTGGCATTCGCCATGGCCGCCGCGTTCACCATGACCGTGCCGACCGGCAACGCTTTCGCCATCGATCATGTCGCCTGCCGCGGCGGGGAGAACTTCCTCAAGATCTGGTCGCACAACGGCGGACGTCAGAGCGTGGACTGCTACGCCAACCGCGGGCGGACGGACTTCGGCGGGTGGTGGGTCGACAAGATCTCCACGGGCAACAACGACCTGATCTACCAGGACGCCAATGGCGACTCGGTGAAAATCGAACGGTGGCACGAGATCTCCTTCCCGAACCGTCCGCCGAAGGTCACCGCCATCGAAATCCTGTGAGGATTCAGCGGGCCGGCCACTCGGGACGGCCAGTTTTGTCGAGCGCCCATTCCTGGATGCCACCACTTTCCGAACGGGCGCCGGAATTCCCGTGAGGTGAATGCGCTCGTACCCGGAACACCGATGCCGGCCACTCCTTTTTGGATGTGGCCGGCATCGGTCTGCGTATGAGCGAAATCGGCCAGCACCCCGGGAGAGCAGATTTCGGCGGCTTCGAGGTCCCATGAGGCGCCGGGCCGGGCGCCGCACCGCCTAGCGGTGCGCGACGCCGTCGATCATCAGGGCCAGGGTGAAGTCGAACCGGTCGTGCCCCTCACCGGCGGTGAGCTCGGCGGCATGGCGGGTGATGTGGGGGAAGGTTTCGGCGGGCAGGGCGGTGAAGCGGCGTTGCAGTTCGTCGCGGTCGAGGACCCAAGCGGTGTCGTCCTGTGCCGCTCGTTGGCGCGCGATGGACACTTCGAGGCAGTAGGCGGCCACATACAGCAGGAGCGCGTCGATGGCCCAGGCGGCGGCCTGGGGGGCGACGCCGCCGGCGAGGAGGATCGCCAGCATTCCCTCGGTGACACGCACGATCTCAAGATCGGTCGGGGCCATCGCGAGCGCGGCACGGGAGATCCCGGGGTATTTCAGGTACTGGTCGCGCAGCTGGGCGCACACGTCGCGGACCTGCTCCCGCCAGGCCGTGGGGTCGGGTCCGGGCAGTACGAGCGCGGCGCACAGCCGCCCGATGAGCAGCTCGTCGAGGTCGGCCTTGTTGACCACGTGGGCGTAGAGCGAGGCGGGGCCGGTGTCGAGGGCGGTGGCCAGTCGGCGCATGGTCAGCGCCTCGTAGCCCTCCGCGGCGACGACGCCCAGCGCGGTGTCGACGACCTGCTCCACGGTGATCGCAACCTTGCGGCGCCGCGGCCTGGGGTCGGCTTCGGCCTCGGGGTTCGGCGGCTGGTGGCGTGCGGCGCGGCGTTCTCTCGGGTTCACCGGGTCATCATAACTTGACGCGAACGCTGTTCGTACGTAGAACAGTGTTCGTGACCAACGATGTGAAGCAGAACGTGGACGTGACCGTGGTCGGGGCCGGGCCGGTGGGCCTCGTGCTCGCCGCGGAGCTGGCGCTCTCCGGGGCGACGGTGCAGATACTCGAACGGCGGGCCGAACCGGACCAGGCGATGAAGGCGCAGTCGATCAACATGCCGACGGCCGAGGCACTCGACCGCCGCGGCCTGCTGCCTGCCGCCGAAGCGGTGCAGCGCGAGGCGCTCAAGCGGGTGGGACCGTTCGCCCGTACGGTCGGCGACCGGCCATCCGGCGAGGCCCCGCGGGCGACCGGTGCGGCCCGGCGGGCGCCCGACTCGCGGTTCACCGGACATTTCGCGGGCATGGTCCTCGACGCCGACCTCGTGGACTGGACCGATCCCGACTTCGCCACGCACACCGCGGCCGACGGAGCGCGGATGGTGCCGCAGCCAGAGCTGGAGGCGCTGCTCGCCGAGCACGTCGCACGCCTCGGCGTACCAGTGCGGCGCGGCGTGGAGGTCACCGCGCTGGAAGACACCGGCGACGGCGTGCTCGTCGGCACCACGGCCGGCACGGTGCGCACCGGGTGGCTGGTCGGATGCGACGGCGGACACAGCAGCGTACGCCGCCTCGCGGGCATCGACTTCCCCGGCACCGACCCCGAACTCACCGGGTATCAGGCGGTTGTCGACATCGCCGACCCCGAGAAGCTCGCGGAGGGATGGGTGTGGTCGGCCCGCGGGGCGTACCGCCGCGGGCCGCAGCCCGGCCGGGTGGCCACCGTGGAGTTCGACGGCGGACCCGCCGGTCTCCCCCACACCCGGCTCCGCTCTCGCGGGAGGGCCCCCGTGGCGCCGGTCACCCTTGAGGAGGTGCAGGCCAGTCTGCGCCGGATCTCGGGCACCGACGTGACGCTGACCGCGCTGCGCGCCACCCCGACCCGCTGGACCGACAACACCCGTCAGGCCGCGGCCTACCGGTCGGGGCGGGTACTGCTGGCCGGCGACGCCGCGCATGTGCACCCGCCGTTCGGCGGCCAGGGGCTCAATCTCGGAGTCGGCGACGCGATGAACCTCGGGTGGAAGCTCGGTGCCGTGGTGGCCGGATGGGCCCCCGAAGGGCTGCTCGACACGTACGACGCCGAGCGCCGCCCTCTCGGCGCCTGGGTGCTGGACTGGACGCGGGCCCAGATCGGGGTGATGCGCGGGGACGCGAAGTCGGCCGCGCTGCGGGAGATCGTCGCCGATCTGCTGGGTACCCGGGCGGGCGCGACGTACGCGGTCAAGAAGATCTCCGGTGTCGCGCAGCGGATCGATCTGCCCGGCGACCATCCGCTGGTGGGGCGGTTCGTTCCCGATGTGTGGCTGAAGGACGGCTCCCGGCTGGTCGACCACGCTCACGGCGGCGGGTTCCTTCTGCTCGACCGCACTCCGGACGGGGCGTTCGCCCGCGTTGCCGCGGTCTGGGACGGGCGGGTGAGCAGCGTGACCGACGACGGCCACGCGACGCCGACCGGGATGCTGGTACGCCCGGACGGGGTGGTCGTCTGGGCCTTTGACACCGCTGACGTCGGTGACACCACCGGAGTTGCCGCCGCCGGCGGCCTCGAAGCCGTTCTGCGTCGGTGGGCCGGGGAGCCGGCACGCCGGCGCCCCGTGGAGCCGTAGCGGTCGCCGCCGCCGTCCTGATGACCGCGGTGTCATCACGGCCCGGTCAGGAGGTCCGGTCCGATTTCCGAGAGGGTCCGTACGCCCGCGAGGGCCATCGCGTCGGACAGTTCTTCGGTACAGGTGTCGAGGAGACGCTGTACGCCGGAGGCTCCGGCGACCGCCAGGGCCCACAGAACGGGGCGGCCGATCAGTACGGCGTGGGCGCCGAGTGCCAGCGCGGTCAGGACGTCGGTGCCGGTACGGATGCCGCCGTCGGCCAGTACGGGCACTTCGGTGCCCACCTCGTGGGCAACCGCGCGCAGGGCGTGCGCGGTGCTCAGGGCGCGGTCGAGTTGTCTGCCGCCATGGTTGGAGACGATGACGCCCGCAGCGCCCGCCTGGACACAGTGCCGCGCGTCGTCCGCCCGCAGCACCCCCTTGACGAGGACGGGCAGGCCGGTGAGGCGATGGAGCCGGCCGATGGCCTCCGGGCCGGTCGAGGGGTCCTGTTCCTGGCCGGGGCCACGGGTGTGGAGGCCGACGGCGCGGGTCAGGTCGTTGTCGGGGAGCGGCAGGGGACGCCGTACGCGGGGTTTCGTCCCGAGGTAGGGGGCGTCCACGGTGAGGACCAGCGCGCCGGCTCCGGCCGCCGCGGCTGCCTCGGCGGTACGGGCGGTCGCGTCGCGGTCCCGCAGGGCGTAGATCTGCTGCCACCAAGGCCCCGCCGCCGCGGCGACCTCCTCCACGCGGCGGGTCGCGCGGGAGGAGAGCACCAGCAGCGATCCGGCCGCCGCGACCCCGCGGGCGGTGGCCACCTCCCCTTCCGGGTCGGCCATCAGGTGGAAGGCGGTGGGCGCGGCGAGCACCGGGGAGGACAGGGGCGTGCCCAGCAGGTCGAGGGTGGTCCGTACGCGGGAGACGTCGCGCAGGACGCGGGGCAGCAGGCGCCAGGTGCGCCAGGCTCCGGGCGCCTCGGCGAGGCTGGTCTCGTCGCCCGCTCCGGCCGCGTAGAAGTCGTAGGCGGCGGGGTCGAGGACGGCGCGGGCCTGCTCCTCCAAGTCCGTGAGCGGCCCCGTGGCCGGACCTGTGACAGGCCGCGTGAACGCCCCTGTGTCGGGCTCCGTGAGCTGACCCGTGGCCGAACCCGCTGCCGGACCTGTGACCGGCCCGGTCACCGTGCTTCTCCCGCCGCTTCCACGACGGGCGCGGGCTGCGCGGTCCGCAGGTGGTGGCGCAGTCCGCTCCTCCAGGCGACGGCGGTCGTCGCGACGGCCAGCAGGCCCGCGCCGACGAAGATCGCGCGGGGGTCTCCGTGGTTGAGGGAGGTCAGGGCGCCCGCGAGGGCCGTGCCGAGCGGGGCCGCGGCCAGCGCCGTGACCCGGGCGGTGGCGGTCACCCGGCCGAGGAGGGCGCGGGGGACGACGCGCTGGCGCAGGCTCTGGATGGCCACGCTGGCCAGCACCGCCGACAGACTCGTCAGCACGTTGAAGGTCACCAGCAGGACGAGCGAGCCGGACAGTCCCAGGGCGGCCAGCGCCATGCCCAGTACGGCCGATCCCGCGCCGATGAGCATCACTTGGCGTGGTGGGGTGGCCAGCCGGCCGGCGACCGCGGCGCCGATCAGTCCGCCGATGCCGCCCGCCGCCACGACGATGCTGACCGTCGCGCTGCTCAGCCCCAGGGTGTCGCGGGTGTAGTACACGATCAGTGTCTCCACCGAGATGAAGAAGTTGGCGGTCGCCTGGAGGCAGGTGACGACGAGGATGAGCCGGGTGGCGCGCAGGTAGCGGAAACCTTCGGCCAGTTCGGAGCGGATCGGTGCGCGGGCGGGTGCCGGGCGGTCGGCGGACCCGGTCGTGGTCCGTGCGACGCACAGGACGGTGACGAAGGAGATGGCGAAGGTACCCGCGTTGACGAACAGGGCGGTCTGCAGGCCCGCGGTGACGGCGAGGGCGCCCACCGCCGCGGGGCCCACGATCAGCGACGCCTGGTTGGCCATCTGGAGGTAGGAGTTGGACCGCACCAGGCGCTCGCCGGTCACCAGGTCACGCACCATGACCGTCAGGGCCGTCTCGAAGAAGGCCGCGGCTCCGGCGGACAGGAAGGCCAGCGCCAGGATGAGCCACACCGGCGGGGAACCGGCCACCACGAGCAGGGCGAGGGTCAGGAACACCGCACAGCGCACCACGTCCATGACGAGCATGACCGCCTTCGGGTCCACCCGGTCGACGATGGCTCCGGCGGGGATGCCCACGAGCAGGTAGCCGATGGTGCGCGGCGCGGCGGCGAGGGCGGAGACGAACGCGCTGTGGCTGACGTCCAGTACGAGCAGCGGGATGGCCAGGATGGCGAGGCCGTCCCCGATGAGCGAGGTCACCTGCCCGCCGAGGAAGACGCCGAATCGTCCGCGCGAGGGGCCGTCGGACGGTGGACCGTCGGCGGCTGTCCGGAGTGCGTTTGCCACGTGGGTTCTCCTGGGATGTCGTACGCCCGGGAACGGTGGCGCGTCCGGGCAAGTGGGGGGGCGCGGGGCAGGGAGTGGCGTGCGGCCCGCCGCACGGGGGCGATGCGGCGGGGCCGACGCGGGTCAGACGTAGGACAGCCAGTCGCGGTGCTCCGGCGACCGGCCCCGGGATACCTCGTGGAAGAGGTCGCGCAGCTGTTTGGTGACGGGGCCGCAGCCGCCCGCGGCCACCGGACGGTCGTCCACCGAGGCCACCGGCACGATCTCGGCCGCGGTCCCGGTCAGGAACGCCTCGTCGGCCACGTACAGCTCGCCGCGGGTGATGCTGCGTTCGGTGACCGGCAGTCCGGCCTCGCGGGCCAGGGTGAGGACGGTGTCCCGGGTGATGCCGGGCAGGATGTTGTCGCTGAGGGGCGGGGTGACGAGGTGCCCGTCCCGGACGACGAAGACGTTGGCCGCCGATGCCTCCGCGACGTGGCCGGCCGGGGTGAGCATCAGGGCGTCGTCGTATCCGGCGCGCACCGCGGCGACCTTGGTCAGCGCGGAGTTGACGTACGCGCCGGTGGCCTTGGCCTGGGGCGGGACCGAGTGGTTGCCGTTGCGCTGCCAGCTGCTGACCATGAGCCGGCAGCCCTCCTCCTCCGCCCGCTCCCCCAGGTACGAGCCCCAGGGCCAGGCGGCGATGGCGACCCGGGCGCTGTCGAGCTGCGGGGCGACGCCCATCGTGCCGTAGCCCAGGTAGACGATGGGCCGCAGGTAGCCGTGGGTCAGGCCGGTGCGGCGCATCAGCTCCAGGGACGCTTCGGTGAGTTCGTCGACGGTGTGGCCGGGGTCCATGAGGTAGACGCGGGCCGAGTCGTGCAGCCGCGTCAGGTGTTCGCGGAGGCGGAAGACCGCGGGCCCGGAGTCGGTGGCGTAGGCCCGGATGCCCTCGTACACGCCCCAGCCGTAGTGGAGGCTCGGTGTCAGTACGTGGACCTGGGCGTCGTCCCAGGGCACGAACTCGCCGTCCATCCAGATCGTCGTGGTCGGTTCCAGCTTCATGCGCGTTCTCCTGAGGGTGCGGGCGGCGCGGTGGGCGCGCCCACCAGTTCCAGCCGTCGTTCGATGGTCAGCGACTGCAGACGCAGCAGTTCCTCGTAGGCGTCCCGTCCGGAGCCGCCGAAGGCGAACCAGCCCCAGCGTGGCTCCAGGTCACAGCCGCGGGCCCGTTTGGCCTCGTAGGACGCCAGGCCGTAGTGGACGCGCCGGATGCCGTGTTCGGCGGCCCAGCCGGCCGTCTCGTGGTAGGTCAGCGCGAGGTAGCAGCCGTCGGCGTCGGGGGCGAACCCCGCGGTGCGGGCGTAGAGCGCGTCGGGGGTGCGCAGGTGCAGCAGGAAGCCGTGCAGCCGCCCGTCCCGTTCGGCGCCCAGGACGAGGCAGTCCTCGCCCATCTCCTGGGCGGTGGCCTCGAAGTCGCGGCGGACCCGGGCCTCGCCGCCCGGCAGGCCGTACTTGGCCCGGTGCGCCACCTGGAGCGCGATGACCTCGTCGTCGAGGGCGCCGGGCCCCTCGCGTACCACGGTGCGGAATCCGGCCTTCTGGTACTCGCGCACCTCGCGGCGCAGCCGGGTGCGCCGGCGGCTGCTGAGGCCGGCCACGTACTCCTCGTTCGAGGACGCCGTCAGGTGCAGGACGCCCTCGGCGCCGAGCAGCACCCGCTGGTGGCCGTGGGCAGTGGCGGACGTGTCCGCCGCGTCCCGCTGGGCGTCGCCCGCGTACAGCAACGCGCTGCTGCGGCAGCCGAGTTCTTCGGCCGCGCGGGCCACGAGCCGGGGCAGGGCGGCCCACACCGCGGCCCGCTGGGCGGCGGTCCTGGCGGGGTCGTGGACCACCCCGGGGTGGTTGCCGAAGGTGGCGAGGGCCAGCGACGGATACTGCTCGTCCCGTGCCTGGTCCGTCCGGGCGGTCAGGGTCCGCCACCGTTCCCGCTCCGGCTCGTCCAGGAGGTCGGGTTCGGCCATGGCGCCCTCGGACCCGGCCAGGCGGGGCGGGTCGTAGAAGAGCAGCCCGCCGGCGCGCCGGGTGATCAGCAGGGGCGCCATCGCCACGGTGCGGCCCTGGTCGCGGATGCGCAGGAAGCGGGTTTCGTGCAGGTCGGTACGGGCCGTGAAGCGCCACCAGCGCAGGTCTTCCCAGACGGTGGTGGGGCGCTGCGGGCCCGGGAATTCGGCCGCGGAGGGGAAGGCTCCGGGTGGGAGGACTTCCGCCGTCAGGGTGTCCCCGGCCAGGGTCTCCCCCACTACGGTGTCCTGCGCGGCCGGTGCGGTCCGTGCGGCTGCCGGGGTGCGGACGGCCCGGGTCATGCGCGCCTCACCGCCTCGCCGGCCGGCTCGAAGGCGAAGCCGCGCGCGATCTGCTCGGCGGTCTCGGCCAGCCGGGCCGTGGTGGCGGCCGTGTCGGTGCCGGTCACCACCCAGGTGGCGAGGAAGTCGCCGGACTTGCGGTTGCGGTAGCGGCGGCCTCTCCAGTCGTCCCCGACGCGGGTGGCGAGGCGGAAGTCGTGGACGCCGTCGGGTTCCCGGGGCACGCGTACGACCCGGGCGTCGCGCGGCGGGAGGCCGCCGAACGCCACCGAAGGGGCGGTGCGCGTCCGCGCGCGGATCGCGTCCAGGTCGACGGGGAGCCCCGCCTGCACCCGGGACCACAGCGCGCGGGGGTCCTCGCCCAGTACGTGCCGCAGCATCTCCGGGATCGGGCCGCCGCCGACCCGGGCCGCCACCTCGCACAGGACGATGTCCCGGCCGGGGGTGACGAAGAATTCCGCGTGCACGAAGAGGGAGGGCGGCGAGGGCAGGGACGCCACCAGGTCCCACGCCGCTGTCTCCAGCCGGGCGGCCAGCGGGTCGTCCCGGTCGAGCGTGCAGGAGCCGAGGCTGCTGTCGGTCCAGTGCGACAGGCAGCCGTCGCCGGTGTACCGGGAGGGGACGGCTGCGACCGGGCGGCCGTCCACCATCAGGGCGTCCACGTGGTACAGGTCGCCCTCGACGAACTCCTCGACCTCGTGCGGCAACGCCCGCAGCGCCGCCTCCAGGCCGTCGGGCGGCGCGGGGCCGTCCAGGACCCGTACGCCCGTGGAGCCGGAGCCGCCGCGCGGTTTCACCACCGCCTTCCTGCCCGGGTGCTCGCGCAGGAAGGCGGTGACGTCCGCGACCTGGTTCGCCTCGGCGAAGTCCGGTACGCGCAGGCCCGCCTTACGGGCGTAGCGCTTCATGAGGACCTTGTCCCGGTAGGCCTCGGCGTGTTCGGGGGCCATGCCGGGCAGCCCCCACTCGGCGCGCAGGACGGCGGCCCGCTCCACGTCGACCTCGGCGAGCGCGAGGACGGCCCGGGGCGGGCGGGCGGTGGCCAGCCGGCGGGCGGCGGCGAGCACCGCGGCGTCGTCGGTGTAGTCGTCCACCGTCACCACGTGGGCGAAGCCGTCACCCACGTGGGTGCCCTCCGCGGCGACCGCGACCAGCTCGCCGGAGGCCTCCGGCAGCCAGTCGCCGAAGGGGAGCCCGCTGTTGCGCGGGCTGATGAGGTGCAGGATCACGCGGTCGTCACCTTCCGATCCGTACGGACGGCGCCGTCCGCGTCCCACGGGGCACCGTCCGGGCGGCAGCCGGGCAGGCCGTGCCGGGCGGCCAGCGCGTCGAGGGCGGTGGCGGTCGCGGCATCGAGGGGGACGCCGGCCGCGGTGCGTTCCCGGGCGTGCGCGCGCTGCGGGTCGCCGGGGGCCAGGACGGGCGCCTCGGTGGCGCGCGGGGCGGACCGTACGGTGCCCAGCAGGTCCGCCAGGCCGTCGGCGAAGGCGTCGGCGCCCGCGAACGCGGCCGGGTCGAGCGCCACGATCAGGTGCCCGATCTGCCGTCCGGCGCCGGGGGTGCCGCCGCCGACCTGGGTGAGACGCCAGTCGGTGGGCGCCCCGGCCAGGACGGCGCCCAGCAGGGTGACGGCCATGGCCAGGCCCTGGCCCTTGTAGCCGCCCAGGGGCGAGAGGGCGTGCGCGGCGTCCGGCTCGCCGGTGGTCCGCCCGGCCGCGTCGGTGGCCCAGCCGGGGCCGAGCGGCCGTCCTTCGGCGCGGCGCTGCTTGATCTCGCCGAAACAGACCTGGCTGGTGGCCATGTCCAGGGCGAGCTGTGTGCCGTCCTGTCCCGCGGCGACGCTGATGGGGTTGGTGCCGAAGAGCGGTTCGACGCCGCCGAAGGGGGCCACCCGGGAGGCCGCCGAAGTGACGGCGATGCCGAGCAGGCCCTCGTCCGCCAGGTAGCGGGTGTAGACGGAGGCGGCGCCGAAGTGGTTGGAGTTGCGCACCGCGACGATTCCGGCGCCCAGCCGCCGGGCCCGTTCGGCGGCCGAGCGGGCGGCGGTGAGACCGGCGACCATGCCCAGGGCCGCGTCGGCGTCCAGCAGGGCCCCGGCGCCGTGGTCGTTGACCGTACGGAACTTCGGTGTGGGGTTGGCCACTTGGGTGGCGAGTTCGTCGAGGTACTGCGGCAGCAGCCGCAAGCCGTGGGTGTCCACGCCGCGCAGCGAGGTCTCGACGAGCCCGTTCGCCACCTCGGCGGCGTCGGCGTCCGGTACGCCCGCCGCGCCCAGTGCGGTGGCCGCCAGGGTGCGGGCGGCGTCGGCGTCGATCCGGCGCGGGGCGGCGCCGGCCGGTGTGTCGTGGTTCATCGTGGGCTCCAGTGCATGAGGTGCGGTCCCGTTCCCGGCCGGCCGGCGTCCGTGAATCCGCCGCGCCGCAGGAAGCCGGCGGCCGGGCCGGGGGCGTGGCACCACACCGTGGTGGCGCCCGCGAGGGCGGTGTGGGTGAGCGCGGTGCGCAGCAGTGCCGTGCCGGCTCCGGTGCCCCTGGCCTTCGGGGTGGTGACGAGGTCCCGTATCCGCCAGAGGTCGCCCCGCGGCCCGTCCGTGTCCCGGTCCGCGTCCGGGAACCGTTCCCGGTGAACCGTCACGGTGCCCACGGTCCGGCCGGCCTCCAGGGCCACGTAATGCCGGGAGGAGGGCAGCAGGTCGGCCTCGGCGTGCGGGAAGCCCGCCTCGGTGGTCACGGGCAGCAGGTCGCGCAGGGGGCGGATCTGGTCCACGGAGGTGGCGCGCACGCTCCAGCCCGCCGCCTGCGGGTCGGGGCGGTAGCCGGAGCCGGTACGGTCGGGCAGCGTCACCCGCCCGGTGCCGTCCAGTACGGGGCCGCTGCCGGTGTTGACGGCGAGCAGGTCCAGCACGTCCACGTCGAGGTGGTCCACGAGGCCGCCCAGATGGGCGGTGGCCGATACGCCCGCGGCGGACTCGGGCATACAGCCGAGCATGGTGATCAGCCCTCGTTCGCGGGCCCGGCGCAGGATGTCCAGGGAGGGCGTGATGCCGCCGGCCTTCATCGGTTTGACGTTGACGCCGTGGAAGGCGCGGGCGCACGCCGTCAGGTCGCCGGGGCCGGTCATGCTCTCGTCGGCGATCACCGGGAACGGGCTGACCGCCTTCAGCTCGATGGCGTGGCGCCACCGGTCCCGCGGGTACGGCTGCTCCAACAGCCGTACCCCCAGGTCCCACAGCTGGCCCAGTGCCGCCAGCGTGGGCGCGTGCTCCCAGCCGCAGTTGCCGTCGACGTAGAACGGCGCGTCGGTGTGCTGCCGCAGGGCCTTGAGCGTCGTCAGGTCGCCCGGGTCGGCCAGTTTGACCTTGTAGGCGGGCCAGCCGGGCCGCTCGTCCAGCTTGTGGACCATGACGGATTCGGTGTCGATGCCGATGCTGAAGCTGGAGCGCAGCCCCTGCGGCCGGTCAAGGCCGAGGGACTCCCACAGGGGGACGCCGCGCAGCCTGGCGTGCAGGTCGTGGACGGCGGAATCGAGAGCGGCCAGCACGAAGGGCGACTCCGGCAGGGCGTCGGCCAGCGTCCGCCAGGTCCGTGCCGGGTCGTCGTACGGGTCGACGGCGGCCAGCAGCGGGGCGACGCGGCGCAGGTCGGCGTGGAGCTGCGGCAGTTCGGACCGGTAGCTGGCCGTCATGAACGCCGCGGCTTCGCCGAATCCGGATCGCCCGTCGTGGGTGGCTTCGACCACCAGCCCCGGCTGTACGGGGATCGCCTCGCGTGCCGAGCGCCATACGTGCCGCTGGGTGAGGCGCACTTCGTGCACCGTCACCCGCATGAGGCCCCCTCCGGGACACGGACGGCGGAGATGTCCAGCAGGTCGCGGGTCCCTCGCGGGGCGCCCTGCGTGGTCGCGGGAAACCACGAGCCGAGGGCGGGGCGCAGTTCGTCGAACCACTCGGCGTGCGGGTCGTAGGCCGCGAAGAAGGGCTTGCCCACCAGTTCGGGGCGGCGGGCCTGGAGCATCCGCAGGACGAAGACGCGCTGTCCACCGACGCTGGTGACGCCGTCGACCAGCACCTTGCCGGGGCTGGCCGACATCACGGGGCCGCGCGCGGTGCGGGCCAGGCCGGAGACGCCGCGGATCGCCGTGGTGTAGATATCCAGTGCCCGGGCCAGCGGCACGCCGAAGTAGCTGCGCGCGCCGGTGTCCCGCTCGACGAACATGTAGTAGGGCACGGCGCCCAGTTCGACGAGCGTCTGCCACATCCGCGACCACGCGTCGGCGTCGTCGTTGACGTGTCCGACCAGGGGGGCCTGGGCCCGGATGACCGCGCCGGTCGCCTGGATGCGCGCCATGGCCCGGCGCACGGCCGGGGTCCGCAGTTCCTGCGGGTGGGAGAAGTGCGCCATGACGGCGACGTGTTTCCCGGCGGCCACGCACCGTTCGAACAGCCGCAGCAGGTCGTCGGCGCCGGGGTCGGTGGTGAAGCGGTAGGGCCAGTACGACAGCGCCTTGGTGCCGAAGCGCAGGGTGCGTACGTGCTCCAGTCCCGGTTCCAGCAGGGGTTCGGACCAGCGGCGCAGCAGCTCGGTCCGCATGATCATCGGGTCGCCGCCGGTGAACAGCACGTCGGTGACCTCGGGGTGGGCCCGCAGGTACGCGGTGGTGCCGACGGAGTCGTGCGCGGCCTGGCGCAGTTCCTTGTCGCCGACGAACTGCGCCCAGCGGAAGCAGTATCCGCAGTAGGAGTGGCAGGTCTGCCCCTGGGAGGGGAAGAGCAGCACGGTCTCGTCGTACTTGTGCTGGAGCCCGTCGACGCGCCGCCCGTTCAGGGAGGGGACGTTGAACTGGAGCTGGTCCCCGGGGTGGGGGTTCAGCTCCGCCCTGGCGTCGGTGGCCGCCTTGCGCAGCACGTCGCGGGACGCCTGGGAGTCCAGGAGGGTGGCGATCCGGTCGAAGGTGGCGACGGGCAGCATGTCGCGGTGGGGGAAGGTGAGCCGGAATATGGGGTCGTCCGGCGCCGCCGACCAGTCGATGAGTTCGTCCGCGACGTATTCGTTCACCTTGAACGGCAGGACACTCGCGACGACGCGCAGTTCCCGCAGATAGTCCTCGGACATGCCCCGGTCGGCTGCGAGCGTGGCCAGTTGGCCGTGCGAATAGGTTTTCACCAGGAATTGCCTCAGCTCTCGATGCCGCTACCCGCTCTGTTCGAACGGGAGGGGAGGGGGGTCAGGCGGAGACGTGGGATTTCGACCAGTCGAACTGCACGTCGTCGACGACGTCCATCTGCCGCAGCAGGGTGTGCAGTCCGGTGTAGTCGCGCACCAGGCGGCTGCGGCCCGATTCGGCCTGGCAGTCGGCCAGCATCCGGTGCCCGCCGGCCACGCCGGTCAGGTCCATGACACGGTGCCAGGTGCTGTAGTCGGTCGCCACGAAGGCGTCCAGGCCGGCCAGCAGCATGTCGAGGAAGTACCGGCGCTGCTTGGCGTCGAGCTGCTGGTGCACGGTCTCCGCCAGCACCGCGGAGATCGAGGCGTGGCAGTATTCGTCGCGGTTGTGCAGCTTGGCCGTGGAGCTGTTGATCGGCTGGATGTCGGGGTCGTCCGCCAGCAGGTCGAGAAAGGCGTTGATGGAGATCTCCGAGACGGTGGCGAAGGCCAGCGTCGTCAACGACCGCTGCCAGCGCTCGGGCGCCTCGTCCCGCAGCCGCTGGTGCTCGCGGGCGGTGTGGGAGAGCGGCAGCGCGGCATCGGGCATGCTGTGCCCGCGGCGCCGTCGGGTGAGGGCGCTGGCGTTCAGGTGCATCAGCGTGTGGTACTGCTCGTCCACCATCGCCTGGGCGAGGGACAGGTTGAGCGCCTCGCCGTGCAGCGCCGGATATTCGCCTTCCATGACGAGCGCGAAGGCGGGATTGGCCACCTTCTGCTCCGCCATCACCGTGTGCCGGTTGTAGGCGATCCAGGCCCAGCTGAGGATCTCGGAACGCTTTTCCGGGGAGAGGGCTTGATAGGTGGGGTGGTCGTGGAAGGGGAGGATACGTTCGGGATAGTCCGGGCGGTCGGGCTCGAACAGTTCCTCAAGGTTGGGTTCGGTGCGCTTCACGGTGGCCCGGCGGTGCCAGTTCCCCACCAGCCGGCGGATCACCGCACTCTCCACCGGGTCGTTCGGGTCGTGGCGGGGAACTCCGGGCGGCATGGACGACCGCAGTTCTTCGGGCAGCCCGGTGGGGAATTCCGCTTCCGCGGAATCTGTTGTCGCGGGTTCCACCGACGCGGAATTCGCTGCCCCGGGCTTCACCGCTTCGCTATCCGACGGTTCGGCGGCATCATGGTTGAGATCGGTCATCACTTCTCCACGTACGGGATGGCCATTCGTACCGTTCCGGCGGCAGACGGCGCCGGAATCTGCGCTCACCGGGATTCGTCGAGCCAGTACCGCGTCAAGTGGCGGCGGGCGTCGCGGTATTCACTGCGCGCGTGCAGCATGCGCTGGTTGTCCCAGACGAGCACGGCGTCCTCGGGAATGAGGACCGAGACTTTCTCCTGCCGGAAGAAATCGACGGCCTGTTCGGCCAGGCACACGCCCAGCTTTCCCAGCGGAAGCTCCTCGGCGTCCACGCTGACGTCCACCGGCGGGTCGTAGTGGCCGGCGGTGAGCAGGTTGTAGCTGAACCGGATGACCTCCCGGCCGTCCGCGGCGCGGTCCACCACGGGCCGCCGCACCCCCTCGCTGCCGACTCCCCCGGTGTTGCTGCCCAGCCAGTCGACCTGCCGGTCGTGCACGGCCGCGCGGTCGGCCGCGTCGAGCTGGTCCAGGAAGCGGGCCGCGTCCGCCAGTTCGGTGTGCCCGCTGCCGCAGGTGGCCTGGGTGCGGCAGTGCAGGGCCAGATAGCGCGGCGGCGGGTTCCAGCCCGGCGCCTCGGTGTGGACGAGAATCGTGTTGGTGCTCTTGGAGTAGCGGCGGCCCTCGAATCCGGGGGCGGCCTTCACCTGGTAGCGCAGCGACCCGTCGTATTGCGGTACGAGGGTGCCGAAATGCCGTAGCACTTCGGCCGCTTCATCGTCTCCGGTGACTCCGTCGATCAGCGTGTAGCCGTTTTCCCTTAACTCGTCGTGGTGCGCAGCTGAAGGCAGAACAACGGTCATGGTGGGCCCTTCGGGAGTTTGCGTGGATCGCACGTCGCGGCTCTCCGATATCCCATGGGACTTTCCGGGACTCCCCGGCTCCGCGTCAACGTCTCACCGTGACCGAAAGTCCGCTGTTGAACACCGACCGGCCACCGATTGTGAACCCGACGGTCCGGTACGGACGCCGCCGCGTGCGCCGGTCTGTACCCTTTCGAGGGGCTTGCAGGCATCCGTAACCGCCCGGCGGCGGCACCTTCGGCGGCGCGCCATGACGGGCCGTAATATGACCATGACCGATTCACGGTGGCTGGGAAAAGCCATCGGCCCCGCGGCCTGAGACCTTGATCACATAGAGATCCGGCCACGATGGCTTGAGCGGCACTCCCGCTGACGCGAGCGCGCTCCCCGCTCCCTGCTTCGCGGTGGCCCGTACGAACCTGTGATACGGCATGATCACCCGGAGACGCACGATCCGGTCGGCGCAGCACGCCCCCGTCGACACATCGCGCCCCCACCCGCACCTGAGGAGACGGAGACCGCCATGGTGGACTGCTTACTGGCACACGCTTTCATCGACGACGACGGGAAGTTCGGGAACCCCGTACTCGTCGTGGTCGAACCGGACGGCGGCGAACTCCCCCAGGACCGGCGGCAGGACCTGGCCGACCGGCTCGGCATCCCCGCGGTCGCCTTCGTCCGCTCCCCGCCCGCGCGACGCACATCGATCGCCATCCACGGTTCCTACGGGCTGCCGATCCGGTTCGGCGGCCACCCCGTACTCGGCACCCTCGAAGCCCTCCACCACCTGGGGCACACGGTCGAGGAGATCGTCCCCGAGGCCGGACCGGTGGCCTGTAGGCGCGACGCGGAGGGGATCTGCTGGCTGACCGCCCCCGCCACCTGGTCCAAGCCGTGGCGTCATCTGCGGATGGCCTCCGCCGCGCAGATCGACGAGCTGACCGAACTGCCGGACGGGGAGGACTTCACGCAGGTCTGGGCCTGGTCGGACGAGGACGCCGGCGAGGTCCGCGCGCGGCTGTGGGCCCCGCGGATCGGCAAGGGCGAGGACGAGGCGTGCGGCAGCGCGTCGATGCTGCTCACCCTTCAGCACGAACGGCCGCTACGGGTCCTGCACGGCCGGGGCTCGGTCATCCGCACCTCCCCGGCCGGCGACGGCCTGGTGGAACTCGGCGGCCGGTGCGCGGTGCGGCCACCCGCCGAAGAGGTGACCGCCGAGGTGGTTCGGGCCTACGCGCGGGCCTGAGGTTCGTACGGGGCGCTGGGGCGCTGCGATGGCGCGCGCCAGGAGGAAGGAGAGTGACCGGCGGCGCTCGCCCCCCGAGGCGCGGCCCGCCGACACGATCCGGCTCGCGGTGATGGAGGCCGGCACGGGCCCGTGACGGCACCAGCGGCCCCCGTCCGCCTCCCCGCCTCGGTCTTGGCCTCGCAGAATCTTCCCCCCGACCGGCAACCCCGACCCTCGTCGGACGTCATTCCGGGAGAGGGAGCGCCCCCGGGCCCGGGGTGGCACGATCGCGCCGGGCACCCGCCGTCCAGGGCGGGGAACGGGTGGGCGTCCCCTCACGGCCACCGGGCCGGCAGCGCGGCGCCCCGCGGAGGGCACGGCAGCCTCCCGCGGGCCGGGCCCGTACCCCCGGAAGAGACCAGGAACGACCATGGGAACGACCTCAGTCAGCCGCAGAACCCGCTACCGCGGCCTCGCCACCGCAGGAGCGCTCCTGCTCGGCGCCGCCACGACGGCCGTGCTGCCGCCGACCGCTGCCCTCGCGGCGCAGCCCAAGTCCGTCACGACGCATCCGGGCGCCACCACCGCTGGGGAGCGCAGCCGGATCGACACCTACTGGACGCCCACGAGGATGAAGCTCGCGGGCGCCATGATCCCCGAGATCACCCCCGTCCCCGAGGACGACAACACGCCCGACGACCCGCGTCCGCTGCCCGCCGGCACCCCGGATCCGGGCGCCACGTGGGCGCACGGCGGAGCGGTGGACAGGAACGTCGGCCGCCTCTTCTTCACCTTCTCCGACGGCTACGACGGCAGTTGCACCGCCACGGTCGTCAGCGGCGCGAACCACAGCACCGTCGTCACGGCGGCACACTGCCTGCGGGGCGTCGGGCCGACCGCCGACGACGACACGTGGAACCACAACTTCTATTTCGTGCCCGGCTACCGCAACGGGACGAAACCGCTCGGCGGCTTCACCATCAAAGCCATGGCCACCTCGTCCCGTTGGGACGCCGATCCCGCCACGGTCACATCCGACGACGTCGCCGTCGCGGGCCACGACGCGGCGTTCCTCGTGGCGAACCCGGCAGCAGGCGGACGCCGGATCGCGGACATCACGGGAAGCCAGCGGATCGCGTTCACCAAGCCGGCCGAGGGCGAGTTCATCCACACCTTCGGGTACCCGAAGGACAAGCTCAACGACCCGAGCGCCGTCTACAGCGGAAACAGACTGATCCACTGCGCGGGGCCGGGCCGGCAGGGCCCCGACGCCCCGTTGCTGTGGGGCGAGAGCTGCGACATGGCGTCCGGCGCGAGCGGTGGGCCCCACCTCGCCGGTTTCGACACCCGGACCGGCACCGGCACCGTCGTCGGCGTCACCTCCACCACGGAGGATCTCGCAGGCGGGCAGCCCGACACCCTCTACGCCACCCGCCTCGGCGACAACGCGCACGTCCTCTACGACTGGGCGCGTACCCACCCGGCCTGACCCCGGCCCGCCCTGCCCGGCCGGCCCGTGACCACGCGGTCCGCCGTCACCGACCAGGCGACATCAGGTGCGGGGAGAGCTTCGGCCCCGCTCAGCCGCTCACCACACCGAGCAGGACCCGGACCGTCTCCGCCATCGCCTCCCGGCCCTGGGCGACGTAGGGGCGGGGGTCGGTCAGGTCGGGGCGCTCCGCCAGCGTCTCGCGGACCGCGCCGGTGAACGCGACGTTGAGAGCGGTACCGATGTTGATCTTCACGATGCCCGCCTGAACGGCTTGTCGCAGATCGTCGTCGCCGACGCCCGACGAACCGTGCAGCACCAGAGGTACGGGCACGGCCTCCCGCAGGCGTTCGATGAGCGCGTGGTCCAGGGTCGCGGAGCGTTCGGTCATCGCGTGGCTGCTGCCGACGGCGACGGCCAGGGCGTCCACGCCGGTGTCCGCGACATAGCGCGCCGCCTCCTGCGGGTCGGTGCGCACCCCGGCCGCGTGGGCGCTCGCGGGAGCGTCGGGCTTGCCGCCCACGTAGCCGAGTTCGGCCTCCAGCCACAGGCCCGCGCCGTGGGCCCACTGGGCCGCGGCGCGGGTGGCGGCGAGGTTCTCGGCGTACGGCTGCGCCCCGGCGTCGAACATCGCGGAGGAGAACCCCGCGTCGGCCGCCGTGCGCAGCAGCCGCATGTCCGTCACGTGGTCCATGTGCAGGGCGACGTCGACGTCACAGGCCTTGCCGACCTCGGCCGCGGCCCGCGCGATCGGCTCGACCCGGCCGCCGTGGAACCGTACGGCGTTCTCGCTGATCTGCAGGATCACCCCCGGGGCGCCCGCGGCGGCCGCGCCGGCGGTGATCGCCTCGGCGTGCTCCAGCGTGATCACGTTGAACGCCGCGACGGCCCGGCCTGCGGCGGCGGCCTTCGTGACGAGTTCGCTCGTGGGAACCAGGGGCATGAAGGTGTCCCCTCGCTTTCCTGTCGGTTCGGTGGGTACGGGCCGGTGTCGGCCCGTACCGCTGCGTGGTTCGGCCGGTACGGATATCTGGGCGATCAGGACTTCTGCAGGGCCGGACGCTCGTCCGCGCCGTCGTCCGCCGCGCCCGGGGCCACGGAGTTCTCGCCGCTCTTCTCGTCGCTGTAGACCATCAGGGTCGAACCCGCGAGGGCCAGCACGATACCGAAGGTGCCCCACACGTTCGGGAGCGTTTGGTAGACCGCCAGGGACAGCACGATGGTCAGCACCGGGGCCAGCGCGTTGGTGACGGGGGCGACGACCGTGGCCTTGCCCCGGCTGAACGCCATGACCAGGAACAGCGCGCCGACCGCGTTGAGGACCTGCGTCACCGCGGTGAGTGCCGGCGCCTGCCACGGAGCGTCGGACGGGAAATGGCCCATCATCACGAACGCCACCGGAACCAGCAGCAGTCCGCTGATGGTCATCCAGCCGAAGGTCGTCGCGTCGTTGACCCCGACCACCGCGGCCTTGCGCATGCAGAACGCCTGCACGCCCCAGGCAACACAGACCAGGATGGCCATCAGCAGCCACGGGCCGTGCGAGTTCGAGTCGTCCTTGCCGCTGGGAATGCTGAGCAGCACGATCGCCGCCAGCGCCGCGACGACACCCACCAGGGCGAGCCGGTTGATCCGCTCTCGCAGCAGCGCCATCGCCATGACGACGGTGACCACCGGGGAGAGCGACACCAAGGGGAAGATCAGGTACGCCGGGCCGTTGGCGAGCGCGTGGAACAGCAGGAGTTGGCCGCCGGCGCCGGTCAGTCCGGCGATCAGTCCGTACCCGGCGGCGATCGGCCGGCGGTCGAACGTGTTGCCGCGCAGCGCGAAGTACGCGGGTATGAGCATCGTGAAGGCCCAGATGATGTAGATCATCTCGTTGGGGTAGTCGTACCTGCTGTTCGGCTCGCTGGAGAAGGCGCCCCACACACCCCAGAACAGGACCAGCAGCGACGCGTACAGGACCCAGCTCTTCTTGCCTGCGTTCATCGGTCTTCCCCTCCTGAGGCAGAGATCACGGAGGCCATGCGCAGCGCGTCGAGCGCGGGCCGGTCGAGCGGGGTTCCGGCGATTTTCGCCGCGTACAGGGCGGCACCTACGACGGGTTCGTACAGGGGGTGTCGCAGTTCGTAGTGGGTGAAACGACTCTTCAGTCCGGTGGCGAACGCCTCCAGAACCGCGCCCGCGCCGAAGGTGCCGCCCGAGTAGGAGACCGGTACGGTCTCGTCCGGGCCGAACTCCAGCCGCTCGCGGGTGACGTCGACGATCAGGGCGAGTTCCCGGCCGGCCTCGGCGAGGATCGCCGAGGCGGCCTCGTCGCCCAGACCGGCCGCCTCGGCCACCGAGCGGCTGAGCGCGGCGATCCGGCTGCGGTCGCCCTGCCACTGGTTGTGGACGACGTCGATCACATCGAGGTCGGACGCGAGATCCAGGCGGCACCGGAAGACCTTGGCCAAGGGGCCTTCGGGGAGCCGTCCGTCGGACATCCGCGAGAAGGCGTTGAGGCCGCGGACCGCGATCCAGTGCGCCGATCCCTCATCGCCGAACATCTCGCTCCAGCCACCGACGCGCATGCCCCGGCCCAGCCGCTCGCCGTAGGTCATGGAGCCGGTGCCGCTGATGACGTTGATGCCGTCGACCGCGCCCAGTGAACCGGCCCAGCTGCAGACCATGTCGTTGTCGCAGGCGTAGCGGTCGTGTCCGAGCACGGCTCGCGGGATCGCGTTCAGGACGGGCAGATCGCGGGCCGCCTCCCCGTAACCGGGCAAGCCGAAAAAGGCGTACTCGATGTCGGCGGGGGTCAGCTCGGCCGCCGCACAGACAGCGTCGACGCCTTCCCCCAGCACACGCTCGACGAGCTCGATGCCGTGGGAGAAGTAGTACGAACTTGCCGCCTGCGCTCGCGCCACGACTTGTCCGCCCCGGTCGACCAGGCAGAAGGCGGTTTTCGTACCGCCACCGTCGACACCTAGGAACATCGTTGTACCTCCGTCAGGCGCCGTGGATCCGCGCCGTTGATGCCTTTGATCAGTTGTGCAAGGAGTGCAGGGTCACGCCCTGCACGACGCGGTTGACCTCACCCGAGGGGAACGGGTTGTCGGCCCGCAGGCCCCGGGCCTGAGCGGCGCGCAGGGCGATGAGCTGGGCGTACACCACAGCGGACAGCGCCAGGGCGGCGTCCTCGACACCGTCGAGGCCCGGCAGCGGCCAGGCGTCGTTGCCGTCCGCTTCCGCGTCGGGGCCGGCGGAGACCGTGACGACGCTGCCGGCGGGAAGATTTCCGCGCAGCTCCGCGGAGATGTCCTGGTCGTACTTGCGGGTGTAGGGGTCGTTCGACATGTACACCACGGCGGCCGAACGGTCGTTGAGCACCGCCTTGGGACCGTGCCGGAAGCCCAGCGAGGTCTCCGAGACGGCCATGAGCCGCCCACCGGTGAGTTCGAGCACCTTCAGCGCCGACTCCTCGGCGAGGCCCTTCAGCGGGCCGCTGCCCAGGAAGACGATGCGCTCGGGCGCGCGGGCCACGAGGGCGCCGACGGTGCGGTCCACGGCGTCGCTCTCGCAGATCGACTCGACCGCCTCGGCCAGGCGTTCGGCGACCCCGTCGTAGGCGCTGCCGCCGAGAGCGAGCAGTGCCGCGAGCGTCATGCACGTGAAGCTCGACGTCATGGCGAAACCGCGGTCGTTGGACGCGGCCGGCATCAGCAGCACGTGGGACTTCGGCAGCTCAGCGTGCTCGCGGGCCAGGCGGCCCTGCTCGTTGCAGGTGATCACGAGGTGGTGCACCTCGGAGAGGACCTGGTCGGCCAGGGCGGTGGCGGCCACGGACTCCGGGCTGTCACCCGAGCGCGCGAAGGAGACCAGCAGCGTGGGAACGTCCTCGGCGAGAGCGCCGCGGGGGTCGGCGACGAGGTCCGTGGTGGGGACCGCGTCGACGCGGCGTCCCAGGCGCCGGGCCAGGGCGGGCTGGAGCACCTGGCCGGCGAACGCGGAGGTGCCGGCACCGGTGAGTACGACGCGCAGGTCACCGCGGGCGACGAGCGGACGCACGAAGGCGTCCAGCGACTCCCGGGAGGCCGCGACGATCCGGTCGACCTCCCGCCACAGGGCGGGCTGCTGGGCGATCTCGCGGACGGTGTGGGCGGCGCCGTCGTCCAGGGACAGGGTGCCGGAGGGCGTGGTCACACGTGCTCCATCAGGTGGGGGTGGGAGGCGCGGTCGTAGTCGCGCAGAACGTCGCGGACGTGGTCCACGGCCAGGTCGCGCGGCCGGACGGCGAGCTCGCCGTGGCGGACGCGGGCGTACTGGAGCGGTAGGTGGGCGCTGAGCAGCGGCAGGGGGATGTCCACGGCCGAGAGGTTGTCCATCAGCCGGGCCTGGGCCTTCTCGATCTCGGGGTCGGGCCAGTAGTAACGCATCCGGTCGCTGTAGCTGTAGCGGCGTGCCAGGCGCTGCCCGGCAGCGCTGCCCGGGTAGTAGCCCTCCCACTTGGCGGGCTCGGCGAGCATCCGCTCCTCGACGACCTCGGGAAGGCGGGACCGCTCGGCGGCCGGGACCAGCTCGTCCTCGATCGCGGCGAGGGCGAACAGCGCCTCGCGCAGGGCGAAGGTCAGCCCGGGGCCCACCTTGAGGACCGCCCAGTGGTCCTCGACCAGCGCGGTGAGCGCCTCGGCGGTCTGGTAGTCGGTCGAGTGGGCCTCGTAGACCATGGTGGGCTCGTCGTCGAGGACCTTGCGCAGTTCCTCGGTCAGCTCGCGCCGGTAGTCGACGACCTGCACATGGTCGAACTCGACGGCCGGCTGGACCACGAGGGCCATGACGCGCGGCCAGACCTCGTCGATGCCGTGCTGGGCGAACGCCTTGCGGTGCTGCTCCAGCGTGGTGCGCGCCGCCTCGGGCGTGGTCGGGAGAAGCGCGTCGAGCGTCTCGTGCGCGCCACCGGGTGTGGGCACCTCGGTACCGATCACGTACCGGATCCGCTCGGCCCGCTCGGGGCCGGCCGTCTCCTCGGCCACCCGGATCAGCCGCGCGGCGCGTTCGGCGACCACGTCGTCGGTCAGCGGTACGGGGTCACCGGCGCAGGCGAAGCTGCAGTCCAGGTGGATCTTGGTGAAGTCCGCCGCCACGTAGGCGGCGACCAGGGCGTCGGCCCGTTCCATCGCCTCGTCGGGCGTCAGGGACTGCCACCGGTTCGGTCCGAGGTGGTCGCCGCCGAGAATCACGCGGTCCAGTGGCAGACCACTTTCGGCGGCGATGCCGTACACGAGGTCGCGGAAGTCCGCGGGCCGCATGCCCGTGTAACCGCCGTACTGGTCGACCTGGTTCGAGGTCGCCTCCACCAGTACATGACCGCCGGTCTCCCGTGCTTGCACCACGGCTGCCTCGATGACCAGCGGATGAGCCGAACACACCGAGGTGATGCCCTGCGGCTGTCCGGCCTTCTGACGCCGGACCACCTCGCTCAACGGGCTCTGCATTGCCAACCCCTTAACTCAACGTGTATCTCAAGCCAATGTGCCGTCGTGGCCTGCGGCTCATCCCGGACAGTACTGGTCTTATTTGGGGTCGTCAACAGTCTTATTCTGGTATCAATCTGGTATTGCACAGTCGAACCGTCAGGCACACGGTGATCGCCCAAGTCCGGTTGGTGATCGTTTAAGTCTGATTGGTGATGGAGGCCCGGAACCGGTAGCGGTCCCCCCGGTAGACCTGGACGGTCAGTTCGATCGGGCGTGACTCCTGGTTCGACGTCAGCTGGGTCGCGACGAGCATCGGCATGGTCTCCGCGATCTCGAACAACTCGATCTCCCGTGATGTCGGGTGGCGGGCCTCGACCGAATAGTCGGCGACGCGGGGCAGCTGCGGCGGGTCGGCGGCGCGCAGGGTGGCGTAGAGCGAGGCCGTGTTGAAGTCGGTCTCGGCCAAGGCGGGGCAGGCCGCCAACGGAAGCCGGTTGTGCTCCAGCACGACGAGCAGACCGTCGAGGAAGCGCAGTCGGTGGAGGTCGAAGAGGTCGGCCCCTGGAGCGATCCGGAGCTGCTCGGCCTCGGACACCGTGGCCGGGCGAACGGTGGCGGAGAGCACCTTGCCGGCCGTCGTCAAGCCGTTGACCTGCGCATAGTCGGCGAACCCCTGGACCTGCGGGGCCGCCGAGGCGGACGTCGTCGGCGCCTCGGGGAGCAGACCGAGCTCGGCGACGAACCACCCGCGGGACGAAGACGGCCGCACGATGCCCCGCGACTCCAATTGCGCGAGGGCCGCCCGCAGCGTCACGCGCGACACGGCGTACCGGTCGACCAGAGCCCGCTCGGAGGGCAGCCGGTCACCGGGGCGGGCGGCGGCGGCGCGCAGGTCGTCGAGCAACTGCGTGGCTGTGCGCTCGTACAACGGGAGGGCGTCGTCACCGAACAGGCCTTTGGGCATCGACGTTCTCACATCTGTCATACCAGAAGGATACCAATGTGATCGACGACGTGGGCCCTCGTCCAGGAGCCCCATCCGTTGACATGACACTCGCATACCGCTTACGTTCCCGAAGCAGACCACCCGATGATGAAGAAGTCGCCCGTGAGCGACCTTCCGTTTCGCCGTGCCCCGGGCACCCGCCGGTGATCGAGGCAACGTTGTCGCAGCTCACCGAGGATGCCCGCCCGCTACTGCCGGAGGCAACCGCGCACCGGGGTGCCCGTTCGGACGGTACGCCGTCCCCGACCCCAGCCGAGACCCACTGCGAAAACCGGTAGGAGACCAGGCACCGACCAGCCTTACGGACGGCCGCTTCGTCACGAGCGTGCGGCTCGACTTCGACGATCCACAACGACGGACAAAAGGCGGCTGCCCCAGTCGGGCACGCACGACCGAAAGAGAGTTCGACATGACGGACATGAACCGGCGAAGCGTACTGAAGGTGGCGCTGGGGGGTGCCGGCCTGGCTGCCTTCCCCGCCGTGGCCATGGGCGCCGCACCCGCGGCCGCCGCACCGAACTCGGGTCCTGACCTCGTCGGAGTCGGCGACACCTCCATCACCCTGGAGTTCGACGACCAACTGCGCAGCCGGGTGGCGCTCAAGGGCGTCGACCTCACCCGCTTCGACGCCGGCGAAGCCCTGCTGGTGGGCGGTAAGGCCATCGAGGCGTTCGCCTACCGCGGGCACCGGACCCGCCGCACCCGGCACCCCCGCCACGGCGCGGGCGTCCGGGTGACGATCGAGGGCACGGCCAAGGAAGGCATACAGAAGACGGTCGAGCTGACCTCCTTCGAGCGTCTTACCGGCATGGTCGTGATGAAGGTGACCTACACCAACAGGTCCTCCACCGCGCTGAAGGTGACCGGGTGGCGCAACGGAGCCCACGAACTCCTGGAGACGCCCGGCGGCTTCTACACCTTCTCCGGTACCACGTACACGGACCGCCGCGACTGGGTGATGCCGGTGAAGGACGGCTATGTCCAGGAGAACTCGTTGGGAATGGACTCCTCCGACTACGGCGGCGGCACCCCGCTGGCGACCGTCTGGCGCCGGGGCGCGGGCCTCTCCGTCGGACATGTCGAGCCCGTGGCGACGATCCTGCGCATGCCGGTCCGCAAGACGGACGCCGGAGCGAGCATCGCCATCCAGGACGACACCGCCCGCACCCTGAAGCCGGGCCGTCGGCTCAGCACCGACACCACGTTCCTGACCGCCCTCCCGGGCGACCACTTCGTGCCGCTCCAGCGGTACCGCGACTACATGAGCGACATCGGCCAGCGCGCCCCCAAGGTCCCCGCCTCGGCCTTCGAGCCCATCTGGTGTGCCTGGGGCTACGAGCGCACCTTCGCCACCGAGCAGGTCACCAAAGCGCTGCCGAAGGCGCACGAGGTCGGTCTGCGCTGGGCCGCGCTCGACGACGGCTGGCAGACCAACGAGGGTGACTGGGACATCAACACGGCGAAGTTCCCGCGCGGCGAAGCGGACATGCGGGCCTTCACCAAGAAGATACGGGACGCCGGCCTGCGGCCGCGCCTGTGGTGGGCCCCGCTGGCGGCGGACCCCGACAGCAACCTGTTCCGGGACCGGCCCGACATGCTGCTGCTGGACCGCGACGGCAAGAAGCAGGACGTCACCTGGTGGGACGCCTACACCCTCTGTCCGGCCTACCAGCCGACGGTGGACTACTTCGTCGAGCAGGCGAAGAGGTTCATCGGCGACTGGGGTTACGAGGGGCTCAAGATCGACGGCCAGCACCTCAACAGCGTCGCGCCCTGCTACAACCCGAAGCACCGGCACGCCCGCCCCGAGGAATCCACCGAGGGCGTGGCCCTGTTCTGGAAGGCGATCCACGAAGCCGCGCACGAGGCGAACCCCGACGCCCTCGTCGAGCTCTGCCCCTGCGGCACCGCCTTCGCCTTCCACAACCTGCCCTACGTCGACCAGTACCCCAGCTCGGACCCGGAGTCCTCCTACCAGGTCCGGAGCAAGGGCAAGTCGATGAAGGCACTGATGGGCGCGGGCAGCAGCTACGCCGGCGACCACGTCGAACTGAGCGACGGCGGGAACGACTTCGCGTCCTCCTACGGGATCGGAGCCGTCCTGTCGACCAAGTTCACCCTCCCCGGAACCGGAGCCCCGGACAAGGCGACCGACCTCACCCCGGAGAAGGAGGTCCTCTGGCGCAAGTGGGTGTCCCTGTACGAGAAGAACATGCTGCCCACCGGCGAGTACCGCGGTGAGCTGTACGACATCGGCTTCGACAAGCCCGAGGCGCATGTCGTGGCCAAGAAGCGGACCCTCCACTACGCCTTCTACGCCGACCAGTGGGACGGGACGGTCGAACTGCGCGGTCTGGGCCGCACGCGGTACCGCCTGACCGACCCGTTCACCGGCAAGTCACTCGGAACCGTCACTGCTCAGCACAACACCGTGAAGCTGTCCTTCAAGCGGTTCCAGCTCGTCGTGGCCGAGCCCATCGGGTGATCAGCCGGGGCGGGCGGGCGCGCATGGGTTGCTCCGGGGAAGCGGTGGTTTTGGGAGGGCGGCAGCTGCCGCGACGGCACCAACCCTGGCTGGTGCGCACGGTGTTGCCCATTGGTGATCACCCTGATCCGCCCCTTAGGGTGCCGTCGCGTACGACCGGTGGCTTCGCGTACGACCGGTGGCGCGGCGTACGGCCGGTGGCTTCGCGTATGGCCGGCGCAGCATACGAGCGGTGACGCGGCGGCGGCACGGCTCGCCCCTTCGGCCTCGGCCGGCCGGTTGGCTGGCCGGCCCGGTCTCGATCGGGCCGGCAGGCGGACAAAGGGGCCTATGTAGCTGTTTTCCGTGATGTCGCTGTTACGTGGAGGGGATTCGTCCGTCAAAGTCGCACCGTAGCTTCTGCACAGCAGCCACCGCCCGGCCTCGCGGCACCATCCGCCCGAGGAGGCGGCGTACGACGCACGTATCTCTTCCACTCCAGCATCATCAGCCAGCCTTGGAGCCACGTATGTCTGCCTTACTCCCCCACCGTCGCACCGCCCTGCGCACCCTGGCGGCCTGCGCCGCCGCGACCGCCGCCGTCCTCGGCCCGGTCTCCGGGGCATTCGCCGACAGCCCGTCGCGCGGCACCGGACCGACACCGGCCGACATCGCCCGGTGCACGGTCACCAAGACGGTGCCGTCGATCCTCCCCATCGAGGGCGCGCACGTGGACATCATCAACCGTCCGATTCCCGAGAACGGGCCGCAGGGCCCGCAGGCGGTCTTGAAGGACAAGGACGGCAACCTCCTCCTGGGTGGCGTGAACTACAACCACCCCGTCAACGAGGAGGCAGGGCTCAAGCTCACCAACCTGGAGAGCGGTCGTGCCACGCTGTGGGAGCGTCGGTCGGCAGGCGGAGTCGTCTTCCTGCCCACCCACGAATTCCCCCCGCTGCCCAAGGGCTGCCCCGTCTACTGGGGCAAGGACAGCGGCGGCACCTACGTCCGTACGGTGAAGCTGGCGGACGATTCCATCGCCAAGATCTACCGGATAGGGCCGGACCATTACCGCGCCGAGGGCTTCGCCGACGGCCATTCGTTCGGCTCGATCGAAGCAACGACGGCCGAGCCCTACGTGGCCGGCAATCTCAACGGGCTGATCGTCGCGCTCTCCTCGAAGGGCGAACTGACCTCTTGGATCGCGAAGGTCCGCCCCAGCGGCCCGCACAATGAAACATTGGCCGACGGCAAAACCGTGGCCCGGGTGACCGAACTCGGCGACCAGCACTACCGGGCGGCCCTCGTCGACGCCGACGGACGCACCCTCGCCACGATGGAGGTGAACGGCGAAGCGAAGTTCCGCTCGGCGGTCAAGGTCGGCTCCCTGTGGGCCGTACTGGAGACCGACGGCAGCATCACCTCGCACGTCGCGGGCTGAACCCGAAGCAGGGTCGTAACCCGCGGCAGGAACGTTCCCCTGCCCGCCTGTCCGCCTGTCCGCCCGTCCGCCCGTCCGCCCGCCCGTCTTGCCTGGGCAGCCGTCGCGCACTTCGGCCGTACAGCCGCCCGCGCCGACTGCCCAGGCAAGAATGTGCAACAGAGTCGCCCTGCTATGGTGCGCCGATGTCGCCGATCAAGCAGTTCCAAGTCACCTTCGACTGCGCGGAACCTGAGCGCGTCGCCCGCTTCTGGTGCGAGGTGCTGGGGTACGTCGTACCGCCACCACCGGAGGGATTCGCCACGTGGAACGATTTCGATCGCTCGCTGCCGCCTGAACGACAGGGTTCGGCATTTGCCTGCACTGATCCCTCAGGTGTGGGCCCGCGCCTGTACTTCCAGCGTGTCCCCGAGGGCAAGGTCGCCAAGAACCGGCTGCACCTCGACGTGCGAGCCGGCACCGGACTCGTGGGGGAAGAGCGCCTGGCCACGCTCGAAGCCGAGTGCGCACGACTGGTCGCGCTCGGCGCGACGCGCGTACGACTGCTGCTCGCCGATGACCACAACGAGTCCTGCATCGTGATGCAGGACATCGAGGGCAACGAGTTCTGTCTCGACTGATCCCCCGGAGACGGCGCGGTGGCAGGCGTCTTCAACCCGGCGCCCCGGCCGCCGTCCTCCGCGACGACGGTGGTCCCCGCGATGACCGTGGTCCGGCCGACGGCGGCGGTCTCCTCACATCACGGTAAGGACCGGCTTGACGACATTCCCCGTCAAAGCCGCTTCGGCGGCAGCCTCGATGTCGTTGAAGCGGAATTCGGTGATCAGTTTTTCCAGTGGGAGCTTGCCCTGTCGGTAGAGGTCGATGAGTTGTGGGATGGCACGCTCCGGTACGGCGTCGCCTTCGGTCACGCCTCGAATCGTGATGCCCTTGGTCATCACCGGCATGGTGTCGAATTCCGCCGTACCGATACCGACCAGGGCGAGCGTGCCGCGCTTGCGCAGGGCTGTGACGGCTTGGGACACCACAGTCGGCTGACCGGTTGTGTCGATGGCGCAGTGCGGCCCTCCGGAAGTGAGGTCACGGAGGGCCGAGACCACATCCTCTCCGGAGGTGGGATCGATGACCGCCGTGGCGCCGAGTTCCCGGGCCAGCTCGCGACGCGAGGCGATGGGGTCGATGGCTACTACGGAATAGTCGTCGGCGACCGCGGCCATGACCGCGCTCAAGCCGACGCTGCCGACTCCGAAGACGGCCAGAGTAGTGCCCGCTGATGGCCGCAGGACCGTACGGACCGTACCGACGCCCGTTTGAACGCTGCACCCCAGTGGAGCAGCAACCGCCGCGGGAACGTCCGCGGGGATTTTGACGGTGTTGCTCTCCGTGGTGAGACAGTGAGACGCAAAAGCGGACTGGCCGAAGAAATTGCCGTGCACCGGCGCGCCGTTCGCGTGGGAGAGAGGGGAACTGCCGTCAGGGCGGCTTCCGCCGGCGTTGAGGGGCCCCGCGTGCTCGCAGTACGCAGGCTCTCCAGTTGAGCACTGTTCGCAGGTACGGCAGCTTCGGTACGTGAGACACACAGTGTCGCCGGGGACGAGGGCGGTCACCGCGTCGCCCACCGCCTCGACGATGCCGGTGCCCTCATGGCCGAAGACCATGGGGAGGCGTTGCGGGGGCCAGATCTGCCGCATGCTGAGATCGGTGTGGCAGATACCGGTGGCGGTTATCCGCACCAGGATCTCGTCCCGCCTCGGCTCTTCAAGATTGACCTCCTGGACAGTGAAAGGGCCGCCGGGAGCCTCAACCAGTGCCGCCTGTATACGCATACGTCTCTTCCCAGTGTGCTGTCCGGTGCGGGCGACGTCGCTGCCGCCCACATCTGGTCCAGCTCAAAGGATCACTCCTTGTCTTCGATATCGCGACACTGACGTGGTCGATGTCCACGGGTTTTGGCGGCCCCTGGGTCGTTGGCCACCACCGCGGATCGTCGATCCGCGGTGGCCGGGGCACGCTGCCGAGGCTGCCCGGCGGCTGGCTTGCCCCGTCTCCCTGGAGTCGCCCGCCTCCGTACGGGACGCGCCGCAGTCCTGGCTCGGAGCATGGGTGCATCTGTATCAGGGGCGGCTTGGCGATTGAATTGAGCGATCGGGCTATTGGGCCGCCTCGACCAGTTCGGGTTCTACGTACTCGCATCGCTTCTGCACGACCGGCATGGTGGTGCGTCCTCTCGCTCGTGAACACGCGTCCGTCGCGTGCTCGCTGGGGACATGCCCGTCACCAGGAACCGCACCGCTACCTCTTCGGAGTGGCGGACATGTGCCGCGGGTGCGGCCGCGTCGGGGGCGCGTGATGGACGCCCACGCCTGTCGGCTCCGGCGTGAGCGCGCCAAGGCCACTCCCGACTCGCGGCCGACGCACCGACGGTAGCCCTGGGGCGAGTGCTGCACCCTACTGGGTCGGTCCCCTTTCGACACGGGAGAGCCCCGCGAGGCCTCGATGAGCCGGTACCTCAGAGACGGAAGGCTCTGGCCCTTTGGAGGCCCGGACCGGCAGCGACAGTACATGGTTTGCTGAATTCAGGGCTTGATGTACTCTCGCGACGTGCTGACTGTTGCCCCCGACATCGAGGTGCTGGCCCGCTTCGGCCGCGCGCTCGCCGACCCGATCCGCTGCCGCATCCTGCTCGCCCTGCACGACGCCCCCGCCTACCCCGCCGATCTCGCCGACGCACTTGGGGTCTCCCGCACCCGCCTGTCCAACCACCTGGCCTGCCTGCGCGACTGCGGCCTGGTCGTCGCCGCGCCCGACGGCCGCCGCACCCGCTACGAACTGGCCGACGAACGCCTCGGCCACGCCCTGGACGACCTGCGCACCGCTGTAGTGGCCGTCGAAAGCGACCGCACCTGCCCGGACGCCGACGAGAAGGGCTGCTGCTGACCATGCCCGCCGAGCTACCGGTATCCCTCGGCTCCACATCCCTCAGCCCCTCACCCCTCGGTCCTTCCCCGGCCCGACGTGACGTGCTCACCCGCCGGATACGGCTACTGGTCGCGGCGACCATCGCCTACAACGTCATCGAGGCGATCGTCGCCGTCACCGCGGGCAGCCTCGCGTCCTCCACCGCACTGATCGGCTTCGGCCTCGACTCCGTCATCGAGGTCTCCTCCGCCGCGGCGGTGGCCTGGCAGTTCTCCGCCCGCGAGCACGCCGTACGCGAAGCTCGTGAACAGCGCACTCTGCGGATCATCGCTGCCTCCTTCTTCGCACTCGCCGCGTACGTCACCGTCGACGCCGTTCGCGCGCTCACCGGCCCCGGGGAGGCCGAGCGGTCGGTCCCCGGCATCGGCATCGCCGCCCTGTCGCTCGCGGTCATGCCGTTTCTGTCCGCTACCCAGCGGCGCGCCGGCCGTGAGCTCGGTTCCGCCTCCGCGGTCGCCGACTCCAAGCAGACCCTGCTGTGCACGTACCTGTCCGCCGTACTTCTTGTCGGCCTGGCCTTCAACGCCACGCTCGGCTGGTCGTGGGCCGACCCCCTCGCCGCGCTGGTCATCGCCGCCGTCGCCGTGAAGGAAGGCCGCGACGCCTGGCAGGGCAAGGGCTGCTGCGCGCCCCCGGCCACCGCGGCTCCCTACGAGCGACAGGCGAAGGCCACCTGCGGATGCCGCCCAGGCTGCGGCTGCTACGCCTGACCGCCGACGCGGCAACGTCCTGACCACCAGCAGGCCCCATAGGGACCACCAGCAGAACCACCCGCAGGGACGGCCAGTAAGGAGCGGGCCTCGGTGTACCACTGGGGCCATTGCGCTACCTGGGGCGGTACATCGTGGAGCCCCGTGCGCTGCCGTGGCTCGGCGCCCTCGGGACCAGGCGCGTTGCCGGGACCAGGCGCCCAGTCGAGGCCCGGCACACCACCGAGCCCCGGCACACCGCAAAGCCGAGTGCACCGCCGAGGCCCGGCGCGCCACCAAGGCCCACTCCGCCTCCGGTGCGTTTCGCCTGGCGCGTCAGCTGCCGCAGGCGCAACCCGCTCCCGCGGGCGGGGCGGTATCCGAGGCCCCGGCCGCGCCGGCCGCTCCGGACGGGGTGGCGCAGCAGCCATCGGTGACCGCAGGGGCGCCGTCGACGCTCTTGCCGAGGGTGTCGGCGTCGGCCTTGACGACGTAGACCTCCCACGGCTCCTTACCCGGGCCGTGCACCCAGACCTTGTCCTGGAGGGCGTAGCAGCAGGAGGTGTCGTTCTCCTCGAAGGTGGCCAGACCAGCCTCCTTGAGGCGAGTGGTGGCGGCGGTGACCTCGTCCGCGGCCTCGACTTCGACGCCGAGGTGGTCGAGCCGGGTCTCGGCGGTGTCCGGACCTTCGAGGAGTACGAGTTTCAGCGGCGGCTCGGCGAGGGCGAAGTTCGCGTAGCCGGGGCGGCGCTTGGCCGGTTCGGCGCCGAAGAGCTTGGAGTAGAAGGAGACGGACGCCTCCAGGTCGGGGACTCGCAGGGCAAGCTGGACACGCGACATGACAACCCCCAACAGGCTGAATCGATTCTCTTCGATACAACCTTGCGCCTTGGATTGAAGTTCGTCAACATAGGAGTATGTCGAATCAAGAGCTTGGAGTTCTCGGGCAGGACGGCCTCGCGGTCTACTGCCCGGGGCTGCTGACCGCACCACTGGACGAGGACCAGGCGGTGGAGCTGGCAAAGGTGTTCAAGGCCCTCGGCGACCCGGTGCGGCTGCGGCTGCTGTCGCTGATCGCCTCCCGCGCCGGGGGCGAGGTGTGCGTATGCGACCTGACCCCGGCTTTCGACCTGTCCCAGCCCACCATCTCGCACCATCTGAAGCTGCTGCGGCAGGCCGGGCTGATCGACTGCGAGCGCCGCGGCACCTGGGTGTACTACTGGCTCGTACCCCAGATGACCGACCGCCTCGCGGGCATCCTCACCCGCCCCGCCGGCGCTCCACTGCCCGCCTCCGACTGCCGGGCCGACGCATGAGCGCCCCCGCCCCCGGTCCTGCCTCCGCTCCTGCTCCTGCCTCTGCCTCCGCTCCCGATACGGCTCCGGTGGCGTCCCGGCTGTCGTTCACCGACCGCTGGCTGGCGGTGTGGATCATCGCCGCGATGGCCGCCGGCCTCGGCCTGGGCCGCCTCGTACCCGGACTGGGAGGCGTGCTGGCGAAGGTGACGGTCACCGGAGTCTCGCTGCCGATCGCGCTGGGACTGCTGGTGATGATGTACCCGGTGCTGGCCAAGGTTCGCTACGACCGCCTGGGCACCGTCACCCGCGACCGCCGCCTGCTCATCCCGTCGCTGGTGCTGAACTGGCTGGTCGGACCGGCCCTGATGTTCGCTCTGGCCTGGCTCTTCCTGCCGGACCTGCCCGAGTACCGCACCGGCCTGATCATCGTCGGTCTGGCCCGCTGCATCGCCATGGTCATCATCTGGAACGACCTGGCCTGCGGCGACCGCGAGGCCGCCGCCGTCCTCGTCGCGCTCAACTCCGTGTTCCAGGTCCTCGCGTTCAGCCTGCTGGGCTGGTTCTACCTGTCCGTCCTGCCGGGCTGGCTCGGCCTGGAACAGACCGTGCTGGACGTGTCGGTATGGGAGATAGCCCGCTCGGTGCTGATCTTCCTCGGTATCCCGCTCGTCGCCGGGTTCCTCACCCGCCGTCTGGGCGAGCGGGCCAAGGGCCGCAACTGGTACGAGACCAAGCTGGTCCCCCGGATCGGACCGTTCGCCCTGTACGGGCTGCTGTGCACCATCGTGGTGCTCTTCGCCCTCCAGGGCGACGCCATCACCTCCCAGCCACTGGACGTCGCCCGCATCGCACTGCCGCTACTGGTGTACTTCGCACTCATGTGGGCCGGGTCCATGGCGTTGGCCCGCGCCGTGGGGCTGGACTACCCACGCGCCACCACGCTCGCCTTCACCGCGGCGGGCAACAACTTCGAACTGGCCATCGCGGTCGCCATCGCCACCTTCGGCGCCACCAGCGGCCAGGCCCTCGCCGGCGTCGTCGGTCCTCTCATCGAAGTACCCGTCCTGATCGGCCTGGTGTACGTCGCTCTCGCAGCCCGCCGTCACTTCCCCGCCCCGGCTCCGGCGCCCAAGCGGTCCGCTGCCCCGAAAGGTCCAGCCCGTGTCTGAGATCCGCGCCCGCGCCCGCACCTCCGCTCCCGCTCCCGCCGGCAGGCCGTCAGTGCTTTTCCTCTGCGTCCACAACGCCGGGCGCTCCCAGATGGCTGCCGCCTTCCTCTCCCGCCTCGGCGCCGACCGCGTCGAAGTCCGCTCCGCGGGGTCCGCACCCGCCGACACCGTCAACCCCGCCGTCGTGGAGGCGATGCGGGAGGCAGGAATCGATCTCTCCGCGGAAACGCCGAAGCTGCTCACCAGCGAAGCGGTCCGCTCCTCCGACGTGGTCGTCACCATGGGCTGCGGGGACGCCTGCCCGTACTACCCCGGCAAGCGGTACCTCGACTGGCAGCTCGACGACCCGGCCGGACAAGGCGTCGCAGCCGTCCGCCCCATCCGCGACGCCATCGAACGGCGGGTACGCGGCCTGCTCACCGACCTAGGCATCGAGGCGGCCAGGTGACGCCCCCGGCGGTGACCGTCACCGCGATGTTCCCCGAGCACGCCGAACAGGTCCTGGAGATCTACCGGCTCGGCATCGCCACCGGCGACGCCACCTTCGAGACCGCGGCACCGACCTGGGAGGCGTTCGACGCCTCCCGCCTGGCCGAGCACCGTCTGGTCGCCCTCGACGCGACCGGGCGGGTGCTCGGCTGGACCGCGGTCGTACCCGTCTCCGCCCGGAGCGCGTACGCAGGGGTGGTCGAACACTCCGTATACGTCCACCCCGACGCCCAAGGCTGCGGCGTGGGACAGACGCTGCTGACCGCGCTGCTGGCTTCCACCGACACGGCCGGCATCTGGACCGTGCAGACCGGCATCTTCCCGGAGAACACCGCCAGCCTGGCCCTCCACGCCAAGGCAGGATTCCGCGTCATCGGCACCCGCGATCGCCTCGGCCGCCACCACGGACGCTGGCGCGACGTAGTCCTGCTGGAACGCCGCAGCCCCACCATCTCCTGACCCGCCCGGGCGATCTCTTGCCGCCGTTGCGGCCGGGGCATGCCCGGCGGGACCGTCATCCGATGGGGGGCGGGGCCACCTAACGGCCCGGGGGCGTTGTGCTGCCGTCGGGGCGGAAGGCCGGTGTCACAGCCGAAGGCCGGCGTCAGGGCGGAGGGCCGGTGTCGCAACTGAAGGCCGGCGTCAGGGCCGAAAGGCAGCGCGTAGGCATTCCGCCGAGGCCGAAGCAGAAACGTTTCGTCACGGCGGGCGGACGGGCCCCGCAGGCAGGCGTATTCGCACAGCACACTGACTGGTCCACCGCCGGAGCGCGCCCCTCCGGGCACGACACCGCCACGCGTACGCAGCCGACTCGCAAAACACAGCAAGCCGCCGACCCGACGCGGGCTCAGCGCCACCGCCGCCTCCACCCTTCCGAACCCCTCCCAGGCCTTCGCCTACCTTCATCCAGGCCATCCGCCCGCCTTCATCTTCATCCAGGCCTTCACCCAGGCCAGCGTCGGCGGTAGCGGGGAACGGCAATGCCCCGGCCCGGGGCCCCGCACACCCAAGCGGCGATCAAGATCCCCACCCCTTCGGTCATCCCCCGTGAGTCCGGGCTGCCAGCCTCCGGCACGGTCCGCGCAACAGCACGGCGGCACGACGGCACGACGGCACGACGGCGGATTGTTGCACCAGCCCCACCACAGAACCGACAGAGCCGACGAGGCCGACAGGGCCAACAGGGCCGACAGGGCCGACAGGGCCGACAGAAGCGACAGGACAGATCGGCCTCTCCCCGCGCCCCACAGCAGCTCGCCGCCTCTCCCACAACCTGCACACCCACCTCACCCCTGCAGCCTCAGCAGCAACAAAGCACCCACGAGTCAATCCCAGCCCCCAGGACGAACCCGCGATGTTTTGTCTCCCGGCACGAACAGGGGCTGTGAATCAATTCATTGCCCACTGGAATCTCTAGCGAACGGACGGAACCACCGCTCACGACGAGCGGCGATCCCCGTGCTTGCGCCGCCGCCCCGACGGAGGGCGCGAGCAACGCGACATCGAGAGGGAAAGGGCCGGTGCCGGAGCCGTCGAGGTGAAGCGCTGCGGCCCTCTCCCCTCCCTCTGAACCGGCGGCCCTGGCGCCGCCCCGAAGAAAGGAAACTGCATCGTGCGGAAGACAGGCATGAAGCGGGCCGCGGCCGCGTTCGTAGCGGCAGCCGCGATCGCGGGAGCGTCGCCCGCCTTCGCCGTCAAGGCGGCAACCGACGGCGCGACCGCGCAGACCTACTCCCACAACAAGAAGATCAAGGTCAAGGACACCAAGAAGGACGGCCACAAGGTCAAGGCGAACTACTACCGGGCGGCTTCGCCGAACACCAAGCGGGTGTTGTGGAACGACAAGGGCAAGGGCCACTGGACGAAGAGCGGTTCCGGTTCCCGCATCTTCAAGATCCAGGCTTGCAAGGAGATAAACAACGGCCCGGACAAGTGCAGCGGCTGGCGGCCCTGACCAGGAGGCCGGGCGGCACCTCGCGGTAGCTGCCCCGTGACCAGCCGGGGCCCGCGGAAGAGTCGCCGCGGGCCCCGGCCTTCGGGTCCTCGAAAGAGCCGACTTCCTACGTACTCGGAGTGCGTTCATGAGCCCTCTGCCGTCACCGGCAGCTCCGCACGGGCCGGCCGCAGGCGGAACCGGCCGGACCACGCGCCCGACAGTCCCGACAAACCAGGCAAACCCACCATCCCAGCATGGCAGATGCCATGCGGCCTGGCGTCGTGCGGCCTGGCAGGTCCATCGATGGGCCCTGGCGGCGGCCACCTGCCTGCTGGCGCTGAGCCTTTCCGCGATAGGTGTGGCGCACGCCGCTCATCAAGGGCAGGAAAAGCGCGGCGCGGACCGGGTGCCGCAGCAGGTGACGGCGGGAGACGGCGCGAAGCCGGTGGCGCTGTGGCAAGCCACCGTCGACACGGTGGGCGACTTCACCCATGACGTCGTCCTTGTCGTCCCCCTGGTCGAGGACGCGGCCCCGCCCCCCGGCCTCCCCCGCTGGCCGAAGCCAGGCGAGGCGTTCCTTTCCCCGGGGCTGATGGAAGCCGGCGGGGAAGAAGGAGTGGCCTCGCGGTACGGCAAGTTCGCGGGGGTCATCGCGAAGGACGGGCTCGAATCCCCTGGTGAACGCTTCGCCTATGTAGGCCCCACGGCCAAGACGGCCGGCAGGGAGAGTATGTGGGAAATCTCCGGGTTCGGGCAGCAGGACGCCGGGTTCCCCCTGGGCCGACACATGTACGTATACGGGGTGGGCCGCCTCTACTGGGGGCTGTTCGGCCTGGCGGTGCTGCCCTCACTGCTGCTCGCAGCCGTCGCCGCCCGGGGCTTGACCACCGCCCACGAGCGCAATCACGAATTCACGCTCCCTCACGAACCCGAACCCGAACCCGAACCCGAGCACGATCAGGGGCTCATTCCCCCTCAGGAGCACAACCCGAGCCCCACACCCCCTCAGGGCCACAAGCCCGGCCCCCCACCCCCTCAGAAACACAAACGCCCACTCACACGCACCACGCGCGGAGGCCGGCAACCGGGGCTCACTCCCAACGTATGGCGCTCCCTGGCCCTAGGAATGGCGGCGAGCTGTGCCCTGAACCTCGGTGCCCTGTTTGTTGATCTTCGCGTTCCCGGCGTGGACTTCGTACTGGACCGTCGAGACATGCGATCCGCCATGCCGCTGGTGGGCGCGGCTCACCTCGTAGCACTCCTGGCGGTACTGGCGCTACTGACATCGGCGCTGCTCGTCGGACGCCGGCGGCGTCGAACAACCGGCCCGAAGCCCCGCCGCCCCCGTAACGCAGCCCGTGCGGATCGCACCAGGCGAAAGTGCTGCCGACTCTTCCTCCTCGCGCTGCTGGTCGCGGCCCGGGGCACCGAACTGGCCCCCGAGAACGCGCGCCTGGCGGTCTACCTGACGGCCGTAGCCCTCGCTCTGGTGTGTGCACCGGCGGCCATCGCGACGGCACTTTCATCCGGCGGCGGCCTGCTGGCCCGAGCCGGGCGAAGGACAGGTGCCAAGGCGGTGGAGACCGTGGGCGTCGCCTTGAAGCGGCATCCGTTGCCGCCGACCGTACTGGTGTCCGCTGTCCTGGTGTCCCTCACGCTGGCCGGCCAGGTGCTGCTGTGGAACGGCACGCCAGGAGACCTGGCCGACGAGGCGCGAGGTACCCGTGAACGGGTCGGTACCAGCATCGTGGAGGTGGGCGGCTACACGGCGGCCGACGGGCTGAGAGCGTTCGAGAACGCGCTGTCCGACCAGGCGAGGATGCTCGCCGTGCGCGACAGGGGAGACGATGCGCACGGGAACTCCCGGTTCGAACTCCTGGGATCGTGCGAGGGTCTGCGCGAGCTCGAAGTTCCCTGCTCGCCCGAACCGGCCGACGTCACCGAGAGCACCAATGCGCGGCTTCGGGAATTCATGCGCTGGAACGGCCTGGAACCGGCCGGAGGAGCCCTGACCGCTACCCGCGGTTCCCCGACCCGCGACATGCCCGGGACGGGGCAGCAGCCCGTCTCACTGATCATCCTGGGCAACGGCGGGGCTCCCCTCTCCGTCCCGGACCTCAAGAGGCTGGCCCATCAACACCTGTCCGCGGCCGTCTCCGTCGACACGCCCGGCGGTACATGGATCGTGGGTACGGGCCTGTCCCTGGAAGCGTCGCGGTGGGTACGGCTTCTCTCCTACGTCATGGTCTTCTGTTCCGTTGCCGCTGCTGCCACCGCTACAGTCACAGCGCGAGCCGTCGAAGCCGAACGAACGGTTCCCTTAACCCTGACAGCTGCTCTCCTCGTCCTCCCCCTGGCCGCCGCAGGGCTGAGCGCGGTCCTGGGCTCCTGGCTGGCTTCCCCGATGGACTCCCCGAGTTGGCCGACTGTGACGGCCCACGCGTTGGCCCCACTCACGTACGCGGTCGCGGCAGCTGTCGGGTTGATCATGGTCGTGTCTCTCGTCGCCAGGCGAACCGGTCAACACCGCGTTCCCACCCCCGCCTCACCTGTCACCGCCCCGGCCGCCGAACGGACGTAAAACGGCCGGGCCCGGCAGACGCGCCCGCGGTCAGGAGTAGAAGTTGCGCTGCCACCGATGCTCGGCCAGCACGGCGAGTTGACCGGCGGTGAGCGGATGCCCGTCGCTGAGGGCCGTGTTGCGCTCGACGTTGCGTACGGAGCGCATCCCGGGAACGACGGTACTGACCGCCGGCGCGCTGAGCACGAACCGCAAGGCGTACTCCGCGATCTCGTCGGAGGCGATGCCGAGGTCTGCGACGATCTTGGCCACACGTTGTTCGACCTGCGCCGCACGGTCGTCGCGGAAGTACCGGTTGCGCCAGTCGCCCTCGGGGAACGTGGCGCCGGCGGTGATCCGCCCGGTCAGCCCTCCCTCGTCCAGCGCGACCCGCACGATGACACCGACGCCGTACTCCTCGCAGGCCGGCAGCAGTACGTCGGCGGGCGCCTGGTCGAAGATGTTGTAGATGACCTGCACGCTGTCCACGACGCCGCTGCGGACGAGCGTGAGGCCGTTCTCGGCCTGGTGATCGTTCAGCGACACACCGAACAGACGGATCTTGCCCTCCCGCTTCAGCTCGGCGATCGTATCGAGCCAGTCGCCGCGGCCGACCCAGTCATCGCTCCAGACGTGGAACTGCAGTACGTCGAAGTGGTCCAGTCCGCTGACGCGCAGACTGGTCTCCAGGCTGTCGCGGATGTGCGCGCCAGGAAACGTTTCCGCAGGATCCAGGCCGTCCGGTGCCGGCCACACACCGTTCTTCGGCGCCACCTTCGTCGCGACGAGAACCTCGCCACCGGACCGCTCACGGACGACGCGGCCGACGATCCGCTCGCTGTCCCCGTAGCCGCGGGCGGTGTCGATGAAGTTCACCCCGAGGTCGAGAGCCCGGTGCAGGGCCCGTACGGAGGCCCCCTCCGTGGCGCCCACCCAGCTGGCCCCGCCGATCCCCCACGTGCCGTAACCGATCTCGGAAACCGACAGTCCGCTGCGTCCCAACTCGCGGTAGCGCATCCGCGTTCTCCCCCTCGTGGCCACGGTCCGGCCGGGACGTTTCCCCGGCCGGACATCCCGCTGACGATAAGGGACTTCGGTGGCCCGGGCAGGGGCATTTTCTTCTCCACTACCGAGGGTGCACGGCCTCGGACCAGGCCAGCCCCACTTCAACCGCCGGCAGTACGCGGACGCTCCGCCCCGGGAAGTCCAGATGCCGGAAAATCTCGTTGTGGTGCGCGATCGACCGCTCCGGTGGCGCGAACCCGCCGGCATCCGGCCGTTCGGACGTGGTGTGCCCGTCGGCGACCAGCACCAGGTCGTATCCGCGGCTCAGCGCCTGCCGCGCGGTCGTGTCCACACAGATCTCCGTCGCGAACCCGGTGACGACCACCTCGCCGACTCCCAGCGCCTTCAGGGTCGCGTCGAGCTCGGTCCCGAGGAAACCGTCCGCGGCGGTCTTGTGGACAACCACCTCGTCGGCGCCAGGCGCGAGTTCCGGCACGATCCGCCAGCCCTCGGACTCCGCCTCCAGCCCGTCGCCCCGGTGCTGAATCGTCACGATCGGTACGCGCGCGGCCCTGGCCGTCTCGCGCAACCCGGCGATAACGGCGACCGTCTCGGCGGCCCGGTGCGCCTTGGCCACCAGGGTGTTCTGCATGTCGATGACGAGGAGCGCGCAGGCGTGTGGCATGGGCTCACGGTAGCGGCCTGGCGGGCCGTTACGTGATGCTCTTCCACGATGCCCTTACGTCTGACGTCCTTACGTAAAGGGGGAAGGGCTGCGCAACGGCCGCCACGCCCCTGTGCTGCGGATGATCCAGTCCAGGTGGGCACGCGTCACCTCGGTGGCCGGCACCTCCCGGGTGCCGATCAGCTCAGCCGGCCCGGGCCCGCAACGGAATCCCCGTTCCACTCCACCAAGCCGGACTCGTCACGGTTCATTTCTATTCCTGCCCATTCATAGCATTACGCAGCTATACGCCCCGGTAAGCGGACCACCCACCCGATGGGATCATGATGCGTGATGTACGAGAACGAAGACGAGAACGCGGATAAGAGCGGCGCCGAGCGCGAGGACGCAGCTCCGGGATGGCCGGACGAACCGGGCGATACCGCGTTCACCATCAAGATCCCCGAAGCCGATCCGCTGGTCCGGGCCGGTTTCCCCGCCCACGTCACCGTGCTGTACCCATTCCTCCACGAGAGTCGCATCGACGCCGCAACCGACCACGAGCTGACCGACCTCTTCGCAGGTCACGACGCCTTCACGCTCACTTTCGACGCGTTCCGTCGCTATCCCGGCGTCCTGTACCTCGACCCGTGGCCGCACGACCCCGTAACGGCCCTCACCAAGGACCTGACCCGGCAGTGGCCCGAGGCGGTGCCCTATCGGGGGATATTCGGCGCCGGTCTCGCCCCGCACCTGACGATCGCGAACGACGAGGGACCCGCCACCCAGGACGCCGCGTACGACGCGCTGCAGGCCGAACTGGAACCCCGGCTGCCGCTGAGCTGTCACGTTCAGACAGTCCAGCTGATCGTCTGGGACGGAGCGCGCTGGCGGGACCGTACCGAGTACGGGCTGGCCGGGCGCTTCTGAGCCGCCCGGCCAAACAGCGCCCTGCGGGATTTCCCTGAGGCGCCGGGCCGAGCATGCCCTACGGCCGTACGTATCGACTCCACGTGCGTAGGCGTCACCACTCCCCCACCCCCCAACTACCGCTCCCGCCACACCTGTTGACGCGTTGGTCCAGACCTTTTATGGTGCGACTGCCATCCGGCACCCGGCGGCACCACACCCGCCACCACCCTGGCGCGCGGCCGGGTATGCGCACTTCGGTTCTCACTCCCTGTACCACCCACACTCACAGGGGTGCCCATGAAAGACCGGCGCAGATTCCGTAGCAGAGCCGCGGCCCTGCTCACCACCTTGATCTTGTCCGTGGCCGCCGCCCTGACCGGCCCGGCGGCCCCCGCCCAGGCGGCGGGAACCCTCACCGCGGCCTTCTCCACCCAGGACAACGGCTCCTGGTGGAAAGGCACCTATGTCGTCCGCAACGGCGGTTCCGCCGCCGTCACCGGCTGGACCCTGGAGTTCGACCTGCCGGCCGGTGTCACCATCAGCGGGCACTACAACGGCGACGCCACCGTCAACGGTCGCCACGTAACGGTCAAGAACGCCCACTACAACGCGAACGTACCGGCCAGTGGCAGCACCGAACCGTTCAGCTACTGGTTCATCGCCAGCGGCCCCGCCGGCGCGCCCACGACCTGCACCGTCAACGGGGACAAGTGCGACGGCACCCCGGACGTGCCGCCGTCCGCTCCCGGCACACCCGAGGTCACCGCCACCACCGCGCGCAGCGTCTCGCTGAGCTGGCCGGCCGCGACCCAGGGCGACTACCCCGTCACCTCCTACGACGTGCTCAGCGAGGGCCGCCCGGTCGCCACCTCCACCGGCACGACCGCGACCGTCACCGGTCTGACCCCGGCAACCCGTTACACCTTCACCGTCCGGGCGAAGGACCGGCGCGGCAACGCCGGGCCGCCGAGTGCGCCCGTGACCGCGAACACCGTGGACCCGGCGAGCGACCCGGTGCCGCCGACCGCGCCCGGCGGTCTGCGGCGTACCGCGACGACCTCCTCCAGCGTCTCCCTGGCCTGGGACAAGGCCACCGACAACGTGGGCGTGGTCGCGTACGACGTCTATCGGGGCGCCGATCTGGCCACCACGGTTCCCGGCGGCACCACGACCGCCACGGTCGACGGCCTGACGCCCGCCACCTCGTACACCTTCACCGTCAAGGCACGCGACGCCGCCGAGAACGCCTCGCCCGCCTCCAACGCCCTGACCGTCACCACGGACGACGTGGCCGGGCCCGGCAAGTACCTGAAGGTCGGGTACTTCGCGCAGTGGGGCATCTACGGACGCCAGTACTTCGTCAAGAACCTCGACACCTCGGGCGCCGCCGCCAAGCTGGACGTCATCAACTACGCCTTCGCCAACGTCGACCCGAAGAACCTCACCTGCCTGGCCGGCGTGACCAAGGGCGTCTCGGGCAATCCGCAGGACCCGGACGAGGGCACCGGCGCGGGTGACGCGGACGCCGACTACGGTCGCGCTTTCCCCGCCGCGCAGTCGGTGGACGGGGTGGCCGACGACGGCTGGGGCAAGCTGCGCGGCAATCTCAACCAGCTGAAGAAGCTCAAGGCCAAGCACCCGCACCTGAAGGTGGTGATGTCGCTCGGCGGCTGGACGTACTCGAAGTTCTTCTCCGACGCGGCGGCCACCGACGCCTCCCGTAAGAAGTTCGCGGCGTCCTGCATCGACGTGTGGATCAAGGGCAACCTGCCCGCCTACAACGGCGCGGGCGGCCCCGGGACGGGCGCGGGCATCTTCGACGGCATCGACCTGGACTGGGAGTGGCCGGGCGCCGAAGGCCACCCGGGCAACCACTACAGCCCGGACGACAAGGCCAACCTCGCGCTGCTGATCAAGGAGTTCCGCCGGCAGCTCGACGCGCTCGGCGGCGAGCACAAGCTGCTGACCGCCTTCACGCCCGCCGACCCCGTCAAGATCCAGCAGGGCTGGGACCTGTCCACGATCTTCGAATCGCTGGACTACGCCAATGTCCAGGGCTACGACTTCCACGGCTCGGGCAGCGACAACTCCTGGGAGCCCAAGCGCACCGGCCACCAGGCCAACCTCTACCGCGACACGCAGGACCCGTACGACTTCCACTTCAGCGTCGAGAACGCCGTCAAGGTGTATCTGGACGCGGGGATCAGCCCGCGCAAGCTGACCATCGGTTTCCCGTTCTACGGCCGGGGCTGGAAGACCGTCGCCGAGGGTGGCGTACACGGTGAATGGCAGTCGGCGGACGGCGCGGCCCCGGGCCAGTTCCCGGAGGAAGCGGGCATCAGGGGCTATCAGAACCTCCTCGCCAATGTGCCCAACATGACCGTCTACCACGATGAACAGTCCATCTCGACGTACGGGTACACCGGCGCCAACGGTCAGTGGTGGTCCTTCGACGACACCTGGTCGATCGGAAAGAAGACGGACTGGGTCAAGTCCAAGGGGCTGCTGGGGGCCATGATCTGGGAGATGTCCGGCGACACCCCGACGGGCACATTGATGAAAGCCATCGACAGCGGCCTGCCGTAACGCAGGCAGACCCCACACCCGCGCCCCCAGTCCGGCACCCGGCCAGGGTTACGGTCAGGTCAGGTGCCCGCCGTGTCCCCCACCGTCTCACGTAGGGGGGCACGGCGTTGCCCACCAGGGTTTATGGACGGCATCACCGCACGCGAAAGCATCCCATCCAAGTACGCCCTCCCCAGCACGGAACACATGGCGGACGCCCCCTGCAGAACGCGTTCGAATGGGAGCACTCTTGGTCTGTCCGGTTTCCGGAGCGGGGAGGGCTGCCGATGAGCGGGAATGATCCGCACATCCATGTCGAGGCGGAGCTCCGCGACGAGGCCGCTCTCCGTAACCTGCTGGCCGCCACGTTCGGCCTGGTCGGAGAACTGTCGAGCTTCGTCGATACGGGATGCGGGCTGCGGGTTCCGCGGGCGATGACCTCTCCGCGTCCGGATCGTGTCACCTGCCTTGCCTGCCGCGAGCACGCGCGGCAGGCGCACCTGCGCTTGGCGGAGCAGGTCGAACGCTTGAGCCGCATGCTCGGGTCGAGCATCAGCCCTGCCCAGGGGAAGCTGGCCGCGGACTGGCACCGCGACCTCGCGCGGAGGTTTTCCGGCACGGAGAGCTGAGGCTGAGCCGGGGCGCCGGCAGACGGCGCGCTTAGCGGGGGCTGTCTGCTGCGGCGGCTCGTTGGGGGGTGTTCAGCGCTTTCCTTTCCAGAGGATTCCGTAGACGCCTGCGTTGCATTTCGCGGGCAGGATGTGGACGCTGTGCGAGGCGTCCAGACTGAGCGGGCGCATATCGCTTCGGGGGGCTTCGGTGTTCTGCCGGAAGTAGCCGTAGGTTGCCGACGGGACGTGCCGTGGGTGGAAGTAGATGTGCAGAAGGTATTGCCGGGCGCTCAAGGGCAGGGCGCGTTCGTGGTGTTCCGAGGGTTTCCAGCGGGGGCCGACGTCGAGTGTGTAGTTGATGATTGCCGTGTCGCCGCGGGCGAGGGCGCGGCCGAAGTCGATGTCGAAGACCGCGGAGCCCAGTTCCTGGCGGAATCGCAGAGCGGTCAGGCGTCCGCAGTGGACGGTCACCTGGACGGAGGGGGTGTCGGGGTCGTCCAATTGGTGGTGAGCGGTCAGGTGGCGTACGCCGTCGCGGGTGGCCCGTACGACGTTGCTGACCGTGTAGCGCGCTATGCAGCCGTATTCATCGAGATGCACTGTTTCCTGTACGGAGAGGGATATGAGGTTTTCGTTGAACCGGTAGGCGTCGGCGCCGAGCGCTTCCGGCAGTGGGGAGCCGGGGGTGTGGATGTGGGACAGGGCCTCGGACATCTCTCTTCCCGTGGCCAAGGCTCTTCCTCGCGGGCGGCGGTGGCTCAGCAGACTTTGCAGTGCCCCCGGCGTGGTGTTGAGGATGGCTTCGACTTCGCCTACGGCGCGTAGCGACTGCGCGCGTTCGGGCTGGCTCCGGCCGCGCTGCCAATGGCTCAGTGTCGCGGGGCTGATGGAGATTCCGCGTACGGCGAGGTGGTGGTGCAGCCGTTGCAGAGTCAGGCCGCTGGCCTTGAGCGCCTGGCGGAATGCCTCCCCGAACGTGACGTGGGACGGCGCCTCCCCCGGCGCCTCCCCCGGCTCGTCGTCGGGTGGCGGCCCCGCCGGCGGACGCGGGTGATCTGGGTGGTTCATCGGCACCTCGGCGGTCGGGCGCCTCAGTGCTCGGGCACCTCGGCGCATGGGCACCTCCGCACTTCGGTTCCTGCGGTACTGCTGCGCTTCGGTACGGCGGCAGCGCGGTCGGCGGAAAGTTTCGGCGGGACTGTCCCACCGGTGGGAGGGACAGTCCCGCCGGGGCGGTTCATCGGCGGGGTGGTGCCGACGGTATACCTACGCCGAGCGGTGTGGCACTGCACGGTGGCCGCCCACCGGAGTGTGCGTACCTGCTGGTCAGGCGGTGTTCAAACGCAGGCCGTAGTAGTTCAGCGCGTCGTCGAGGGGCTGGAAGTACGACGTTCCCCGGCCGTGGACGCCGTCGCACCGGTTGGCCGTCAGGCCGCCGGACGTCACGCCCTGGGCCTGGTCGCCGGAGACCCAGGCGCCGCCGCTGTCACCGCCGAGGGTGCACACGGTGCTGAGGCCCAGGCCGGACACGAGGGTGTCGGGCTGGCCCTCGTCGCTGTAGGTCACCGAGTAGTTGTAGGACTTGACGGAGCCGCACGTCCAGCGGGACGTCGCACCGGACTTGCAGATGTCCGAGCCGACCGCGGCCCGTCGGCTGCCCTTGACGGCGACGTTGCCGCCGTTGCCCCACGTACCGATCTGCGGGGCGATGGTGGTACCGGAATCGACTGCGGCGAGTCCCATGTCGATGCTGTTCCGACCGTGCTTGAACCGGGTTTTGATGCCCTTGGCGAAGTGGGTTCCGTTGTAGGAGAGGTCCGGCAGGTTCTCGACGCAGTGGCCCGCGGTGACCAGGACCTGTCTGCCCGAGGAGTCACGGGCGCCGAAGCCGACCGAACAGTAGTGGTTGCCGTAGTCCATCCGGCTTCCCGGGTAGATGGTGGCGCCGGTGGCGGCGTTCGTCGCCGCCCGGCCGTCGCCGCTCCGTACGGTGACGGCCGGACCGTAGGACGCCGCCTGCTTGAGGAATGCCGCGTCGGCTGCCTCGGAGTCGCCGCGGAGCCGGATGACGACCTGGTTCGACGCGGGCTCCACGCCCCAGCCCTGCACGCCCGCGGGGATGTGGCGGGCGGCGGCCTGGTCCAGCGCGGCCTTGATCCCGTCCAGTTCGTCGGCGGTGCGCTGGACCATGCGGGCCTTGAGGCCGGCGGCTTCGACGGCACGGGCCGCCGGCATGCCGGTGACATTGACCGTGAGCTTGCCCTTGGCGTCGAAGAAGGCACCTCGTGAATCCGCTTGCGAGGACCGCAGCGTCGCCAGCGTCTTCTGCTGGGCGGCCTGCGAATCCAGCCTCCGTACGGCGGCTGTGTCGTCGATGCCGAGCGAGTCGGCGAGGGCCCGCACCATCTGCTTCTGATAGCGCCCTTCCGCGGTGGAATCCGCCGAGGGCGCGCCATGGGCCGATACGACACCTGCCGACATGACGAGAGCCGCCGTTGCGGCGCCCGATATCAGGACTGCGCGTAGACGAAGCACCTTGTCTCCATTTCCAGGGGGCCGCCGACCGCGGCCTGGCGAGGGGGGGGAGGAATGCGGACCGCTGTGGGGAAGCGGCCCGCATTCGCAGGAGAACTCTCGCGGCGAGGCCCGTTCATGACAAGGCTGGTGCTCGAAGGTGAAATCAACAGAACCGCGGGGAACTGTTTACGGCGCGGGAGGGATATCGCGTTCCGGGCTTGCAGTACGCCCTTCCCGCCCCGTCAGCGGCTCAGAGTCGGAGTTCGGGCGGGAACCCCGTCCAGTGGAGTTCGGGAGGGAGGTGCCCCATGTCGTTGTAGAAGAGCAGGGAGGCGGGGCGGTCGGGCGCGTAGCGGATGACCGTCAACGCGGCGTTGGCGTGGTTGAGGCCGAGCCAGCGCCGGTTCGGGGCGTCGAGTGCGTCGCGGACCAGCCAGGCGATGAGGAAGTTGTGGGTGACGACGAGCTCGTGGCACGGTCGGTCGCCCTCGACGGGGCCCGTGAACCGCGCAAGGGCCGCTCGGGCGAGGTCCGGGCCCAACTCGCGCTCCTGCCGGGGAATCCGGGCCAGCCGCTCCAGGGTGGCATCGGCTGTTTCGGGCGGCAGTTCGTGCCTGGCCGGGAGGTAGGGCACGTAGTCACCGACGGCCTCGGACGCCTGGAGGGGTATGCGGGTGGCGCCGTCGAGCCGGTCGTGGATGAGCTGGGCTGTCTGCGCCGCTCGCCGGAGCGGGCCGTGGTGGATCGCCGACAGGGGTGCTCGGCGCAGCCGTTCGCCGAGCAGTTCGGCCTGGCGGCGTCCCTCCGCGGACAGCTCGCTCTCGTCGTCCGTTGCCGCGCCGTGCCGGGCCAGGTAGAGGTAACGTGCGGCTGTTCCCGACATGCGCGACATCCTTCGACGGCCGGTTCATGATCGTACGGATTGCAGGACGCCTCTCGGGATCGCGCGGTTCCGGTCGCCGTACCGAACGAGGCCGCGCCGGAGCCGGACGCGATACCGGCTGCGCCGCCTACGGGCCGTCCGTGCTGCCGCCGGTGCCCCCGGGCGGCCGCGCCGGCTTCGGAGCCGGGGCCAGGATCAGCGGCAGGTAGACGTCGTCGACGATCTCCCTGATGATCTCGTCCGCGACGGGGGCCCCGAACAGCAGGAACTCGTTGCGCAGCAGGTCGGTGGCGACGGCGGCCCGCCGCGAGCCGAGCACCCACTCCTCGGTCTCGCCGCGTTCGACGGCCCGCAGCAGGATGGCCCGGATCACCGGGCCGATGGTGTGCAGGCGTTCGCGGATCAGTTTGGCGAACTCGGGGTCGCGGGTCATCTCCGCGAGCAGGCCGCGCAGGATGCCGCCGATCGGGGCCGCCATCTTGGCGGACATCTGCCGCAGCAGCGCGATCACGTCGCCGCGCAGGGCACCGGTGTCGGGCACGTCCATGTCGGACAAGCCGTGCGCCTTGCAGGCGTCCAGGACGAGTTCGGCGCGTCCGGTCCAGCGGCGGTAGAGGGCGGCCTTGCTCGTACGGGCCCGGGCGGCGACGCGCTCCATGGTCAGCGCGGCGTAGCCCGTCTCGGCCAGTTCCTCCAGCACCGCGGTGAGGATGGCGCGTTCCAGCTCCTCGCCGCGGCGGCGGGGCCCTTTGCGGTGGTCGGCGGCCGGTGGGGCGGTCCGGTCGTCGGTGTTCGGTGACAGCGTGACTCCTCGAAGAGTGCGGAGAAAACGTTGCGTTCCCTAAGGGGACACTTTAGCCTCTCAGTTAGAGAACTGACCGTTCTTTAAGAGGCTGTCAGAGACTTCGAGGGGACCGATGACCGAGACCTCCGTAACCTCCTCCACCTCCACACCCGACGCCCCCGCCTTCCCCAGCGACCGCACCTGTCCGTACCAGTTGCCCGAGACCTACAGCCGGCTGCGCGACGGACAGGACGCGCTGCGGGAAGTGACCCTGTTCGACGGCCGCCCGGCCTGGGTCGTGACGAAGCACGAGACCGCGCGCAGGCTGCTGGCCGACCCCCGGCTGTCGTCCAACCGCAACCACCCGGACTTCCCGCAGATCTCCCCGCGCTTACAGGCCCTGCGCGACCGCCGCCCCGCCTTCATCGGCATGGACCCGCCCGAGCACGGCACGCAGCGCCGGATGACGATCAGCGAGTTCACGGTCAAACGCATCAAGGGAATGCGCCCGGACATCGAGCGCATCGTCCACGGCTTCCTCGACGACATGCTCGCCGCCGGCCCGCCCGCCGACCTGGTCAGCCAGTTCGCGCTGCCGGTCCCCTCGATGGTGATCTGCGAGTTGCTGGGCGTCCCGTACGCCGATCACGACTTCTTCCAGGACGCCAGCAGGCGCCTGGTGCAGTCCACGAGCGCGGCGGAGGCGGCCGGTGCGCGCGACGACCTGTACCGCTACTTCGACGGGCTGATCAGCGACTTCGAGGCCGAGCCTGGGCCGGGGCTGCTCGGCAACCTGGTCGGCCGGCAGCTGGCGCGGGGCGAGACCGACCGCGAGGATCTGATCTCCAACGCGATGCTCCTGCTCGTCGCCGGGCACGAGACCACCGCCTCGATGACCTCCCTCAGCGTCATCACCCTGCTCGAACACCCGGACCAGCTCGCGGCGTTGCGCGCCGATCCGGGTCTCGTCCCGGGCGCCGTCGAGGAACTGCTGCGCTATCTCGCCATCGCCGACCTCGCGGGCAGCCGCTTCGCCATCGCCGACATCGAGATCGACGGGCACCTCATCCGGGCCGGTGAGGGCGTGATCGTCGCCAACTCCATCGCCAACCGCGACGCGGACGTCTTCGCGAACCCGGACACGTTCGACATCCACCGCTCCGCCCGGCACCACCTCGCCTTCGGCTACGGCGTCCACCAGTGCCTCGGCCAGAACCTCGCCCGCCTCGAACTCGAAATCATCCTCACCGCGCTGTTCGACCGCGTCCCCACCCTGCGGCTGGCCACACCGGTCGAACGCCTGACCCTGCGCCCCGGCGCCACCATCCAGGGCGTCAACGAACTCCCGGTCACCTGGTGACCCCGGCGGAAGGCAGCCCATGAAGGTAACCGCCGACCGTACGGTCTGCGTCGGCGCCGGTATGTGCGCGCTGACCGCGCCCGCCGTCTTCGACCAGGACGAGGACGGCATCGTCACGGTCCTCGTCGCCGAACCCGACGACGGCGACCGGGACGCCGCACGCGAAGCCGGCTTCCTGTGCCCTTCCGGGGCGGTGAAGGTCGAGGAATAGCCCGGTCGGCGGAAGGACGCGACCAGGACCGCGAAAAGGTACGAGGCCGGGCCCGAGAGCCCGGCCCGACCAGCTGTTTCCGCCCGGCCGGAACGAAGACGGAAGGCTGCTCGCCATCCGTCAGGGACGCCAGTACAGGGCGGGGTCCGGATGGTCGGCGAAGCCGAGCGTGCGGTAGAGGGGTTCGCCTGCGGAGGAGGCGGACAGGTCCACGCGGGCGACCTCTTGTTCCCGGAACCAGAGGTTGTCGCGCCACTCTCCTTCCGGGGACGAAGGATTGAAGTATTCGCCGCCGCGGTTCTCGAACAACAGGGCCCGCAGGCGTACGAGTTCCGCGATGACGAGCAGCCCCTGGGCGCCGTGCTGGTCCCGCTGATCGGCGTCGGCACCGCGTTGCATCCGGTGGGACGGGGTATGCACCGGCTCCGGCGGTGTGCGGTGACCGAGTGCGTCATGATCTTCGCCGACACCTCCCGTACCGGGCGGCAGCGCTACTGCACTCAGCGGTGCGCCAACCGTGACGCGGTACGCCGGCACCGCAAACGGCACACGCGGTGAACCGTTTCCGTACCCCGCGGCCCGAGTTCGAGGCCGGCATCGCGCACGCGATCACAGCGGGAGGACGACCCGTACGGTCAGGCCGCCGCCCTCGCGGGGCCGAGCGGTGGTCGTACCGTCGTGGGCCCGAACCGCCGACCGCACGATGGACAGGCCGAGGCCGACGCCCTTGTCGCTGCCGGTGCGCTCGGTGCGCAGGCGGCGGAAGGGTTCGAAGAGGTTCTCCACCTCGTAGGCCGGGACGGCCGGGCCGGTGTTGGAGACCACCAGCACCGCACAGCCCTGCTGCGGCTCCGTGGTGACCTCGACCCAGCCCGCCCGTCGCCCGCCGCCACCCTCCGCCGGAGGCGCTTCGCGCTGCTCCTCTTGCGCCACGTTGTAGCGCACGGCGTTCTGTACGAGGTTGAGCGCGATGCGCTCCAGCAGGACGCCGTTGCCCTGGACGAACGCCTGCTGCCGCACGCCCCGGATCTCCACGCCCTTGGCCTGCGCCTCGGAGCGGGCCTGGTCGAGGGCCTGCGAGGCCACCTCGGCCAGATCCACCGGCTTCTTGTCCACGATCTTGTTCTCGCTGCGGGCCAGCAGCAGCAGACCCTCCACCAGCTGCTCGCTGCGCTCGTTGGTCGCCAGCAGCGTCTTGCCCAGCTGCGCCAGCTCCGGCGACGCCTCCGGGTCCGCCAGCTGCACCTCCAGCAGCGTCCGGTTGATCGCCAGCGGCGTACGCAGCTCGTGCGAGGCGTTCGCCACGAAACGCCGCTGCGACTCGAACGCCCGGTCCAGCCGGTCCAGCATCTCGTCGAAGGTGTCGGCCAGCTCCTTGAGCTCGTCGTCCGGACCGCCCAGCTCGATACGCCGGTGCAGATCGGAACCGGCCACCCGCTGCGCGGTGCGGGTGATCCGGCCCAGCGGCGACAGCACCCGCCCCGCCATCGCGTACCCGAAGGCGAACGCCACGACCGTCAGGCCCAGCAGCGCCAGCAGGGAACGGTTGAGCAGGGTGTTCAGGGCCTGGGCGCGCTGGTGCTGGAGGCAGCTCTGGATCGCCTGGGTGAAGATCTCCCCCGAGGTCTGGCTGGGCAGGTCGCAGACGTTGCTGGTGGCGGCGAAGTTGCCGCGGAGGATCTTGACGGGCAGCTCGCTGCCTTCCTGCAGCGCGTTGGCGGCCAGCATGTAGATGATCGTGAGCAGCACGATGCCGGCCATCAGGAACATGCCGCCGTACAGCAGCGTGAGCCGTATCCGGATGGTGGGGCGCAGCCAGGGGAAGGGCCGGACGTTGACCGGTTTGGGATCCCAGGTGGGCCTGGGCGGGGTGGCGGGTGGCGGGGCGGGGGCCTTGGACGAGGTCGGCATCGCCATCAGATCCGGTAGCCGGAGCCCGGCACCGTGACGATCACCGCGGGCTCGCCCAGTTTCCGGCGCAGGGTCATGACCGTGACCCGGACGACGTTCGTGAAGGGATCGGTGTTCTCGTCCCAGGCCTTCTCCAGCAGCTGCTCGGCCGAGACGACCGTGCCCTCGCTGCGCATCAGCACCTCCAGCACCGCGAACTCCTTCGGCGCGAGCTGGACCTCCTTGCCGTCGCGGAAGACCTCGCGGCGGTTCGGGTCCAGCTTGATGCCGGCCCGCTCCAGGACGGGCGGCAGGGCGACCGTCGTACGGCGTCCCAGGGCCCGCACGCGGGCGGTCAGCTCGGTGAAGGCGAAGGGCTTGGGCAGATAGTCGTCCGCGCCGATCTCCAGGCCCTCTACGCGGTCGCTGACGTCGCCGGAGGCGGTGAGCATCAGAACGCGGGTGGGCAGCCCCAGCTCGACGATCTTGCGGCAGACGTCGTCGCCGTGCACCAGCGGGAGGTCCCGGTCCAGGACGACCACGTCGTAGTCGTTGATCTCGATGCGTTCCTGGGCGGCGGCGCCGTCGTACACCACGTCGACGGCCATGGCCTCCCGGCGCAGCCCGGTGGCCACCGCATCGGCGAGCAGCTGCTCGTCCTCGACGACGAGAACACGCACGTCGCTAGTCCTTCCTCACAGCCCTGGACGCATCCGGGGCACGGCAAAATCGGAGCCCCTCCATCCTGCCCCGAACAGCTGTAAACCGGCTGTAAGGGGGTCGGGCGGGCCGTGCGGAGCCCCCGCACGGCCCCGGACCGGCGGATCTTCGCCCCGCAACGGGCGCCCTCCGGCCGGTTTTCGAATTCCGGAGTCGCTTGAGGTTTCCGTGAGGTTGCCCTTGGGGAGGACGACTGCACACCCGCGATCACGCCCTGTACGGCGCCATGCCGCGCTCTGATCCATTCGCAGGGACCACGCCGTGATCGTCCCGCCCGTCGGCACACCCCCGTGCCACCGACCCACGACGAGGGGGCGCACCATGGACGCGTTCACCGCAGGCATTCTGCAGCGCATACGGAACACCGAAGCCGACCTCGACCGGGCCCGCGAGTCGGGCGACGACTTCCTCGTCGAGGTGGAACAGGCCGAGCTGGAGGATCTGCAGCGCCTTGCTTCCGAGCACGGCGTGCAGGTCACCGCAGCCAGCGCCTGACCGCCTCCCGCCCACGCACGACGGCAGCGCCCCGGACCCGCCAAGGGTCCGGGGCGCTGTCGCGTCTCCGGCGGGCCGGGGCCGCTCAGTCGTGCCAGGCGCCCAGCTCCTCCAGCATGGGCTGGAGGGTCGCGAACACCTCCGGTGAGGCGGCCAAGGCCAGGTCGTGCGAGGCGGGCTCACCGGGGCGGCCGCCGGTGAGCGCGCCGGACTCGCGGGCGATCAGCGCGCCGGCCGCCATGTCCCACGGGTTCAGCCCGCGCTCGTAGTAGCCGTCGAGCCGGCCGCAGGCGACGTCGCACAGGTCGATCGCGGCCGAGCCGCCGCGCCGGATGTCGCGGACCCGCGGCAGCAGGGTGCGCAGCACCTCGGCCTGGGCGGCGCGGCGCTCGCTCAGGTAGGCGAAGCCCGTACCGATCAGGGCCTGCGACAGCGGCGGTGCGGGGCGGCAGCGGACCGGCTCCCCGTCGCGGAACGCGCCGCCGCCCAGGACGGCGTGGTACGTCTCGCCGCGCGCCGGCGCCGCGACAACACCGACGACGGCCTCGCCGTCCTTCTCCGCGGCGATGGAAACGGCCCAGGAGGGCAGCCCGTACAGGTAGTTGACCGTGCCGTCGACCGGGTCGATGACCCAGCGCACCCCGCTGGTGCCCGCGACGCTGGCGCCCTCCTCGCCGAGGAAGCCGTCGTCGGGGCGGTGCTCGGCGAGGAAGCCGGTGATCAGCTTCTCGCTGGCGATGTCCATCTCGGTGACGACGTCGATGGGGCTGGTTTTCGTGGCGGCGACGCCCAGATCGGCGGGGCGGCCGTCGCGCAGCAGCTCGCCCGCGCGGCGGGCGGCCTCCTGGGCCAGGCCGAGAAGTTCGTCGTACAGCGGATCGGACACGGTGCTCCTTGCTCGTACGGGCCGGTCGGTACGGCCGTGCGGGGTGGCGCGGCGGCGCCGGATGGGCTCGGTACGGCCCGGACGGCGGGGCCGTACGGGGTCTCGGTACGGCGGGCTACCCCTGGACCTCGGCCACCGGACCCGTCCAGTCCGCGCCCGCCGCGGCCGGGCGGGGCGCGCGGGCCGGGCAGCAGCCGACCGGGCACAGGTCGTGGCTCGGCCCCAGCTCGCCGAGGGCGCAGCGCTCCGGGGCGCGGCCCCGCTCGGCGGCGGCGCGCTCCAGGACCAGGTCGCGCACGGCCGCGGCGAAGCGCGGGTCGGCGCCGACGGTGGCGGAGCGGGCGACCGGCAGGCCCAGTTCGGCGGCCTTGGCGGTGGCTTCGGTGTCGAGGTCGTACTTGACCTCCATGTGGTCCGAGACGAAGCCGATGGGGGCCATCACGACCGCGGGGACGCCGGCGCGGTGCACCTCTTCGAGGTGGTCGCAGATGTCCGGCTCCAGCCAGGGGATGTGCGGGGCGCCGCTGCGGGACTGGTAGACCAGCCGCCACGGGTGGTCCACGCCGGTCTCCTCGCGGACCGCCGCCGCGATCACCCGGGCCACGTCCAGGTGCTGGGCGACGTAGGCGCCGCCCTCGCCGTCCTGGGTGTGGTCCTCCGGGCGGCCGGAGGTGTCGGCCGCGGCGGTCGGGATGGAGTGGGTGGTGAAGGCGAGGTGCGCGCCGTCGCGAACCTCGGCGGGCAGTCCGGCCAGGGAGGCGAGCACGCCGTCGACCATGGGCCGGACGAAGCCGGGGTGGTTGAAGTAGTGCCGCAGCTTGTCCACCCGCGGCACCGGCAGGCCCTCGGCCCGGAGGGTGGCGAGAGCTTCGGCCAAGTTCTCGCGGTACTGGCGGCAGCCCGAATACGAGGCGTAGGCGCTGGTGGCCAGGACGGCGATGCGGCGGCGGCCGTCGCGGACCATCTCGCGCAGCGTGTCGACCAGATACGGCGCCCAGTTGCGGTTGCCCCAGTAGACCGGCAGATCCAGGCCGTGTTCGGCGAAGTCCTTGCGCAGGGCGTCCAGCAGGTCGCGGTTCTGCGCGTTGATCGGGCTGACGCCGCCGAACAGGAAGTAGTGCTGCCCGACCTCCTTCAGGCGCTCGCGGGGGATGCCGCGGCCACGGGTGACGTTCTCCAGGAAGGGGACGACGTCGTCCGGGCCTTCGGGGCCGCCGAAGGACAGCAGAAGCAGGGCGTCGTAGGGACCGGGGGTCCCCCCGGCGGTCGGGAGGGGCGAGTCGCACTGTTCGGGCATGTCTTCGATCCTGCCACCAGCCACTGACAGGCGGAAAACCGGAGGCGGCCACGCGGACAGCGCGCGTAAGCTGTCTCGGCCTCAGACATGCCTTACCGATTCATGCCCCACCGATTTCCGGAACCCCCCGGCGTCGGCTCTTCACCGGCGGAGCTCCCCATGCCAAGCCCCTACCGAGCGCTGTTCCACACGCCCGGCACCAGATCGTTCACCGCCGCCGGGTTCCTGGGCCGTATGACGCTGTCGATGACCAGCATCGGCATCGTCACCATGGTCTCCCTGCTGACCGGCCGGTACGGCCTCGCGGGCGCCCTGGCGGCGACCGTCGCGATGTCCTCAGCGGTGCTCAGCCCGCAGGTCTCCCGGCTGGTGGACCGGCACGGCCAGCGCCGGGTGCTGCGCCCGGTGACCCTGGTCTCGGCGGCGGCCATCGGCGGTCTGCTGGTGAGCGCGCAGCAGGGCTGGCCGGACTGGACGCTGTTCGTCTTCACGGCCTGCGCGGGCTGCGTGCCGAGCGTCGGCTCGATGGTCCGGGCCCGCTGGGCGGCGGTCCACCACAGCTCGCCGCGCCTGCTGCACACCGCGTACTCCTGGGAGTCGATCGTCGACGAGGCGTGCTTCATCGTCGGCCCGATCCTCTCCATAGGCCTGTCCACCTCCTGGTTCCCCGAGGCGGGTCCGCTGCTCGCCACGGTCTTCCTGGTGGTCGGCGTCTTCTGGCTGACGGCGCAGCGCGCGACCGAGCCGGCGCCGCATCCGCGCGAGCACCACACCAAGGGCTCGGCGCTGCGCTCGCGGGGCCTGCAGGTGCTGGTGATCACGTTCGTGGCGACCGGCGCGATCTTCGGTGCGACCGACGTCGTGACGCTGGCGTTCGCCAAGGAGGAGGGCCACCAGGGCGCCGCCAGCCTGGTGCTCGCGACCTACGCGCTGGGGTCGTGCGCGGCCGGCGTGGTCTTCGGGATGATCCACTTCAAGGGCCCGGCCGCCCGCCGGTGGCTGGTGGGCGTGTGTGCGATGGCCGTGAGTATGATCCCGCTCCAACTGGTCGGGAACCTGCCGTTGCTGGCCGTGGCGCTCTTCTTCGCGGGCCTGTCCATCGCGCCGACGATGGTGACCACCATGGCCCTCGTCGAGCAGCATGTACCGCGCGCGAACCTGACCGAGGGCATGACCTGGACGAGCACCGGGCTCGCGGTCGGGGTGGCGCTCGGCTCGTCGGCCGCCGGGTGGGTGGTGGACGCGGCCGGGGCCGGCCGCGGCTACCTGGTGCCGGCCGTGGCGGGGGCGCTCGCGGCGGCGGTGGCGTTCCTCGGATACCGCCGGCTGCGGCCGGCGCCGCAGCGTGAGGGGACGGGCGCAGATGGCCGAGGCACACAGGACGACCCGCACGGACGGGGTGGCCCCACGGGCGGGAGCGACCCGCACGGTACGGAGGACGCCCCGGCCCGCCTGGCGTAACTGGGCGGGCACCGTCGCCGTACATCCGGCCCGCAGCGTCGCGCCGTCCTCCACCGAGGAACTGGCCGCGGCGGTACGGGCGGCGGCGGCCGACGGGCTCACGGTCAAGGCGGCCGGCACCGGCCATTCCTTCACCGCGGCCGCCGCCACCGACGGCCTGCTGATACGGCCCGAACGCCTGACCGGCATACGGGTGGTGGACCGCGCCGCGGGCACGGTGACGGTGGCCGCCGGCACCACGCTCAAGCACCTCAACCAGGCCCTCGCCGCACACGGCCTGTCGCTGGCCAACATGGGCGACATCATGGAGCAGACGGTCTCCGGCGCGGCGAGCACCGGTACGCACGGCACCGGCCGCGACTCGGCGTCCGTCGCCGCCCAGATCACCGGCCTCGAACTGGTCACCGCCGACGGCTCGGTGCTCACCTGCTCCGCCACCGAGAATCCCGACGTCTTCGCGGCGGCCCGGGTGGGGCTGGGCGCCCTGGGCGTGATCACGTCCGTCACCTTCGCCGTGGAGCCGCAGTTCTGGCTGGCGGCCCGCGAGGAGCCGATGCCGTTCGCCCGGGTGACCGCCGAGTTCGACCAGCTCGTCGCGGAGAACGAGCACTTCGAGTTCTACTGGTTCCCGCACACCGGCAACTGCAGCACCAAGCGCAACAACCGCAGCCAGGGCCCCGCCGCCCCGCTCGGCCGGATCAGCGGCTGGATCGACGACGAGCTGCTCTCCAACGGGGTCTTCCGCGCCGCGTGCGCCGTCGGCCGGGCGGTGCCCGCCGCCGTTCCGGGCATCGCCCGGCTCTCCAGCCGCGCGCTCTCTGCCCGTACGTACACCGACATCCCTTACAAGGTCTTCACCAGCCCGCGCCGGGTGCGCTTCGTGGAGATGGAGTACGCGCTGCCGCGGGACGCCGCCGTCGAGGCGCTGCGCGAACTGCGGGCGCTGGTGGAGCGCTCCGACTTCAAGATCGCCTTCCCGGTGGAGGTGCGGACCGCGCCGGCCGACGACATCCCGCTGTCCACCGCCTCCGGGCGGGACACCGCCTACATCGCCGTACACATGTACCGGGGGACGCCTTACCGGGCGTACTTCACCGCGGCCGAGCGGATCATGACGGCGCACGGCGGCCGGCCGCACTGGGGCAAGCTGCACAGCCGCGACGCCGCATACCTGGCCGGCGTCTATCCGCAATTCGCCGCGTTCACCGCGCTGCGCGACCGGCTGGACCCGCGGCGCCTGTTCACCAACGCCTACCTGCGGCGCGTGCTCGGCGGATGAGGCGGGGCCGGGCCGGCAGGACCGCCCGGACGACTGAAACACCCATTCGGCCCAACGTCCCGCAGGGATGAACGCCCGGGCGGGCCGCGGACCGGCGGCAAACCGGCCCGGACCCGGCGGTGTGCCGGGTC
>NZ_JBHWHY010000059.1:0-62330 GCF_042732265.1 Streptomyces sp. NPDC059788 | reverse complement strand
GCCCGCGCGGCGGGCGGCCCGGCGCAGGCCTCGTACGTCGTCACGCCCCACTCGTCGTCGGCCCGGCGCCGGGCGATCACCCAGGCGCGGGGCGCGGCGGGGGCCGCTGCCGCGCCGTCGGCGGCCGGCGGCTGCGGCACGGGCGGCCGGCCGTCGGCGAGCGCCGCGTTCAGCTGGGCCAGCACCTCCGGCAGCGACAGGCCGCGTTCGGCGGCGAGGTCGGCCAGATGGGCCCGCACCCGACGGTCGTGGGCGCTGTCCCCGCTGTAGGGCAGGGCGTCGCCGGCACTCACCGGGCACCCCCGTGCGGCGTGCTGGCGCGGTGGGCGGCGTGGACCTGGCGCTGCCAGCGCCGGAAGGCGCGCGGCGAGACCAGCGCCTCCCCCCTAGACCGGGCCGCCGACACCACGCCGAAGCCGGCGGTGAAGGCGAGCCCTGCCACCGTGCAGGCGATCAGGCGCAGTGCGGTGGGCCCACCGACGGGCACCAGCAGCGAGACGGTCACGGCCAGGGCGAACACGACCGCGCTGAGCGCGGTGTGGCGCCAGGGCGCGGAGCCCAGCATCCACCAGGCCAGCGCCCGGCGCACCGGCGCCCGGCGGGCGGGGCCCGGGGCGCCGGCGGGGCCGTGCGGCTCGTCCATGCTCAGATCCTCTCGAAGGCCAGACCGGTGCACTCGGAGCACAGCAGCTCCTCGGCGTCGGAGGGCAGCAGCCGCCCGCAGCCGTACCGGCAGGCCGCCAGCGGCGTGTCGGTGAAGTCGGTGGCGCAGGAGAAACACAGGTGCCGGTCGGCGGCCGGGTCCGCGGTGGTGCGGGCCGTCATGACCAGGGCCGTGTGGGAGCAGTCGGGGCAGTGCTGCAGCGGGTTGTCTGGGTCGGGGTCGGTGGAGGCGATCTCCCCCTGCACGATCCACAGGTACTCGCCCGCGGCGTCGCCCGGGTCGTCCCAGGTCATCAGGCAGAACCGGCAGGTGGGCAGGTCGCCGCCGAGGACCAGGGCCGGCTGGGCGCACTGGGGGCAGACCACCGTGGTGGCGGCGACCGTTTCCAGGCCGGCGCGCAGGGCGTTCATGCGGGCGGTCAGGAACGCCTCGATGCCGCGCAGCTGGGCGCGCACGACCCCCAGGGCCTGTTGGGCGTCAGCCTGCTGCGCCGCATCGAGGCCGGGCAGCAGGTGGGTGGCCAGGAAGGGCAGCAGGAAGTTGAGCACCGCGGCGGCGCGGGCCTCGACGGCGGCGGCCGGGCTGGTGAGCCCGTAGTGCATGAGGGCGTTGCGGTCGCGGGCCAGCTTCTTGACGGCCTTCAGGTCGCTGTCCGCCAGGGGCAGGCCGGCGATGTTCTGCAGCCGGGTGAAGGCGTCCTCCGCGGTGCAGCTGAGGAAGTCGGCGCTGTCGAAGGCCGCGCGGGTGGCCCGCTGCGGCTCCTTGAACACCAGGCTCCAGTGCTCCTGCTGGAGACGCGCCTTGAGCAGGACCTCGGTGGCGGCCTGGAGGTGGAGCACGGCGTACTTCAGGGTGCGGGCGCCGGGGAGGTCGCCCGGTTCGCGGGCGGCCAGCCGGTCGGTGACGTCCAGCAGGTAGTCCAGGCCGTTCTGGACGGGCGGGTAGCGCAGCGCCGGGCGCTGACCGCCGCCGAGGCGCGGTGTCGCGGGGCCGCTCTGGCCGGGCAGCTCGCCACTCACCGGGCGCTGCCCTGCTCGCCGGGCGCCTGCCAGACCAACGTCTCCAGCGGCGGGCGGGCGGGGGCGGTGCGGGTCGGGCGGTCGGTGGCCGCGTCGCTGAACAGCGCGGCACGCCGCTCCCCCGCGCTCTCCTCGCCGTGCCGCTGCGGGATCTGCCCCGTCATCCGCTCCCCCTGCTCCCCGGGACTCCCCCGGCGTCTCGTTGCGCACGCGGGATGCCGTCGTGCGCCGGTTGTTGAATCAGTGAACCGGTTCTGATTCCGGCTACGGGCAGCGTAGCCGGAATCAGCCAACTCGGCGCCGCCCACCACAGCCTGACCGGGCGCCACGAGGAGCTCACCGCCGAGCACCGGACCCTGCGCAAGGAGCACACCACCGCCTCCGAGCGCGCCGCCCGGCTGGCGGACGAACTCGGCGCCCTGCGCCCGCGGCTGGACGAGCTGGCCGCCGCCCGCGCCCGCGCCGAGGAGGACGCCCGCCGCCTGAAGAACCTGACGGCACAGCTGGAGCAGGAGCAGGAAAAGGTCACCGCGGGCGAGGAGCAGCTGACCGCCGCCCGGTCCGCGGCCGCCGCCCTTACCGCCCGCGCGGCCGAGACGCCCGAGGAGCCCGAGGAGCCCGCGCCCGACGGCGACCCACCGGACGCCGACCCGGGCCCGGCCGACGACGCTCCCCCATCGGCCGCACCGGAGCCGGACGCCGCCGCCCCCGCGCCGGAGCCGGACCGCCCCGAGCCCGAGGAGCAGCACGAGCAGGAGGACGGCCCGCAGGACGGCCTGCGGCTGCCCGCCGCCATCGAGGACCTGGGCGAGCACCCGGCACGCCCTCACCGGTCGCCTCTCCCTGCTCGGCTGGGCCGCCAAGCACCGGCTGATGCCGCTGGCCCCGCGCGGCGGCAAGCACCACCGCAACCGGCACGCCACCGCCCAGGCCGTCGTCACGACCGCCGTCCGGCACCAGCCGGACCCCTCCGCCTCCGCCCCGTCCTGGTGGCGCGCGCTCGACGCCCCCCGGCTGAACGCACTCGTCGCCGCCGCCCTGCGCATCGCCACCCGCGGACCGCATGAGGACGACCTCGACCTGCTCGCGATCCTGCCCGGCACCGTCTTGAACCGCACCAAGGCGGGCCGGCAGCTCGCCGACGCCCTGCAGGCCGTCCGCCCCGCCGCCGCGGACCTGGTCCTCGGCGAGGCCGACGGCCGCACCTGGCGCCTGACACCCGACCCCGACCAGGGCGGGCACTACCGCATCCACGCCGACCAGGACCAGTTGGGCACCGCCGCCCCGAGGCTGCTATGTCGTGTCAAGCCGCTTCAGCGAGTTCTTCGACGTTGCCGAGTCGGTTCCGGTCGTCGCGCTCAAGGATCTTGAAGATGTGGCGGCAGATCACCCGCTTGAGGCATCGCTGGGCGTCACGGGAGGTCTTCCCTTCGGCGATCTTGCGTGCGACGTACGTCTTCGTGGAGGGGTCGAGCCGCATCCGGATCAGGGTGATCGTGTGCATGGCCCGGTTGAGCTGCCGGTCGCCGCTGCGGTTGAGACGGTGTCGGTTGGTCAGCCCGGACGAGGCAGGGATCGGCGAGACACCGGCGAAGGCGGCGAAGGCGGCTTCCGAGCGGAATCGTCCCCGGTGAGACCAGCTGACCAAGATCTGGGCGGCGGTGATCGGTCCGACTCCGAGCAAGCCGAGAAGCTCGGGGGCCTGCTGCCGCACCAGGGCGAGGATCTCGTTCTCAAGTTCCTTGGCCTCGGTCTGCAGGACCTGGATGCGCTGGGCCGTGGACCGCATGGCTCGCACTGTCATCCGATGCTCAAGGTCCTGGGCCGGGCGGTCGCGAAACTGAGCGCAGTAGGCGACCTGCGCGGGACGCTTGAGCTTCCGCAGTTCGGCGCGGACCTCGTCCGGCGCAGAAACGATCATGGCCTTGAGCTGGTTGATCGCGGCGGTGGAAGCGAGGACTGCGCCGTGACGGGTCGCAAGCAGCACCCGCAGTGCCTCGCGTTCGCCGCGGAGGCGGGGCTGGATCAGATGCTCGCTGGCCAGGGCTTCCTTGGCGGCCCGGATGGCGTCGAGCATGTCGGTTTTGCGGCCCCCGCGGTTGGCCGCTCGTTTTGGGCGGCAGACCTCGACGACCTGTTCGCCGGCCTGCTCCAGGAAGGCCGCGAGGCCGGCGCCGTAGCTGCCGATGCCTTCCAGGGCCCAGCAGCGGCGGCCGGGAACGTGCTGGCGGGCGAAGTCCAGCAGGCGCCTATAGCCGCGGGCGTTGGCCGGGGAATCGGTGCTGGCCAGGACGGCGCCGATGGGGCTGACGGCGGCTGCGGCGAGGGTGTCGCGGTGGGTGTCGACGCCGATGACGCCATCGACTTGTTCTGCGAGCATGGTCATGCGGTTGTTCTCCTCCGGGCGGACGACCGTAACGGCGTCGGCCTGGGTGGAGTCACCACGTGGCGGAACTGTGATGAGTCACGCCGGAAGGCGGACAAGCTGCTGATCAAGCCAACGGGTGGGCCGGGCCGACGCCCGTGTCCGGCAGACATCTCGGGGGAACGGCAGTCCCTGACGGGACGCCAGTTATCTTGCGAGTCATGCCGGATCACGAGCGTCGAGCCTGGCAGCAACCCATCCCGGGCCGCAGAAGAACTCTCACAGTTATCTTTTTCGCGGTCCTGCAAGAGGGCCGCTGGCCTCCGGGTCCGGCATGACTGTTGCCCCCTGTCGATGGGATGACCTGGGGGGTGGTGTCACCGGGCCCGAGGGGTGCCGTCGCAGACGCTGATCAGAGGTCCGACCACTGCCCGGCCGGGCGCAAGGCCCGGCCGCCTGCGGGCGGCAGGTCTGCATAACGTGGATGCGCGCGAACGGCTCCCGACCTTGAGGCCGGCACGCATCGACGCATGTGGGGGCACGGTGATCGACATCGACGCGGTGGGCGTCTTCCTGGGCCTGGACGTCGGCAAGCACACGCATCACGGCCACGGCCTGACCCCGGCCGGGAAGAAGGTGTTCGACAAGCCGCTGCCGAACAGCGAACCGAAGCTGCGGGCCGTCTTCGACAAGCTGAGGGACAAGTTCGGCGCGGTTCTGCTGGTGGTGGACCAGCCCGCGTCCATCGGCGCCCTCCCGTTGACGGTCGCCCGGGACGCCGGCTGTCAGGTCGCCTACCTGCCCGGCCTCGCGATGCGACGGATCGCCGATCTCTACCCCGGCGAGGCCGAGACCGACGCGAAGGACGCCGCGGTCATCGCGGACGCCGCCCGCACCATGCCCCACACCCTGCGCACCCTCGACCTGACCGACGAGGTCACCGCGGAGCTGACCATGCTCGTCGGCTTCGACCAGGACCTCGCCGGCGAGGCCAACCGCACCTCCAACCGCATCCGAGGCCTGCTCACCCAGTTCCACCCCAGCCTCGAACGCGTCCTCGGCCCACGCCTGGACCACCGGGCGGTCACCTGGCTCCTCGAACGCCACGGATCCCCGCAGGCTCTGCGGAAGGCGGGCCGCCGCAAGCTGGTCGAGGTCGTCCGCCCGAGGGCACCGCGCATGGCCGAGCGGCTGGTCGACGACATCTTCACCGCCCTCGACGAGCAGACCGTCGTCGTCCCGGGCACCGGCACCCTCGACGTGATCGTCCCGTCGCTGGCGAAGTCGCTGGCCGCCGTCCATGAACAACGCCGGGCCCTGGAAACCCGGATCGAGGCCCTACTGGAGGCCCACCCTCTTTCCCCGGTCCTGACCTCGATGCCCGGCATCGGCGTCAGGACCGCCGCAGTCCTGCTGACCACCGTCGGCGACGGCAGCTCGTTCCCGAGCGCCGGCCACCTGGCCTCCTACGCGGGACTCGCTCCGGCGACCCGGCAGTCGGGAACCTCGATCCACGGCGAGCACGCTCCCAGGGGCGGGAACCGGCAGCTGAAACGGGCGATGTTCCTCTCCGCGTTCGCAGCCCTCCACGATCCCGCCTCCCGGACCTACTACGACCGCAGCCGAGCCCGAGGCAAAACCCACACCCAGGCCCTCCTCCGCCTCGCCCGCCACCGCATCAGCGTCCTGTTCGCCATGCTCCGCGACGGAACCCCCTACGAGCCGAGGAGCCCCCGAACAGCTTGACGAAGGACATAGAGGCACCCCCCCGCTGCGCGAGGGGGCGGCCCACCGGACGGTGGACCGCCACCCACCGCCGCCGCCTGCTGACCACCGCCACCGGCCGCACCCAGCTCTGCCGCGACCTGACCGCCGCCGGCTGAGCCGTCGCCGCCGCCGAGGACGCCTACCGGCCCCTGCCGCCGCCGGACGACGCCGCCTGGCAGATCCCGCCGGGCCTGCGCGGCAACCTGTTCAGAGCCGCCAGCGAGGTGCGCCGGGGCGGCGGCCAGCTCACCCGCCTGGAGCCGCCCGCCTACCGCGCGGCGGTCCGCGCCGCCCTGGCCGACGCGGCGCGCAGCGTCGGCGGACGCCTGGACCCCGCCCACCCGGCCGTGCTCCTGGACGTCCCCCGCCAGGACCTGGGACCGGCCAAGAGCGTCCGCGCCGACCGGCTGTACGGCGTGCTGCAACAGGATCCGCGAACACGTCGCCCCGCCGCCGCGCCGCGGCCCCGCACCAGCGGTAGACCGGCCCGCCCCCGGCCGCCGCACCGGGCGGCAGCCGGGACTCCCCGGGGGCGGGTGACGAGGTGGATTACGTCTTGGCCCAAGGTGTGACGCCAGCGCTTGGCGTACGCCACCCCACCCGAACGGTGAGGCGGATCACAGGCAGAAGATTATGTACATCGATCACGGTCAGTAGATGATCTTCGGCGGGCCCGGCGTGGACATATGCCTTTCCGGTGATTCGGCCTTTCCGACCCCCGGCCGAAGGGGGTTCGCCCGGCCGCCCGCGAAGGCGATTCGACAGGCGAGTCGCCGATCTCACCCACAGAACGGACCCGTGAAGTGAAGCTCTCGACCGTGCGCAACAAGGCCGCAGCATCCGCCGGCGCCATTGCCCTGACCGCGATCTGCGGCGTCATGACGGCCACCCCCGCCCAGGCCGCCAATCCGGGCTACAAATGCACCAACTGGAAGACGACCAGCCACGGCTGGACCGCCGACTGCCGCGTGACCAAGGGCATGGCGCGCGCGATGGTGGAGTGCTGGGACGGCACGTCACACTACGGACGCTGGATGGGGCGCGGTAGCTGGAAGTTCGGCATGAGCTGCGGCAAGAGCAAGATGGGCGCCTACGACGTGGAGTGGCGGAAGTAGCACCCCCGCACGCCTGCGGTACCGGCGCCCTGCGTGTACCGCAGGCGTGGGCCGGATGCGGTGGTCACCCACGGAATTCGGCCCACGGGCACACGGGGGCGTTCACGCATTCCCCGACCCGCCCGGCCCGGAACACCAGAGAGCGCCGCTCAGCGAACTGATGGTGGCGCCCGGTCAGCCGCACGTCCCTCGCCGCCGACCGTTGCGCGGTACTCCGCGTTCGGGTGCCCTCACCTGCCTACGGGGCGGCGGGTTCGGTGTTGATGCGGGCGATCGTCTGCGCGAAACACTGGCGGTCGGCGACGGCGTGCCGTGCCCGGGCCCAGGGCCAGCCGAAGAACTGGCGCTGCACCGGCAGCGTCAGCGCAATCAGGATCTCCGCCTTCGTGACCTCCTCCCGCTCGGACAGCAGCACCATGCGGGCGTTGCCGGCGTACTGGACCGCGAGCACGACGAGCGGCTGCGGGCCCCAGCTTTCCGCGTACGCCGCGACATTGTCGATCAGCCACCGGGTGGACTCGTCGAGCTGCTGCCACCAGCGTTCCCGCTCGCCTGCCAGGCGTTGGCGCATCACCGGGGTCCAGCCCGGCTCGCCGTCCGCCGGAAGCGGCACCTGCCGCAGCAGGGCGCACACCGATGCGATGCGGGACAGATGCGTGCGAAAGGCGTCGCGGGCGGCGTGGACGTCGCCGAGCCGCTTCTTGCGGGCCTCCATGCGGGGCGTGACGAGCAGTCCGGTGGCGAGGGCGGTCACCACGGCGGTGGCGGTGGCCACCAGCAGGGTTAACAGGGTGTCGGGCATGGCGCGCATACTTCCCTACCGCGGGGAGGTCCGGACCGTCAGCCGGCCGGACCGCGGGCCTCGCCCTGTGCCCGTGCTCACCCCGGCCGGCGAACTCACCATCGGTCAAACGCGGCATTGCGCGTGCGCAGGCCGGGGTGAAGCCGGCCGGCCCAGCCGGAGCCGACGGTGGTGTCCTGGCCCGGCAGGGCGCGCCCGCAGGGTCTGACACTGCCGCCGGGCGCTGCCGCCGCACGTCTTCGCCCCGGCGTCTCACCTGTGCGGCGATGCGGTCGTGGGCCCAGGCGCTAGCAGGCCAGCCGGTCGCAGGCGCCCGGACCGCGCGGCGTGAACCTCGGCGCCGCGCGGGCCGGGACGTCACCGGCCCTGACGCCGGGCAGGCCGGGCGGTGGCGGCGTAGCGGGCTGTGTAGTGCACGGCCTTGGCGAGCAGGCGCAGCAAGGCGGCCGGGTCGGCCCCGGCGCCGGTCTCCCGGGCCAGGGCGCGGGCGTGGTGCACGGTGCCGGCCGCCACGTCCTTGGGGTGGCCCTCGGCGAGGGCTGCGGCATAGGCGTCCGCGTCGTCGACGAGGAGGGTGAGGTAGCCGCGCAGCCGCTCCCGCAGGACGTCGGCGACCTCCCCCGTGGGGCGCCCGGCCGCCAGGCGCAGAGCAAGGCCCGCATCGATCGCGACGTCCCAGGGGTGGGGCAGCCCTGCCGGTGCCGGGGCTGCCTGCGTCGGGTCCATGGCGGCTGCCTCCTCGCATCGGGTGCTGGGTGCGGCAGACCCGCCGGGGACCAGCGCCCAGGACGACACCCGAAGGGCCCGCCGCATGTGCAGGAGCCGTACCGCGGCGGAGACAACGACCCCGGCCCGATGCGGGGTGAACCGGCGCCGGCCTCCTCAGCGCCGACGGCCCGGCGCGGGCAGCCGGAGGAAGGCGGTCGGATGGCGGCGAACACCGGATCGACGTTCCTGCGGATCATGCTGGGAGTCGAACTCACCCAGCTCAGGGACAAAGCCGAGCTCTCGGGCGAGCAGGCCGCGAAGGCGGCGGGCTGCGCGCCCTCGACGATCACCAACATCGAGAAGGGCACCACCGGCTTTCGCCGCATCGGCCAGTTCACCGAACTCCTGGCCGCCTACAACGTCGGCTTCGAGGGCCAGGACCTGCTGCTCGACTGGTACAAGAGCGCCAAGGGCGACGACTGGTGGACGCCGAACACCTCCGTCCTGCCCTCCGGGATGCCCACCTACCTCGGGTTCGAGTCCGGCGCCCGGATCGTGAGCCCATGGTGCCCGAACGTCGTCTACGGACTGCTGCAGACCGAGGAGTACGCCCGGGCGCTGTTCGAGTCGGCCAAGGCCGCCGACGAACGGACCACGGACTTCGTCGACAGCTCGGTCGAGGTACGGGCGAACCGCAAGAGGCTGATCACCGAGCAGGGCGTCGAACTCGTCTGCCTCATGGACGAGTCCGCGCTGCGCAACGTCGTCGGGGACGGCGCAGTCATGCGCCGGCAGTACGCAGAGATCGCGGGGCTCTCGAAGCTCCCCAACGTCACAGTGCGGATCATCCCGTTCGCGGCTCCGGCCTACCGCGTCACCTCCGGCGGGTTCACCGTTTTGGACTTCGACCGCACCGCCCTGCAGGGACCGGTCGTGGCCGTCAGCACGGTCTCGCACACCGTGCAGGTGGTCTCGAAGCCGAAGGTGGTCCGGCAGTTCACCCGCCGCTTCGACTTCCTCGCCCGCGGGGCCCTGCCCGACCACGAGACCGCGGCCTACCTGGAACAACTCGCACGGAAGGTCTGATCACCATTAACGCGCACACCGGCGACGGCCGCCGATACGGCCAGTGGTTCAAGTCCTCCTACAGCAGCGAAGGCGGCACGGAGTGCGTGGAAGCGTGCCCGCAGCCCGGCAGGGTCCACATGCGCGACTCCAAGCAGAACGCGGAGGGCGGCCCGCACCTCACTTTCCCCCTGACGGCCTGGGCCGCGTTCCTCCAGCAGACCGCGGGGCGCCTCTCACCGAAGGAGGGCGGCACGCTGCACCGGCCCTGATCGTCACCATCCCGGCCGGGCCCGACACGGACCCGGCCGTCTCCTTCCCCCCACCTTGGGTACGGCCGGGAGCGGCCATGCCCACCGGCTGTGCGCGAGATCCGCGGCGGCTGACGACGAGGAAGTAGAGCGTGCAGCTCGGTGAGCTACGGCCGGATCTCCCACTCGATGCAGGTCCGGCCGGAGGAGTGGGCGAAGGTGGTGGGCCGGTAGGACAGGAACGCAGTGCCCGTTTCCAGCGCATCGGTCACGGCCCCGGCGACATCGGCCAGGCTGGGGCCCCAGAGCGTGCCGTCCAGATCACCGGAGCCGATGCCCATCTCGAACACGTGCCCGTACGTGGGGCCGGGCTGATGGTCCACGAACGCCACACCGCCGTCGTTGGGCAGCGCGAAGGGCACGCACCGGTGCAGGTGGCCAGCGACCTCTTCGGCATCCTCGTCGTCCGCAACATAAGGGGCAACGTGGTCCTCATGGACCTCCACGAGAATCTCGTGTGCCGAGGGGATCTCCGCGGTGGACAGGAGCCGGTGACTCAGCGGCAGGATGCCTCCGGCCGGGAAGACGTCCGGCACCGGACCGCCGTCCTGCTCCGGCTCGGCGACGCCGTTGCGCCGCTCCAGCAGCCTCCTGAGCTGAGGATGGAGGGCGAAGCCCAGCTGGTCCTCCGCCGCGGCGATCTCCGTGGCGGTGGCCGGCGGCCGAAGCGCGGCGTGCTGGGCACCGAGGACGGCTTCGTGCTGCGCTACCCGACCTCGGGCGAGGACGCGGGCGTGGACGGCCTGGAGGGCGACGAGGGCGCGTTCCTGGCGTGCTCGTTCTGGCTGGCCGACGACCTGGCGATGATCGGGCGGGTCGAGGAGGCCCGCATCCTGTTCGAGAAGCTGCTCTCGCTCCGCAGCGACCTGGGGCTGCTGGCCGAGGAGGGGGACTCCCGCCTCTAGCGGCAGGTGGGCAACTTCCCGCAGGCGTTCAGCCATATCGGACTAGTGTGCGCAGCGCTCGCACTGTCCGACCGGCTGCCTGCGGCGAACACCTGACTGTGGGATCCCATGTCCCGTGTCCATTTCCCACCGGTGATGTCCACCGCGTGGCCAACAGGACACAGGAATGGGAATCCGCAGGTGAGGCGTCTCCTCCCGACCAGGGGGGCGGTGCACGGCCCGAAAAATTGGACACCGCGACCGGACGCAGCACTGTGGGCTCAAGATGGGACAGCTACGGAAACCGCTGGTCAGAGCGGTGGCAGTGGCCCCACGCCTCACGGCTGCAAGGGAGTGGTTTCGGCGCCCGCCAGCGCCCGCACGAGCTGATCCCGGACGACCCGGACGGTGCCGTCGCACTGCGCCGCTTCCGCCGCACCATAGCCTGGTTCATCTACCGCCAGCCCGGCGGCCGGATCGCCCTCGCGGTGCAGTACGGCCACGGGGCCACCGCCATGTCGGAGTCGTGCGCCGGCCGCTCCAAGGCCGACATGCTCGAGGTCCTCGACCAGGAGAAGGGCTTGGCTTTGGTCGAGCCCCTCACCGAGGCCCGCGAACGCCTCGCCGCCGGCGAAAAGGTCAGCGGCCCGGCCGCCGACCGCTACCGCGCCACAGTCGCCGAGTCCTCCGACCGTTACGCCGGGACCTACCTCGGCAAACGCGAGCTCCGTGCGCTCGTCGACAACCCGCGCCTCCAGGTCTACGAAGACCCGAAAGCCTTCCTGATCTGCAACCACGACGCGTTCACCGCGCTGTGCGACCCGGACCGGGACCGGGCGCACGACGGCGGCGCAGCACTCCGGACCACTCCCGCTGCCAGTCGGTGTGCGCCAACATCAGCCGCACCGACAGCCAGATCACCGCTCTGCGGGCCGAGATCGTACGGATTGACGACGCTGCCGAGGCCGGTCTCGACCCCTTCCCCATCGCGGCCCGCGAGCAGCAGCGCAGGGCCCACCTCACCGACATCGTCCGCCGCCACGGCGCCCAGCAGCCGGGCGCAGCAGACCCCAAGGACCTCCGATGAGCACTCCCGGCGGAGATGGCCCCCACCCAAGCAACGGTGCCGCCCTGGCTCAACTCGTCGGGGAGGCCCTCACCCGCGCCCAGGGCCACGCCGTCACCGAGGACGCCGAGGAGGTGCGGGCCATCACCGACGCCATGGTCCGCCTTCTGATCGGCGCCCCGCTGCACTCCGACGGCAAGCTGACTGTCGTCTCCCTGGCCACCGAAGCCGGACTGCGCCGCAACAAGCTCACCCACAAACACACCGGTCTCAAGGACCTGTTCTACGCCCTGGTCAAGGCCCGCACTTCCCTTTTCGAAGCGCTGCACGACTCGGCGCGAGCCCGCGCCACCAAGCAACAGAAGGACCATGCCCGCGTCCGCGCCGAACGCGACGATCTACGCGGACAGGCGCAGCTCCTAGCCCGGATCGTCCACGTCCTGGAAATCGAGAACAGCAAGCGCAAGGAGACCAACGCGGCCCTGGAGCAGCAGGTGGCCGCCCAAGCCGCGGTCCCCGACCTCACCCGTCGGAGGCGTCGGCCCTGACCCCGCCCCGGAATCAACGCCGAGCGGCGGCACTCGCCTAGGGGCCGCCGCTCTTCAGTACGGAGTCCTACGGGCCAAGGCCCCAGTCAGGAGACGAGACCAGGCGTCGATGTTCTCTCGCGGATCTCGAATGACTTGCAACTCCTCGTCACCTGGGAACTGTCGAAGAACCGGGCATTCCCCAAATCGTGCTGCATGGCCTCCAACGCCTGATCTTAGGAGGTTGCAGTGACTGGTACCCAGACGTCCCGTAAACCACGGCTCGGCCTGCGCGAGAAAGCAGTGAAGCGTCCCATGGTCGAAGCACCAGGCGTACGTAGTGGAGGGCACCCGTGAGCCGGATCGCGACCGCCCGCCTGATGCGCTGGCTGCGGCAACGTGGCTCATCACCCGAACGGTGTCGTCGAGGACGTTCCCTCGTGGCTGCTGACACCGTTATTCGGGGCTGAAAATCGTAGTTTCATCATTTTGGCTGCGCGCCAAACGGGTTACCTATTCACTCGATAATCACATGTTTTGTCAGTACTTGCTGCTCCACTGTCGTCGTGACAGAACACAAGAAGTTTCCCGACGGCATTGACCGTGCCGAGGAAGACGGCTGCGATTCGATGGTCCAGGCCCTTCTGGATCGCGAGGAGCGGCGGCTGCTTGCATCGGCGTCGGCAGTTCCTGACGGCGTCAATGAGTGGCGGGCGCTGGTGTCCGAGGTTGGCTTCGTCCGACGCAGTTCGGTCCTGGCTCGCGGGGTCCCGCTGCACCGGATCGATCAGCGCCAGGCCTGGCAGCGGTTCCCCCGCGGTTTCTATGACCCCCGCACCCTCGCTTTGGCCGCGCTGGAAGCGGTGGTGAGCAGGCAGGAGATGGAGGCGGAGGCGACGACCGAGGAAGTGGTCGAGTTCCTCGCATCCCTGGCAGCGTCAGCGGCGCCCGAGCGGGAGGCTTCCGAGCACCTGGCGGTATCCCGGTTCGTCCTGCGCGAGCTGCTGAATGATGCGCAGCACGGAGAGGAGGTCGAGGTCTCCTACAGCGACTACCGCGGGGGACACAGCCGGATTACGCTGTCGCTGCGGATGCTGGAGGAAGGTATCGGCAGGCGTGGCCAGGCCGTCCTGCGCGCCACGACCCCGGCTATCAACCTGCTGCTGTCCGGGCTGGAGCACGACCTTGAGGACGAGCAGGCGGCGAAGGACACGATGCTGCGCCGCCAGGTGGTGAGCGGCCGGTGGGGTCGCGCTGAAGAGAGCGCGGCCGAGAGCCTGAAGCTGTCCCTTATGTACTGCGAGCGGGTGCGAGCGGTGCTGGAGGAGACCGAACGCGATGTGCGGGCGGTGGACTGGGGCCGGAACGTGCCCGTGCTGCTGGCGGCGTCTCGCGAACACCTCGGTGAGCGCCAGCGGGTGGAGCGCGACCTGATGGAGTACATGCGTGGGGTCCGCAATGCCGTGGAGGACGCCGACGTCCGGCGTACCTGTGAGCGGGTACTGCGGCTGCTGGGCCGGGCCCACCTGCGACATACGCAGCTGCTGGAGAAGGTCATCGATGCCCGTCCGGCGTTCTTGCGGTCCCAGGCCGAGCAGCGCTTCCGTCCCCCGCCGCGTCTGGCCCTTGTGGGAGTGCAGGAGGACGTGCTGGAGCCGTTGCTCTGCCTCAACATCGAGGAGGCCGAAGTGATCGCGAGTCGGTTTGCCGATGCTGCCGGCGGTCCTGTGACCTCTCGTTTGCCGCGGCTTCAGGATTGGTGGGCGTCGCTGCTGTCCCCGGCCCGGGATGTGCAGGAGGCAGTGCCCGACGAGGACATCGAGCTGATCGCCGACGATCCGGGCGAGCTGTCTGTCTACAGCCGGGAGGACCTCGCTGTCGCGCGCAGTGTGCTCATGGAGGCTCTGCGTACTCCGGTGCGGCTGTCCCAGCTTCTTGAGCAGGCGCTGGTCCACACGGTGGAGGCCGCCGACTTGCTGGCTTTCTCCGTGCTGCGGGCCTATGCCCCCGATCCCGAGGAGGACGGGGAGGACGATGCCGCGGACGAGTTGGCGGACCTTCTCGGTGAACTCGTGGTGGTACTCGATGACGGCGCTGTCTTCGACCTCGGCCCACTCGCCGGCAGTGACCTGCTGCTCGTCCCCGCCCAGTCGCTGATCCCCGATCCCACACACGCCGAAGACACCTTGGAGGCCCCGGTATGACCACCAGCACGCATGCCTACACTCCCGCCGACCTCGCCGACGCCGCTGTGCTGGTGCGGTTCGGATGCCAGCCGCGCCTCCGACCCCTGCAGTTCCCTCAGTATCGGGACCTGCTGCAGCGCTACCGGATGGACGGAGCATTCCGCGACGCGGTGGACGCCAGTGCGGACGGCATGGACCTGGAGGTGAAGGAGGCACACACCGTCGAAGGGCTGATCCTGCATCCCCGGGAGGGCTCCTGGCTGTCCTATCGGCTCAAGGACCACCCGAAGCTGGGGGTCAACGATCGCCTCGTCCTCGGGCTCGCCCATGTCGCCATCGCCGCCCGCGCCTACCCCACGGCTAGGGACCTGGAGGAGGAGACCGTCAAGCGGGTCTCGCTCACGGATGTCGATGACTTTCTGCGGCGGCTCACCGCCAAGCTCCGCGAGGCGACCGTGGACACAGACGGCCTGCCCGTGCCGCACCCCGAACTCCAGGCCGCGTGGCAGCTGTACACCAAGCTGTCGCCCTCCCAGCTGACACGCAAGAAGGGACAGCTGTCGCAGTCGAGCACCCAGCGGGTGATCAAGGAAGCGCTGGACTGGCTCGTGGACCAGGGCATGGCCTACCGCGCCGACGGACTCGGGCCCGGGACCTATCGGCTCGCCCACCGCTTCCGCGTCCAGGTACGCGAAGCAGCGGCCTCGGCGGCATACACCGCGCTGTGCGACCTGCGCCGAGCCCACCTCGCCGAGGAGGACTGACCCATGCTCCAAGCCCGACGCCTTCGTCTGGAGAACATCGGCCACCGTGCGGCCGGCTTCAAGTCACTCGTCCTGGACCTGACCGGCGGCCCCAGCTCGCTCGACGGCCGCCCCATGCAGCCGGTCGACGTGATCTTGTGGCTGCGCAACGGCGGCGGCAAGTCGAGCCTGCTCTCGCTGCTCTTCAGCCTGCTGCTGCCGGCCAAGAAGGACTTCATCGGAGCGGCCAAGGCCAAGTCCCTCGCCGAGTACGTCCCTGACGGCCAGGTCTCCCACGTGATCGTCGAGTGGGGCGACTCCGACCGCCCCGCATCCGGCGCCGTCCTCCTCACGGGAGGGGTCTACCAGTGGCGCGACCGCCAGCGACCGGCGGACCCGAGCAGCAACTGGGAACGTCTGGAGCGCCGCTGGTACCTCCTGCGCCCACAGCCCGGCGGACTGGAACTGAATTCCCTACCGGTCCGCACCGAGGACGGCCAGCTCACCATGAGCATGTACGTCGCAGCGCTCGAGGCGGCGAACAAGACGGAGCGGCGGCTGCACCTGGCCGTCGCGGACGAGCAGTACGAGTGGGAGGAGCATCTGGGGAGCCACGGCCTGGACCCCCAGGTCTTCAAGATCCAGAAGGCCATGAACCAAGAAGAGGGCGGCATCACCGAGCTGTTCAAGTTCACCACCGCCGAGGAGTTCGTCGACTTCCTCATCGACATGGTCGTTGATCCGGCCGCGCCCGTTGCGGCGCGCGCGGCACTGTCCAAACATGCCGACAAGCTGGCCGCCCGGCCCGCGCGCGAAATGGAGGAACGCTTCCTCGCCGAAAGTGTTCTGCGGCTGAAGCCGGTGCAGAAGAGCACGACCGAGGTCGCCGTTGCCGAACAGACGCTCTACCAGCAGGCCCGGGTCGCCCGGCGTGCGGGCGATCACATTCAGGCCCAGGCCGAGCGCCAGGCCCTGCAAGAGACCGCCTTGCGCCGCGAGGCGGACACCGCCGAACGCGAGGCGCGCGGGGCCGAGGGCCGGGCCGAGGAGCGGAAGCGAAGTGTGGCCGAGGTCAGGGAGGCGGCTGATCGGCTGCGGATGGCGGATCACCGGCGGGACCATGCCGCTCAGGTCGAGGCGGTTTCCGGTGCGGAACGTGAAGCAGCGGCCTGGAAGGCGGTCCCCTGGCTCTTGGACCTGGCAGACCAGGAGACCGAACGCCGCGAGGCCAAGCACCTCTTGGCGTGCGCCCAAAGCGAGCAGGCCCCGTTGCGCGAGGCCGTGGAGCACGCCGGCGCCGAACTGTACGCCAAGCTCGAAGACGGTCTCGCACGGCTTGCGGTCGAGTCCGACCAAATCAGTGCCGTGCTTGAGACAGCCGCCGCGCAGGCCGAGGCGGGCGAGCGGGAGTATGAGGAGGAGGCGGCTGCGAAGGGCCGGGCCGAGAGCCGGGCGGCGTCTGCTGAGGAGGCCCGCAAGGGGGAGCAGGCGAAGCTGACGGCTGCCCGCCGTACCGGCCTCCTCGGAAAGCAGGAAGATCCCACCGAGGCCCTGACGCGGCTCGTTCACGAGGAAGAAGCAGCCACGGAGCAGGCCGAACAGGCGAGGCGCCAAGTGGAAGCGGCCCGCGAGCAAGCCACGTCCATCGCGGCGGAGCGAGTCTCCTGCGCCAGCCGGCTCACTACCGCCCGGCAGAGGCATGACCAGGTGTGGGAACAGTGGAGCGCCCTGTCCCAGAACCGCCGCGATCTGGTTGCCGACCTCCGCCTGAGAGAACTGGCCGGAATCGGGGAGGAGGCCGGTGAGCTTGACTTGGACAGCGTCGGCGAGGACCTCATCGCGATGCTCACGGACCAACTGCTGACCGCGGACAAGCAGCTGGCCGCCGAGCGCGCCCAGGCGTTTGAGGACGAGCGGCTGCGTGACGGTCTGGAGCAGGACGGTTTCTGCCCGCCACCTCGCGAGGTTGAGCAGGCTGTCACCGCCCTGCGGAAGCAGGGCGCCCCGGCGGTCGCCGGGGCGCAGTTCCTGCGCGAGACCGTACCCGCCCATCAGCACGACGCCGTCATCGCGGCCATCCCCCACCTGATCGGTGGCGTGGTCATCTGCGGACCGGTGCCCGGCGGTGATCTGGCGGCGCTGGCCCGCCGGGCGGATATCGCGCTGCCGACTGTAATCTGCATTTCCACCGACGGCCGGGCCCAGACCCTGCTGTCGAAGCCCTTTGGTGACATCGCGGTGTTGCCGATGCGTCCCTCGGTGCTGGATGCCGAGGCCGGCGAGGTGGAGCTACTCCGCGTCAGCGCCCGTCTGGCCACCGTGGACGATCGTTGCGCGGCCATTGTCCAGCGGCGGGAGGCCGATCGCGTTCTTCGCGGGCGGCTGCGCGACCACCTGCACGCGTTCGACGCGCGGACACGGGCCGGTCTGGAGGAATGCCTTGGGCAGCTCGACGAGGAGGTGAACACGCTCACCGAGCGTACGAGTGTCCTGGTGCGCCAGGCCGCCGACGCCGAGGACGCCGGGCGCCGGGCGGAAGGCCGGTCGGCTCAGTACACGGCTGCGCTGCGGGCACTCGCCGCGGCGCTCCCCCAGGTGAAGTCGCTAGTGGTGACGGCCCGCGCCGTGGACCACTGGGTATCTCAGCGGCAGCACGCTCAGGCCGAGGCACGGGAGAAGCGCGCGGCCGCTCAGGCATGCAAAGACCGCTGGCAGGCCGCTCTGGAGCAAGAGCGTGGTGCACAAGCAGCTCTGCGTCAGTGCCAGGACCGCGCGGAGCGCTGGAAGGGATGGACGCAGGAAATCCGGCAGGACCTGTCCGACGAGGTCCTCGACGCCGCCCGTCCGGCCACCGTCACCGAGGGCAGCCTGCAGGCCTTGCGCGAGCGCTGGGCACAGACCCGCCGGGACTGGCTCAACGGCATCAGCGACACTGCCCTGCACCAGCGGCTCACCGCTGCCGAAACCGCCATCAAGAGCCTCAACCAGAAGCTGGCCGAGGCCGGCTCTGCTGCCCGCGCTGGGGCCACCGAGCTCCTGGACCAAGCCGAGACCTTGGACGCCGAGCACCTTGCTGCCCGCATCGCCGTTGCCGACACAGCCCTCAAGGACGCTGAGCGGGCGGAGGCAGAAGCGGCACTGCTGCTGCGGCAGGTCACGAAGGACCACGAAGAGGCGACCACAGCCCTCGACGACTTCTCCGGTGCCCAGGCGCCGATCTTCGACAGCACCCAGGAAGCGCAGGAGCGACTGCAGTCAGAGCGGCAACTGCTCGATCAGGACCGCGCCCTCGCCCAGGTGCGGCATCTGGACGCCCAGAAGATCCACCGGCGCGCCGACCAAGCGGCAAGCCACGCCGCGCAGCTTCGACAATCAGCCGGCGCGCTCGGTACGGCAAGCGACCATCCAGGACCTGGCCAGGATGCTGACGGCGCCCCGGAGATGAGCGTGGACGCGCTCCTGCTCGAACAGCACGGACTGTCAGTTGTGACCGCGCAGTCGCTGCAGCCGCAGGACGCCGAGCAGATCAAGGACGCCCTCGTCCGCGAGGTCACTCAGGCCGAACGCGCCCTGGAGAGAGCCAGAAACGCCCTGCGCAAGGACGTGCAGAAGGTAGAACGGCACGCGCAACAGCCCGAGTACGTGCACATCGTCGACGGACGGCTGCGCGAACGCCTGCAGCAAGACCTCGCAACTCCCACCCGGTTGGCCACACTCCTGGAGGACATCGAGGAGCGTGAACGGCAGGTCGTCGCGCTGCTGGCCGAGTCCGCCGAGGACCAGGCCCGCGTCGTGGACGCCTGTACGAGCACGGTCGAAGCCGTCCTGGACAGCGTGGAAGAAGCCGCCCGCCACTCTCGTCTTCCCCAGAAGCTGGGGAGTTGGTCCAGCCAGCGGTTCCTGTCACTGGAGCTGCGCCAACGCGCCACAGGCGACGAACTGGCCCGCAGGCTGTCCACCGAGGTCGACCGTCTCATCAGCGCCCTGCCGGCCAGCGCCGCCGGGCGGGCCAGCGCCCTGCCCGAGGCGATCCCTCTGGCAAAGCGGCTCGTCCTGGCAGCCCTTGGCGGTCAAGGCAACATCGTCGCGAAAATCATCAAGCCGACGCAGAGTCTGGACACCGTCGAACGCGAATCCGTCACCGAGATCCAGAAATTCAGCGGCGGCGAACTGCTGACCGTGTCCGTGCTGCTGTACTGCACGCTTGCCCGGATGCGTGCCGCCCAGCGCGACCCGCGCCTCCCCGGCGGCGTGGGCACCCTGGTGCTGGACAACCCGTTCGGGAAAGCCAACTACAGGCCCTTCGTCGACCTGCAGCGCCGCGTCGCCGCCGCCCACGGCATCCAGCTCGTGTACACCACCGGATCCTACGATCTGCCCGCTCTGGGCCGCTTCCCCCTCATCATCCGCATGCGTAACGGCGTGGATGTGCGCACCAGACGGCGCTACGTCCAGATTCTCGACCGGTACGGCGACGCCGTCGCGACCGGAGTCGCCCGCGCCCAAGACGACAGCATCACCACCGCCCATCTCCTGCGCCGCGCCGTCCTGCACACCGAAGCAGAACCGGACATCAAGGACCCCACGCAGGATGCCGTGTGACCGCCGCCGATCACATGGCCGCGTTCCTCGCCCGACAGCTTCGCCAGCGCGTCGACTTCGACGCGCTGGCGGGCGCCGCCGACGCGGGCGACTCCAGCCTGCCCACCTCGCCCCGGCGCCGCCGGATCCTCGCCGACGCCGCCCGCACCTTGGCCCACCGCGGCCTGGCCACGCTGCCCAAAGGAAGCGACGGCTGGGACTACAGCGCCGACCCACCCCTGCCCCGCTGGGTCAAACGCCCGCCCGCCGCGCGGCAGCCCCGCCGCCAGCATGCCACTCGCGCCTATGTCGAGCAGCTACACTTCGCCACCACCCTGCGCCTGACCGCGGACGACCACGCCCTGCTCGGCCCCATCAACGCACTGCTGCGCGACCACCCGGACGCCGAGATCGTCCCGGTGGCGGACCGCTCCTACGAGTTGTACGGCGACGAAAAACGCCTCAAGAACATCGAGCGCCACCACCTCGTCACCAAGGAACTGCTGGACCTCACCGTGCACCTCCGAGCCCGACCCACACCCGCCCCACTGGCCATGTACGAACTCGGGCCGGCGCCCTGGCTGCTCATCGTCGAGAACACCGCTGCGTTCACCAGCCTGCGCGACATCCTCGGCACCTGGCCCGACCGCAGTCAGGTCGGCTGGCTCGGCTTCGGCCAAGGCGACCACCTCATCGCCTCCCTGCCCACGGCTCAGGCCTCCTTCCGCGAGCGCGACCACTTCGTGGATACCCTGCTGCTCTACGCAGACCTCGACCTTGAGGGCCTGTGCTGCGCCCAGAAGGCCAGTGAGCGCGCCCGCGCCGTCGGCCTCCCCCCGCTGCAGCCTGCCGCCGGCCTCTACCAAGCCCTCCTCACCCGCCCACCACGCACGCACCCGCCCGTCGACGCCGTCGACGCCCACGTCGCGGCCACCTGGCTGCCACCACACCTCGCCGCTCCCGTCACACAGTTGCTCAGCGATGGCTTGGTCCTACGCCACGAAGCCCTCCCGCTTCCCCAACTCCGCTCCCTCTTCGTCCCCGACACGCCGCTGCTACCCCAAATCCTCGGCTCGGCGCTGCCTGTCACGCAGGCGATCTCCCAACTCTCGCCTCAATCTGAGCTGGTACCGAGAGGCCCCAGCACATGAATCCCCACTACCCCCCGTCATGCCTGCTGAAGGCCAGAACCGACATGTCCTGCTCGAACCCGCAGACCTGGAGCGACATCTTCATCACGACTATCGACACCGTTCCCATCGAATGCATCCGGCCCAGCGACACCGACCGGCCCACCTGGAGCATCTACACTCCAGGCAGCTACCGGCCCGAGGACTACCTCGGCACCCTCCACGCCCTCGACACCGAAAGCCTCTGGCACGTCCAGGCCACCGGTGAGCGCCACGACTCGTTCGCCGATGCCGTTCGTGCCCTGCGCCGCCCGCCTACCTGGCCCCGTGAACGTGCCCGCGCCACGTGGTGGGCCCGCCGGCTGCTGGCCGACCCGGCCCTGCTCATCATTGACGTACAGACCACCGGGCTCACCAGCCCCTTCGCCGCCCAGATCGCTGCGGCTGACGGCAGCGGGACTCTCATCCTGAACGAGTCCCTCGACCCGCAAGCCGAGTTCGAACCGGAAGCAAGCGCGCTGCACGGCCTCACCGAAGAAAGCACCCGCAACGCCTGCACCTTCAACGACCTACTGCCCGTGCTTGCCGAGCTCTTCCACGGGCGACACCTCGTCGCCTACAGCACCTTCGACCGCGCCGTCATCGCCCGCGAGCTCCATCGCAACCTGAGCGACCCCGTCCGTGTCAGGGCATGGCTGAGCAGCAGTCGCTGGCATGACGCCATACCGCCCATCTCTACCTGGACCGGCCTGTGGTCCACCCGATATCACGCCTACCGCCACATCAAGCTCGGCAGCCACTACACAGCCGCTGCCAACTGTCATCTGCTTCTGCGCCGCCTTCAGCAACTCGCCAGTTACTGCGTGGAGTTCTGACCCAAGGCCCGGCCCTGACCTGCCACCACCCCACCAGTCCGCCATGACCACCTGCAATGTCGGGCAACGCCTCGACCGTGTACCACCGGACATTGAAGCCGCCCTCGCTGACGTGGCGAAGCAGCGTGCGAAGGCCCATCACCCTGATACCGTCATCGAGTAAGCGGCAACACACCGGAACCGTCCGCAGAAGGCCGTGGAGCCCTAGGTGCCGCTGGTGTACCGGTATGACTGGCCGCGGCCGACGGAGCCGATCTTCTCGCCGGGGCGGCGAGCAGGACATGGGGACCGTAGTTGGAGTCCTCCCAGAGCTCCCCGCCGGACCCTACGGCGCCCACGGCCAGTACCCCGGGCTCGGCGGCCGGGTAGTTCGGGTTCGCCGAGCCCTCGTTGCCGGACCCGGCCACCATCAGGGCATCGTGCGCTGCCGTGCGTAGGCGACCGCGCGCTTGTCGTCGTCGCTGAGACTGCCGACGCCGCCGATTGACATGTTGACGATCTTGGCTCCGTGGTCGACCGCGTACCGCAGTGGACCCGCGATGTGCGCGTCGTAGGTGTCTCCCTCGGAATCCGAGTGCTTGACCGGCAGGACCTTGGCGTCGGGCGCGATGCCCATCATGCCGTGGCCGACGATCAGGGACGCCATGCCCGTACCGTGGCCGCTGTGAGTCTCGGCGTCAGCGGGATCCCCGGTGGAGAAGTTCTTGTCGACAAGGACGTTGCCCTCAAGGTCGGGGCTGCCGTTGACGCCGCTGCCGATGACCGCCACGGCCACGCCCTTGCCGGTGGATACCGTCCGGGCATCCTGGGCGCGGACGAAACGCAGCGCCCACTGGCCGTCCCTGATCTGATCCGCCGAAGCGACCGGAGCGGCGCCCAACAGCAGCACACCCGCCGCCACACGCAGCGCCCGCGCCACACTCCCCCACCCGCATTCCTCCTGAGACGGAACCGGCCCGCAGCCGAAGGGCTGCGGGCCCGCCTTAGCACGCCTGAACCACGGATCCGGCGCTCCGCCATCGTCTCTCACCCGTCGCCGCCGCACCCTGGATGAGTTCGCCGCACACGGCCCGGGCGTAGAGCCGCTGGACCCACTCGTTGGCACCGGGGTCGGGGTCTTCAGACAGGACAGGGTTTGGGCCGGTCTCGATGAGGTGCAGCAGCGACCCGGCGACGCCATAGCAGTCGTCCGGACCGAAACAGGCAACGGGGGCCCGAGCCTCTTCGCCCGTGACGGGTTCCACGATGGCCTCGAGTTGCTGGCTCCGCCTGTCGGCCTCTTCCTCGCTCGCGTCCCAGTCGGGCAGCGGGCCATCGGCGACAAACGCCAGTGCTTCGGATCTCATCAGCACATGATCGGCTGCCGTCGCGGTCTGGGCAAAATACTCCGCTGATCAGGCCGCGGCGTCTCTCCACGACGGTGCCAGGGTGGTGTACGAGCCCCTGGAGATCCCCCGGCCGATCGCCGAGGCCGGCTATGTTGGCGAGATGGACGAAGCCGAGGTGAGCGGTCAGGTGTGGAGAAACGAGGTCCGAGTGCGTCCGACAGCTGGGCAGGACCGGGATGCCCTGGCTGGGCTTATCGCGGTGGACGCAGACCTCTTCGAAGTCGAGCTGTACGAACGGGCGGCAGACCCCCAGATGCTTTTCATCGATCGCGCCCAGCGGTCGCAGGTGGGGCCGTACACGCGGCGCGCGCGACGACTTCAAGAGCGTCAGCAGCGCCAATTGCACGGCTCTCGCCGCCGCACATCTCCCGGTTGCGGATAAAGAGGCTTACCGCTCTCAACTTTGGCCAGGAAGAAGCAGTGGGCCTAGCGCCAAGGAAGTGAACACTCCTACCTACCAACATAGTTGGGGGGTGCAATGCGTGACACGCATTCCCCGCAGCGGCCGGCACCGGTAGCACTTTTTCTATTCGGTGTTTCCGTGTCCGCCACAGCCCCTACACTGCACACCATGGCTCAGAGAATCATTACTATCTACACTGATGACCTCACCGGGGAAGAATCCACGGAGGTCGCCACGCACTCCCTCGCGGTCGACGGTATTGCATACGAGGTCGACCTCGCCTCGGACAGCTACGACAAGTTGCTGGAGGCGATCGGCCCGTTCCTGAAGGCTGGCCGTCGCGTCGGCCGCATCAAGAGCGGGGCGGGTACCCGCAAAGCCCCATCGGGTGGTGACGACACCCCCAAGATCCGGGCCTGGGCGAAGTCGAACGGTCACGAGATCAGCGGCCGCGGGCGCGTCCCGGCCGGAATCCGCAAGGCGTATTTCGACGCGAACTGACTGACCTGATTCACCTACGGATTCGGTGCCCCTCACCTTGGTGGTGGGGGGCTTTTCGCTGCGCCCCGCCAACGGGTGACGCCGGCAGATGTCCTTTTTCCGGACAGCCCGGTGGCCGCCGGTGGGCCACCGGGAAGACGGTGCGGCGTCGCCAGCAAGGTCCAGGGGCGGCCGCCAGAGGGTGCTCAGCGCCCGGGGGCTGCTGCTGGTCGAAGCCCTCGCCGATGCCTGGGGTACCCGCCCCGACCACGACGCCCGTCACGGAGCTTCGGCCTTCATCTGGGCGTATGTTACGCAAGGTGAGGCGTGATACGTGCCTCGCCCTATCGAGCACACCGGCCCGGAACACCGCCACGCGTGGCCAGCGCAGTGCAGCAGCACGTGGTCCCACATCGGTGTCACGACCACGCCCCATCACACAGCGCTACGGACACTCCTCATCGAGTTCGGCGAGCAGCTGGCGAAGCAGATCGATAACTGCGACATTTCAGCACAGGCGGCCGAGGACTGATGACAGTGGTGTCAGTGGCGCCTCTTATCCTGCGCTGGTGAGCATGAATGGTGAGTACCTGCGAGTGACCGCCGCCGAGCTGGCCAGGGCGATCGAAGATCCAGTTTGGGCGTTCGAGTACGTCGAGGAGATCATGGAGACGGACGGCATCAATGACGTTGCTCCCACGGATGCTCGGCAGCTGACGACCCACAAGGCGTGGCACGCCATCGCCTTCCTCCTCGAGCGGGCGGCGTTTCCCATCGACGTCGTTCACGGCGAGCACACGTTCACCAGCGAGGACTGGGGCTACGGGCCGGCCAAGTACCTAGACGCGGACCAGGTCAAGCTCGCTGCCGAGTCCTTGGCCCGGCTCTCCTTCGATGACCTGATTCGGGAGGTGGACCCTGGCCAACTGACAGCCGAGCAGATCTACCCTCTCCATTGGGATGAGACCGATGCCCTCGAATGGGTGCGCCGCTGGTTTGCCCCTCTGTCTCCGTTTTTCGGGGCAGCCGCGCTGGCGGGTGAGGCCATGCTGGTCTGGCTCGACTGATCTGCTCGATCCCATCAGTATCGGCAGGGAAGGATAGGCCCCATGGACACGACACCGTCGGGGCACGCCCTCGTCGAGGCAGGCTGGCAGAAGGTCCGCAGCGACGGACGTGTCCGTCCGGAACTACTCGAAGCTGCCTACGCGGAACCCCGCCTGCGCCATTTGTTCCCCTGGACGGGAATGGGAGAGTTGCACTTCAGTCGCTGCACCGAGTGGCCATGGGTCTGGGACGTCCCCTACATCCAACCCGCAGCCAACGGCGAATACTGGGTCTCCGGCCCTATGCGCAGCGAGTCCGTGGGGCCGGCCGCAACGCCGCAGCAGGCCGTCGCGATGGTGGTCGACCGTCTCCCTCCCAACTGCGGACCTGCGCTTGTTGGCACTCGAGAGGAACTCGCCGCTCATGACGCCGCGACTCTGCCCATGAACCCTGAGGCCCCAACCCCTAATCCCTCCGCGAACTGATCTTGGTTCCAACTATCGCGGCCAGGTTCCAACTGTCGCGTCACGGCTCAACGGCCGGGTTCCGGCACGGCCGGAGAAGCGAGAACCGGAGCACTACCACCTCGACTTCGGCTATGTCTTCACGACATCGCGAGCGGAGGTCGGGCGCATCCAGGAGTCAGAAGTCACCGGTGCCGCGTGGTACCCGCTTGCGGAGGCGCAACGTCTGGTCGGTGACCGCATCGCGCGGGCGGTCATTTCGCCACCCCGGGCCGGTTGACCGGGCGTGCCCTCCCCCGGCGCCCGCACGGGCGGGGTCACCAAGAAGGTGATGGGGGGAACTGCCGCGCCAGACCGTCACCGGCCACCTGACCGCAGCCAGGCTGGGCCGAACTGTGGGAGTGAGGTGCAGCAGTGCCCTGCCGCGCAAAAGCGAGGACACCGACAAGGGCGGCACACTCCGCGACAACGGCAAACTCCCGCCTGTACGCGATCGTGTCTGGATCTTCCAGCATTCCTTTGCCCTTCCGCAACGTCCTGCGTCCTCGCCAACGTCAACGATGCGCTGTACGGCTCCGGTTCGCCCACACGCCGCTTCTTCTTGCCCGACTTCCTCGCAAGGCGACGCCGTGGTTCATGTACACAGCCCACAGGGGCCGAACCCACGCCGCCTCTCCCGCCGCTCCGCCATTCCCTGAACGGCTGAAAACCGCCTGGCCCGGTAGGCACCCGAGGTGACGGCCGTCATGCTCGATACGGAACCGGGCGGGAACCGGCCACTGCGCTGCCGTGGGGCGTACTCGCCCTCGTCCCTCAACGAGGAGGCGGCTGCCATGACCACTGTGCGTGACCCCGTTGCGCTCCCCACCCCGCTGGATTTGGACGATGCGGACCGGCGTCTGCCACTGGAGGCGGGCACGGCGGTGTCGATGCCGGAACTCTCACGCATCCGCGGGGCCCGGCCGCTGGCCTTGCGTCTGCTGGTGGCGACCACGGGCGATGGCGGCGTCCTGCCCGAAGATGTCGGCTATGACGAGGAAAGTCAGACCGGGGTGTACGAGGGACTGCCGCCGGGCGTCTACATGACGAAGAACCCGCCCAAAACCTACGGGCCTACCGCACCGAGCGGTCAGCTGGACGCGCCCGACGATCCGGGCCCGAGCGACGACTGATGGCAGCACCCGCACCGGTGCTGGTCTTGGCAGGGCGCTTCGACCCGACCGCCGACCTGGCCGTGGAAGAGCTCAACCGGCGCAAGGTACCCGTCTTCCGCGCTGACACAGCCGATTTTCCCCAAGCCCTGACGCTCAGCGCCCGCTTCGAGGACGGGCGCTGGACCGGCACGCTGGCCAGCCGGCGGCGCACCCTTCAGCTGGAGGCGGTGCGGTCGGTGTACTACCGGCGTCCGGCCCGCCCGCGTCTGCCGGCCGACATGGACCCCGAGGCGCGGAAGATCGCCGAACGGGAAGCGCGGCGCGGTGTGGGCGGGCTGCTGATGGCGCTGCCGTGCCGGTGGCTGCCGCCGCCCGGCGCCGCGGCCGACGCCGAGCACAAGCCGCGGCAACTTCGCCTGGCCGCCGAGGCCGGGCTGCACGTGCCCCGCACCCTGATCACCAATGATCCCGCCGAGGCGGAGACCTTCGCTGTCTCGCTGGGCGGGCAAGTGATCTGCAAGCCGTTCCTACCGGTGCGCGGCACGCTCGCCGGGCGCGGCGCGTCGGTATACGCCGACGTGGTCTCGGCCCAGGACGTGGCTTCGCCGGACTTGGCCACTACAGCCCACCTGCTGCAGGAGTTCGTACCCAAGACGCGTGATGTGCGGCTGACCGCTGTAGACGGGCGGCTGCTCGCGGCTGAGATCCACACCACCGCCGAGGCCAACCGGGTGGACTGGCGCCGCGACTACATCGACCACGTCTACAAGATATGCGTTCCCCCGCCTGATGTTGCCCGGGGCGTGTAGCGGATGCTCGATGCTCTGGGGCTTGCGTACGGTGCGTTCGACTTCGCGGTGACCGCCGATCGTTGGGCGTTTTTGTAGGTGAACGCGCACGGGCAGTACGGGTTCATCGAGCAGGCTACCGGGCTGCCGATCACAGCGGCGATCTGCGACTACCTGGAAGGAGTGACCCGGTGACCGGTGTGCTGGAGGACGAGCGTCAGCTGACGGCCGCGCGTGTCCGCCTGGCCCGGCAGATCGAGCGCAGCGGTGTGGTGATGCCGGTCGCCCTGGCCGAGGCGTTCCTGAACGTGCCGCGGCACCCCTTTGTCCCGGTCTTCTACCGCCGCGACCATGGTGGGTTCGTGCCCTGGCGGATCAGCGACGGGGATCCGGACGCGTGGCTGGCGGCCGTCTACGACGACGACTCGCTGATCACCGAGGTGGACGGTGTGCACGCCGAACAGGCCCCGGCCGCAGGTCTGCGGGGGGTGCCCACCTCGTCCTCGACCGCGCCGAGCCTGATGGCGGACATGCTCGACGCCCTCAATGTGGCCGAAGGGAACGAGGTCCTGGAGATCGGCACCGGCACCGGCTACAACGCGGCCCTGTTGTGCCGCCTGGCCGGCGACCGGCACATCACCACCATCGACCACTCCCCCGGCCTGACCGCAGCGGCCCGCTGCCGGCTTACCGCCACAGGCTTCACCCCGCAGGTCCTGACCGGCGACGGCGTGTGCGATCTGCCGGACGGCGCCGTCTACGACCGCATCATCGCCACCGCGTCCGTGCCCCGCGTGCCGGTGCGGTGGCTGGAGTGCTGCCGCCCCGGCGGCCTCCTTGTCGTCCCGCTCAAAGGCACCCTGGCCGGCGGGACGATCGCCCGGCTCGTCAAACTGTCCGACGGCTCCGCGGCCGGCCGCCTCCTGCACGCCCCGGCTGCTTTCATGCCCCTGCTTTCGGCCCCTTCCCCGCTCGCGGCCCCTGCCGTCTTCGACAGCCCGCCTCGTGCCTCCTCGCTGTCCGCGCGCATCTTGGACGACTGGTCCTTTTCCTTCTACGCCCAGTTGCACATGCCGCCCACCGTGACCCGAACCTACGAGCAGGCGGGCGCGGGCCACGTCACGGTCTTGCGCGACACCGCCGATGGTTCGGCGTCCCGCATCGCCGACCATCCCGACGGTGTGGAGGTCACCTGCTGTGGGCCCCGGGACCTGTGGGAGACGATCGAGGCGGCCCACAGCAGGTGGCGGTCCCTGCACCGTCCTCGCCGCGAATGGTTCACCCTGCACATCAGCGCTGCCGAGCAGACCGTCAACTACACCGCCGAGGACGGCGGCGCCCACCAATGGAGCCTGTGACACCGGTGTGACACCGGCCAGCACGGGGCTCGCCCAGTAGCGACTCGTGATCGAGGGGTTCTTGGCGGCGGTGCGAGCTGGCGACATCAACGCGGTTCTCGCGGTGCTGGCGCACGACGTCGTACGGCGTGCGGACGCTTCGGCACTCCCAGCGGACAGGCCGCGCGAGGTGCGCGGCGCGCAGGCCGTGACGGAACGCGCACGCTGCGGAGGTGCTACGCGTGGGGTGAGCGAGGAAGGCGCTGTGACAGCAGCCTCCCTCATGGCGGGCCTATGACGGTGCTGCTTGGGATGAGGCAATCTCGGAGGCAGACAGCCCACATTTTGCGCAGCTCATCGAGGGGCAGACGGCCATCCCCGGGGCCTGGGGCCCTCGACTGAGCGGTGTGTCGTCCGCATTGACCGCCCGGCGTACAGCGAATCAGGGTCCATGCAGAATTCACAGTGCCCAGATTGAAGGTTGTTAAAATCGCAGGGGGATCGAGTAGTCTGAGGATCAGGACAACACCCAGATGGTGCCGCCAATCCAGGCATACGCCAGACCATACGACCCACACGGAACACGGAATGAGGGGCGGACTCGGCCAGAGCTCGCAGCGCAGAGTGCGGACGCACGAGACATCCTTCTGTTAGTTGAGCCGGTCGACGCTTCTCGTTCCGATGGGCCGGCCGAGGAAGACCTCGATGCGTTGGTGGCGAAGCCAACACCAACTGGCTGGCCGGAGATCCCCGAGGAACGCAAGGCCGAGCTCGGCCATCTCCTGACTAACCTCTGAGGCAAAACACACCGGCTCACCTGAGAGATTTCGCGTGTTTGCTCAGGTCAGAGCAGGCCGTCTGTGTCGTCGTGTTCTTCGCCGACTGAGAGTGACCGACGGTCGTCTCCCGAGTCCTCGCTGTAGATGACCGCGGAGACCGCGTTGTCGTAGGCATCGTTGAGTCCGTTGCCGCTTGAGCCGAGTATGTTCTCCCAGTCGGTTCCCATACCTACGAGCCTAGCTGTACCGGCCGAGAACCTCGGCGATGAGGGCGTTGAGCTCGTCGGCCCGGGCGAAGATTGCGGCTTCCGCTTCAGGGGTGATGCGCGTGCCGCAAGCCTCGGCACAATCTTCGCCGCAGGAGCCGGGACGAACGTGCTCTCGATCATGGCGGTCATCGTCTGAATGAGGACCGACAGGGACGAGGCGTGCATCGAGGCGTACTGGTTGATGTAGCCCCACCGGTTGACGGCCGGCAACAGGCCCGGGAGTCTCGCCAGTCCGGGCCAGGGGCCGGGCGACGTGCCGCAATAGGAGGAACGCACGAGATGGATCCGTCGGCATACGGCTTCCACAGTCTGCGAGCTGGCCATGCCGCCCGGGCAAGGCGGAACGGCGCGAGCGCCGAGTAGACCATGCGGGCCGGCCGGTGGCGGAAGCCTGAGACGGTGAACGTCTACGACCGGGAGTTCAACCCGACCACCCACAACAGCATTACGCGCCTGGGCCAGCGACCTCTCCGGCCGGTTTGTTGCGGACATCACGCATCCGGGCGTCGAAAGCGACCTGAGTCTCAGGGTCGAGCTCGTAGTCGCCAGCGGTTTCGGGGCTGACGTCCAGCGCGTGAGAGCGGATGGCCTCCCGCTCGCCGGAGAGTTGCTGGATGGTCTGGGTGATCCGGTGGATCTTCTGGCGCAGCTGCTCCCATTCCTGCTCGGCGAGGGCGAGCTCGGCGAGCTGGTGCCGGATCTCAGTGATCTGGTGGATCTTCTGGCGCAGCTGCTCCCATTCCTGCTCGGCGAGGGCGAGCTCGGCGAGCTGGTGCTGGATCTCAGCCTCGTTTTCACGGGCGTAGTTGTCGCTGATCAGCGTGATCAGAGGAACCCCGAGAGCCTTGGCAGCGGTGACCGCCTCGTCGAGCCTGACCGCGCGGGTCTGCTGCTCGATGCGCGTGATGACGGTGGGGTCAACGTTCGTGCCGAGCAATGCGGCCATACGGCGCGCTACCTCTCCCTGGCTGATGTCGAGGCGTTCGCGTTCTTGACGAAGTCGGCGGGCAAAAAGGTCCGCGGGCAGTGGGTTCATGACGGTTTGGTGCTTTCTGGTCAAGATCGTGATCGACGGTGCATGTGAGGTGGCCCGCCTCGAAATCGAGCAGGCCAGCATCGCGGCAGTGCTGGAAGAGCACACTACACATCCCGCACTGCGGATTCCACAGGCACCCGCCACGCTCCCGCAGCCGCACATCGAGACGTTGATTCGACTCGTTTCCGAGTCTCTTTCAATCGCTTCTCAACAGACCCTTTTGCGCGCCTCCGATAAGCCATTCGAATGGTGTAGATTAGCCATCCCAGACGCGCACGTAAACGAGTCGGCAGAGTGAGTCGACAGACGCAACCGATCGCTCCAGCTTCTATCGCTGCCCACCCTGTTAGGCAATCTGCTCTTGTTGCCTTGTGACTTACTGCCATGTCACCGACGTGATTCGGAAGGCGAGAGGAAAGAACTATGCCGAAGATCTACGAGGCAGCCGTCCTCACGCAGGCATCCCTACCGAGCGCAGCCTGGGACCTGACCAGCTTCCTGCAGAACGCCAAGTCCCAGATCCAGCTCTGGGGAGGCCTTCTGCTCATGCTGATCGGTGCTGCCAGCCTGGTCTGGGGCGGTGTGCTCCTGCTCAAGAAGCTGATGGCCAACCAGCAGACCGCGGGTCAACAGCAGAGCTGGGGCACGATCGCGCTCCTCATTCTCGTCGGCGGAGGCCTGGCCACTGGCGGGTGGACGCTGATCTCGACGATCGGCTCCGGCGGCCAGCAGACCATTACGGATCTCGGCGGCGGCACAGTGATCGTCCGGACCATCGACCAGGTCAGCGGGTTCCTGAGCGGCCCTTCCGAGTAGGAGGCCGCCACAGGTCACGCACACGGCTGGTGACAAAGGCGTCGAGCGAACCGGGGCGGTTGAGGCGCAAGGCCTCCTCCGACCCGGTTCGCCATATCCGGGCCCGCAGCACGGTGCAGACGCGAAAGAGAGCAGAACATGGGGATCAAGGACAAGGCACTGGCCTTCAGCGGACGGTTCAAGCTCGACTCGCACCACGCGATCGAGCGTTTTGGAGTGTTCTTCGGCATCTTCGCGGTCACGGGCGCGATCGTGATCAGCGCATCAGGGGTGTCGGCGTACCAGGAGGGGCGTGACTCGCTGTCACAGACAGCGCTGTACACCAGCGGCTTCAAGACGTCGAAGACGAATCTCGACGGCACAGTCGACGGGGTCTACACCAACAAGAGCGGCAACAAGGCGCTCGTGATGATGCATGTCAGCCCGACCGCTCAGATCTCGTACAACGCCGCGGACTACAAGGCGTTCCTGCTCGGATCGGACCCCTCGCTGAACAGCGAGCCGGTCAGCACCAGCGGGATCAAGGGCTCTTTCTACGCTTTCGGCTCGACCGGCTACGTCGGGGTCCTCCTGAACGCCGAAAAGCCCTTCGACCGTCAGGTGTTGAACCTGACGGTCCGTGCCAATGCCGAGCTCACCACACCAGCAGCGGAGCAGGAACAGAGCAGCGGCAAGCTGGCCGGCGACGAGTCCTTCTCCAAGTACGACCAGTGGCGGGTCTTCTTCAACCCCGGCGCATCCAGGGTCGAGAAGATCGCGGCGCTCGACGCTCTGACCTTCGATCCCGCGCAGGCCTACTACGAGGTCGCGCTCAAGGAGAGGGAGGTCGAGGCCAGGAACGCCCTCGACCGCAAGCTCATCGAGATGCGCGCCAACCTGACGCAAATTCAGTCTTACACGACCGACCTGCAGACAACGAAGATCGACGGTCTGTTCCTGCGCCCGCCTGCCGTTCCGGTCTCGATCGCCACCGACAAGATCACGGGCGTCTCCCCAGCCGAGGCCAAGGACGGCGTCTCGACGCTGGCCCTGCAGACCAAGCACGTTGTCCCGGGTGGCTTCGATCTCAACTGGCGTGCAGGCAACGTCTATGTCGGCTACCTCGATGCCCTGGCGCCGGCCGGCCAGAGCTACGCCCAGTTCTTCACCAAGCGGCGTGACGAGGGATCGGATCCGACGGGCCAGCAGATTTCAGCCATGCAGTGGATCCTCTCGGACGGCACCAGCCTCGTCAGGGATTACCAGTCCTCTGACGTGACGATGCGCCCGCTCATGAACATCATGAACAACCTTTCACAGGCGTATCAGAACTACTCCCGAAACAAGTCGCAGTACGAGTCGGATCTCTCACTCGACCTGCTCCGGCTGGACGTGAGTCTGCGGGATGTGCAGTCCAACAGCACCCTTCGCGACGACAAGGACTTCCTCACCACGCTTCATTGAGTGCGGCGAGGAGGTGACGCATTCCTCTACCTGGCATTGAGCCGGAAAGGAAAACGATATGGCCACCGGCAAGCCGAATCGAAGTCCCACGAAGGGGGCGACGAAGGACCAGCTGCGCACGTCGGTGAGCCAGGGGATGCCGCGGCAGGGTCGCGGGACCAAGAGCCTCGGCCCTGAGGAGGGCATCGAGAAGCCTCCCGAGGGCGAGGCCAGCGCGCCCAAACAGCTCCCGGCCCCGGGAGGTGATTCTTCTGCTCCTTCCGGCGCGGTGACCACTGCACCGGAGAGACCAGAGGCCGCATCGAAGGTGTCGGACGTGGCCGACACCGCGGAGACCGCAGGCAAGGCGGCCTGTGCCGCGCATGCCGGTTCGAAGATCAAGCAGGGCGTGAACGGCGTCGCCGGGAACATGGCCGCAGGCGCTGCCCAGAAGGCGATCGAGGAGGACGGCAGCAGCGCGACGCGCCGTAACGCCGCGCGTTACGCGGGAGTTGCCGTCTCCGGTGCCGTGGCCGGCGCACAGACCGGCGGGCTTGCGGGAGCCGCCGTTGGCGCGGCGAAGAACGTTGGCGTCGAGGGGGCCCAGGATACGGTCGAGGGTGCGTCGAAGGTCACCGGCGGCAGCCCGGACGCCAACCCGGCCGACCAGCGTGAGCTGGGTGCCGGCGGTACGGGCTACGAGCGCGGTGCGTCGAAGGGCGACGAGGGCAAGGGCTTGAGGGCGGCCAAGGGCGTCGCAGCTGGCGGTGGCGCGGCTGCTGCTCCGCCGACCATGGGGGTGGTCATGGCCATGGCCCTCCTGAACTGGCTCAAGTCCATGTTCTTCGCCGCCATGGCGATGGCCGTCAACGCCTGGACGCTGCTGTGGGCGCTCATCGTCAACATCGCTAAGGCGGTCGGTCATGCGATCGCTGCGCCGTTCATGGCAATCGGCAGCTCTATAGCCAAGGGGATCGGCGCGGTCCTGGGCTTCACTGTCACGGCGACGATGGCCCCTGTAGCGGCAGCGATGTCGGGTGCAGTCGCGATGATCACCACCGTGACCCTGCTGGGCATGGTCTTCGCCGGCCTCCTCAACTCGACGGCGCTGACCGAAGGCAGCATCAACGCACACGGGGCGACGTGCGTAGTCAACGCGGGTGGCGCCGGCAACGGTTCCGGCGCCACCGTTCCGGCGGACGTGGAGAAGAACGCCAAAGAGATCTTCTCGGTACTCAGCAGATGGGGGATGCCGAAGGAGAACATCGCGGGCATCCTCGGCAACTGGTCGCAGGAGTCCGGCATCGACCCGACCAGCGTGCAAAATTTCCCCACGGGGACGTATGCGATGACGGCCGAGAAGGCCAGCGCCGCGCAGAACACGGGCACCGGCATCGGTCTCGGGCAGTGGACGTTCGGCCGCAACACGTTGCTGCGCCAGTACGCGAAGGGAAAAAGCGTCGACTGGTTCACGATCAAGGCCCAGCTGGCCTTCATGGTCGATGGCGACAGCCCGGGCGACGTCACGGTCTTCAAGGACATGCTCAAGAAGTCGCAGGGCTCACCGCGTACGGCGGCGCTGCACTTCCACGAGAACTGGGAACGCTCGGCTGACGGCGTGGCAGGGCTCACGGCGCGCGGGGACAGTGCCGAGATGTGGTTCGGCACGATGAGCGGCTGGTCGGTCGACAGCTCGATCGTGGGCGGCATCGAGAACATCGTCGGCGGAATCATCGAGAACATCGGTACTGGGATCAGCACGATCCTGGGCAACTGCACGGTCAAGGGTGGCAGTTCCGTCCCGCTGAGGGACGGCGGGATGACGCAGGAAGAAGCCCAGGCCCTGGTCAGCCTCTTCAACAAGGAGGGCGACAAGTTCCTCGACGACCGGTACGGTCCGCGCGGCGGCCCCGGCTCGTGCGGCGGCAACCACGCGATGAACTGCGTGAGCTTCTCAACCTACTTCGTGAACAAGTACACGACGTTCCAGACCTACCCGGCTGGCGACGGCAAGGAAACGGCGTACACGATCGCAGAGAAGACCGGCAAGAAGATGCAGTCGACCCCGGTCCCCTACTCGGTCGGGTCCGGGCCGGGATCCACTCCCGTTGGACACACCCTCGTGGTGCTCGGCATCCAGGGCGACAAGGTCATCCTCGGTGAGGCTGGCTATTGCGCCTACATGGGGCGAGTCCGCGTCGACAGTGCGGCGCGGATGGCGGCCGAGGGCTGGAAGTTCGTGGACATGTCGGATGCGATGCTCCCCTCCGACAAGATCAAGACGGTCTGATGCGCCGCATTTGATCGGGGAGCGTGAGCCGATGCCCGGCGATCCGGGCATCGGCTTCTTCATGTCCGGGCCAGGGCCTGCGCGCCAGTCCCGCTTTCGTCGCTTTTACCGAATGGATTCACACTCAGCAGTAAATGCCTGCCGATATAGACTTGAGTCGTTTATGAAATCAATGTGGAGTGAGGAGTGCGTTTCGTGACGACAGGCCATGATGAGTCCGAGAGAGCCGACTCAGAGCAGGAGAGCGGGGCGGCGCCCGAGGAGAAGCCCGCGGCACCGAAGACGCGCAAGAAGCTCACCGGTGTTGAGCTCGAAGAGCGGTTCACGGACTGGACGATGCGCCAGCGCGGGAAGGTCCAGGCCCGCGCCCCGCAGGACAACGCGCGCTTGGTCCGACGCGGCGTCACCGCGGTGATGGGGGCCGGGGTCCTCGCCCTGGTCGTCGCTACGAGCGTGTCCGGTGAGAGCTTCAAGGCGAGCACGGCGGACAAGCAGTCCCAGATCGTCCGGCTCAAGGGACAGCTGGATGATGCCCAGTCCACGCCCGTGAAGGCGGAAGCCGGCGCGCAGCTGTCCAAGCTCACTGGGGCGGCAGCCGCCGCCGCGAAGAAGGTCGCGTCCGGGGAGCAGGCCTTCGCCGCGTTGTACCACCAGGCCAGCGTCCGGCCCAGCCCGAAGGACGGGGCTCCGAACCAGGCCGCGTTGGAGATCATCAAGCACCGCCGGGACATGGCGCCGCTGTTCAGCAAGAGTTCCTTCCTGGTCAGTGACAAGGAGGCGTACAGCACCTCGTCGCTGACCCCGTTCGATGCGACCACCGAGATCGATCCGCGCCACGCCTGGTACATCCGTTACGACGGCCAGGACGCAGCTGCCCCGAGCGCGTACACGTGGAAGGTCGAGACGGTGATGCCCGATCTGAGCGTGAAGGGCGGCTCGGGCGCGACGAACCAGGCGAAGGCCGTCTGGCTGTGCCGGGACACGAAGAGCGGCGTGGTGCTCGCCTGGGCGAGCGCGCGTTACGTGCGCGACGGCACGACGGGAGCCTTCGAGCGCTTGGCACTCGTGGTGACCGCCGCTGGGGCTCAGTACGAGAACCCCGCGATCAAGATGCCGGCCAGGTCCGGAGTCCCTGAACTCAGCGGCGCGGGCGCACAGAAGAAGGGCGGGAAGCGATGACGGAGCAGAGCGCGGCACCCACGCGGCGGGGGCCCTTCCGGTCCAACCTCTGGGTCCTGGTGACAGCAGCGGTCCTCGCGGTCGTCGCGACGGTTGCCGGCGTGACCTGGAGCAGCCAGCACGCGGCCCTAGTTGAGCAGGAAGGCCGGGCCGACGACATCAAGGGACGTCTGGCGGCCATCCAGAAGAGGAACGCCGAGCAGGTGAACGCGGACATGATGGCGGTTCTGGGTGTCACCCAGAACCGGCTGAGCACCGATGGTGAGCGCATCAAGTCGCTGCTCTCGATGGCGTTCACGTGGGACTCGGGGCAGAGTTACCAGGCGGCGCGCGAGAGCCTAAAGAGCCGGTTCGGCCTCACCGAGAACGAGACGTTTCTGAAGTCGTTCATGCCTCCGTCGAGGTTCAACGAGGACTCCCTAGGGCGGCGTTACTACTACATCGACACCGTCGGCCTGAACTCGGCCCTCGGCGCGGATCCAGACATAGAGGTCACCGACGCCAAGGCGGGCGTCTACACCTACGCCATCCTGGCCGACGTCGAAGCCACCTCCGACGCGGTGTCCCAGAACAAGGCGAGCAAAGCCAGTGTCACGGCGCACCGGCGCGCGCTGCTCTTTGTCACGGTCGACGCCCAGGGTGAAGTCTCGGGCCTCTCCGGTGTCCCAGCGAGTGGCGAGACTCGGCATTCCGGATGACACCAACCTCCTTTCGACTCGCCTTATTGATAGAGTCCTACTGGCATTCGAGTGGGACGGCGAGTTGGAGCTAATGGCATCGACACAGGCCGATGAATCGAGTGGGGGCGCAGTGCGCAAGACGCGCTTCGTCGCGATGTCCGCGTCCTCGCAGGAGGGCGGGGATACTCCTGAGCAGACGGAGCCCACAGGCGGCCTGCGCAAGCGCACCCTCGTGGCCGGCGTGGGCATGGGTGCGGGCGCGCTGCTGTGCTTCGTCCTCTCCGCCGGCTCTTCCGGCGGCCAAAGCGCGGTGAGCGACACGGCAGCGCCTGAGATCTCTTCCCTGCAGAAGCGGATCCGGACTGTCGAGGCGAAGACGGCGGCGCTGCCGAAGGCCGACGACGCCGAGCGCGGCCTGACCGCAGCCCTGACGGCGGCCGGCCAGGTGGCGAAGCTGCAGAACGACTACCGCTTCCTGACGCCCGGCGTAGCAACAGCCGACGGCAAGCTCGATCCCACGACGTCCCAGTCGACGCTGCGCAACCTCATCCCCTACTTCGCGCCCTCGGTGCCCCGGGCGGAGCTGGAGCCGTGGTACCTGCTCGCCAGTGACAAGGCCGTGCCGGCCGGCGCCGGGATCCCGATGAGCTTCGACTCCGGCTTCGAGTGGGTCGCCCAGGTGCCCTGCCTGGTCAACGACGACAGCAACATCACGGTGACCTGGCTGGCCGTGGAGGCCGGGACGGGCGCGGGCGAGAAGCCGGCGGCGCTGGCCTGGGCCCGCGCCGACTACGACCTGGTCCGCAAGGCATTCGTGAGCATCCAGACCGGCACGACAACCACGGGCGAGTCCCTGAAGCAGGAGGTGACGGCCCCGTGAATGAGGAGATCAAGGACAGGCTGCGCCAGCACGCCGGGAAGGTCCTGCTCGGCGGCACCGGGGCACTGCTGACGCTCTCGGCGGTCACGCTCGGAGCCAGCCTGCTCAGCGACCGCCCGGCCGCCTCAGACCCCCAGGCCAAGGCGGTCGCCCGGAACCTCGAAGGCAAGCTCAGCGACGCCCGGGCCAAGCTGGCGACGCAGCACGCGGCGCTGCTTGCCCAGCTGCCGGGCATGGACATCGAGCGGGTGAACCGCGACAGGACGACGGGTCGGTCCCTCCTGCTCAGCCTCACCGACAGCTCGGCATCACTCCGGACCGTCAAGGAGCAGCAGGTGCTGCTGGACGCGCGCTACGCCTTCCTGGACCACGTGTCCCGGGTGCTCACCGAGTTCGTGCCGGAGTGGATGACGGCGACCGGGGCCACGAAGGGCGCTGGGACGACGTACACGCTCGCTGATCTGGACATCGATGTGAGCCGGGTGCAGGGCCTGAACTACGCCTACACGGGAGTGGCCCGGCTCGATCCCGTCCGTATCGGACCAAAGCAGACCAGCGCCACCAAGAGCGAGTTCGTGGTCTTCACCTACTCCACCTCCCAGGGCGGCGCGGTGACGTCGCTGGACGCCTGCCGGGCCTCCAGCAAGACCCGCGACGCCCTCGCCGCCGCCAACGACGACCCGCCCTCCTCCTCGCCGTCCGGGTGAGCCAAGCGCCGCCGCTCCAGCACGCACCCCAGCAGACACCGACGAGACGAAGGACAAGCGCATGTCCACCCAGACCCGGGAGAAGACCGAGACGACCACCCCGACGAGCACGGCCGCAACGGCGAAGAAGACCACGGCGAAGCCCGTGGAGGAGAAGAAGGGCTCGAAGCTGCGCGCCGGCTGGCGGACCCTGGCCCCGAGGGAGAAGGGCGGCAGGTTCTCCGTCGTGGTGTGGGCGGGGTTCTTCCGGGCGGTCGTCCTTCTCGCCGACTACCTGCTGGCGTTCATCACGGCCATGGTCGTCATCCCGCTGCTGGGCGCATGGCTGCACCAGCAGTCGGGCGCAACCAAAGGTGTGCTCAGCACGGACGGGCTCATCGCCATGTGGCTGATGCCGCTCCTCTTCCTGGTCGCGCTGCTCGCCGCGGGCGAGATCGTCGTGATGCGTGCCATGTGGCGCTGGGCGGCGCGGATAACCGCGAAGGTCCGGGACGCCCGCGACGTCGCACCCAAGCCCGCGGCCAGGACCACCAACCACAGCAGGACCAACCGCAAGAGGAGCAAGGGATGCGTACCGCGGGACTGACGATGAACGACGTATGGGCGCACCGTGTCCTGCGTGAACGCGGAGTGGAGACGTACCGGCTGCAGGGGGTGACCGCCGAGCTGGGCGTCATGGTCGAATCGCTCGACCTCAAGCACCGGGGCAAGGAGGAGAACTACCGCCCGTATCTGCACATGACGGGCGAGCTGCGCTCGGTCACCCCGGCCACGGCGCTGCCGTTCGGCATCTCTCAGGTGACCTACTCCCCCGGCCAGGGTGAGAAGGTGGACGCCTTCTACGAGTTCGACGACCAACAGCTGGTCGTGCTCGCCGGAAAGGGCTACTTCACGAGCGGCTTCGCCGTGCCCGAGCAGGTCACCGGAATCGAGTGGGAGCTGCCGGCCACGGCGGACATGCTCGTGCTCGCCCCGTCCGGGGCGCAGGCCGAAGGCGACGCGCCCGTGGTCTTCACCCAGATCCACGACATCGGGAACCTGGAGATCGACCTCGAGGCCAGCGGCTACGACCTCGCCGCCTACTTCGCCGACCACCCCAAGAACGGCGTCCCTCGGGCCGAGGCCGTGGTCGATGCACATGGGCTGAAGGCGCGCTCGGACGCGATCAACTCTCTGTTCACCGAGGACGAGCTGGGCCTGGACCGCGAGGCCAAGGTGGTCGTCGGGGCGCCTGCGCCCGAGACGGCACCGGTCGCTGACGGCATGAGCGCGCGCCTGCAGCAGATCGAGGCGGAGATCGCCGCCGAGCGCGAGCAGTGCCAGACCGAGCGCGCGAGTACCGAGGGCACCACGGAGAACCTCTACCGGGAACGCGTGGCCGCTCCTCTGCACCGGGCCGAGGAGCTTGAGGAGCTGTTCGTTCGCCCGGCCCCGGCTCGCGAGGCGCAGCGCGTCCTGGACCTCGATCTCGACCTGGAGCCGGAGGAGCGGGAGACCCGGCGACGCGAGGCGGCCAAGCCCGCCTTGAGCCTGGACGAGCGTAAGCGCCAGGTGGCCCAGCGTGCGGCCGATCTGGACTTCGGCGAGGACGGGGAGCAGAACTTGGGTTCCTGAGACCGGGTCAGGCATGAGGAGAGCGGGCCCGGTTGCTGGCGCACAGCAGCCGGGTCTGCAGCGCATCGGCACCGAAGAAGGAAGGAGGGCGACGATGGGGCTCAAGCAGGACATCATCGTGGTCAACGAATTCAGCGTGCCGCTGCCCGGCGGCAAGGGATCGCGCGGCGCGACGCCGGGCGACTACGTCACCCGGTACATGGTCCGTGAGCAGGCGACGGAGTCGCTGGCTCCGATCCAGCGTCTGCGCACCGACGACTTCATCCTGCGCTACACGGCGCGGGAGTTCGCCGTTGAGCGCGCCGGTATATCGCGGGGCGCGGCGAAGTATGAGATGCGCCAGGCGCAGGGCGACGGCGGTGTGGCTTTCGGCTACGGCTCGGTCTCGCTCTCCGACGAGCAGCTCAAGGCGGCGTCCAGGGACATCCAGCACCACTTCGAGAATGGCAAGACGGTACTGAAGACCGTGCTGTCGTTCGATCAGGAGTACCTCCGCAAGCGCGGGATCATCCCCAAGGACTTCGTGTGCGAGAAGCGCGGGGACTACCGCGGCCACATCGACCAGATGAAGCTGCGCATGGCGATCATGCACGGTCTGGAGCGGATGAGCGCGGGCAGCAGCGGCTTCGACGACCTCCGTTACATCGGGGTCATCCAGGTCGACACCGAGCACGTGCACTGCCACCTGGCCATGGTTGACGGCGGGGTAGGCCGGGTGACGAAGACCGGCGAGCAACGCGGCAAGCTGCTGGACCGGCACAAGTCCCGGCTTCGCCGTGGTGCCGACGCCTGGCTCGATGAGAAGCAGGCAGTGGCTCACCTCTCCAGCGCCGTCGGTTACGAGCGGCGCAACGTCACCACGTTCATCAAGCGGTGGGCGCACGAGCGCATCCGCGCCGAGTCCCTGCCGCAGTTCCTGCTCGCGTGCCTGCCTGCGGACCGGACGCTATGGCGCGCCGACTCCAACGATGCTCGCATGCGCAAGGCGAATCAGCTGGTGGCCGAGCTCGTGCAGGAGCAGCTCGGACGCGCCAGCTCCCCGATGCCGGAGGCCATGGAACGCATCGTGGGCTACGCCAACGAGCGCCACTCGAAAGAGTCCTTGGACACGGAGGAATGGCACAAGCTCGTCGAGCAGGGACGCACGCAGATCACGGAGCGCGCCGTCAACGGTGTCTACCAGATGCTGCGGGCGATGCCGGAGTCGGAGCTGCGGGTGCGCACGCCGATGCTTGATGTCATGGGGAGGGACTACCGGCGGATGGCGGTGCTGGCCGCGAACCGGCAGGGCGAGGACGAGAACGCCGAGGCCGACCTGGTCTCCTTCGGCTTCCGGCTGCGCAGCTACGCCTCGCGCCTGCAGCACCACCGGGAGAAGGCCGGGATCTACCGGGATCTCGCGCACCAGTGGGAGCGGGCCGAGAAAGCCGGCGTCGCCGCCGAGGACTCGCGCCCGCTCTACGACTTCTACCGCTTCGAGGGGGACTACCAGCGTCGGCTCGCGAGCAAGTACCGGCACTTCCTGCCCTTCCTCGGGGACGCCAGCCAGTGGTACGAGCAGCAGCAGGATGTGGTGGCCTACGGCCGGCGGCTGCTCTCGCTCATGGCGCTGCGCGCGGATGCCTCCCTGCCGCGGATGAAGGACCCCGAGGAGGCCGAGAGCCTGGGCCGGACGATCTACGATCAGCCCGGCGGCCGGCTCCTGGCCGCCGGCAAGCGCGGCCGGGCGGTGCTGGACGCACGCATCCGGACGATGAAGCAGGTCTATGATCTGAAGCTGGACGACCTGCGGGCCGATCTCGCATCCTCGGGCCTGGTGCTGCGTGTGGGGTCGAGCGCCGAGGACAAGACGAGCGCGGAGCCCGATGCAGTCAGCACGGACTTCGAGATCGTGGCCAGTGCCGCGTATGACTTCGACGCGGTCAAGGCCCTGGACCTGCACCACCTGGGCTACGACTTCATCACCGACGTCGAGATCGGGCCGCACGCGTGCCAGGCCTTCGTCGAGACGACCAGGGAGCGCCGCCGGCTGCTGCTGGCGGCGATGGACTATCTCGACCAGTCCGGCCAGGCCGAGGCAATTTCCGATCTGCCCGTGGACGACGTCGCGGCGATGACGCGCAGCTCCCGGGGGCTGACACCTCGGCAGCAGGACGAGGGATCTGGCTCGCTCGTGTTGTGTTCCCGGATCGCAAAGCTGCGCACCGAGAGCGAGCAGACCGAGCGGATGCGGCGGTCCAAGGCCTCGTCGCTGGACGCCGGCCTCGTCGTGCGAGTCCAGGCCCAGGTCGACCAGGCCGTGACCGCGCCGGACGCCGGAGTCACGTTCGACTTGCAGCCGACTCCCTTCTCGGATGGTTTTGGGCGCGAGTAGACAGGCTAGTCGCGAGTCTTATTGAATGCCCTATTGCAGTATTATTGCGAGGAGTGTCAGACAGGGACTCAATGGCTTATCCGCATGGCGTAACTGGTCGCAGCCGATCTGTCAGAAGGTTGTCGGGACGGACGAAAGGAAGAGGTCGTGGCACTTCTCAAGGGCAAGGGCGCGATGACCGGAGTCAACCTCATCGCTCGGGTCTACGGTCACGGCAAGACCGAGGACGGCAAGTCCCAGTACGCCGACATCCAGGTCGACGCCCGGGATCCGCGCGGTCCGGAGCAGACCAACCTGCATCTGAAGTCCGATCGGATGAAGAGCGAGGACGGCAAGGTCCGCTACAACAACGGCGCTCCGTACTCCGTTGATCAGATGGAGGAGATCGCCAAAGCCGCAGGTCCGAACACGGAGCCGATCCTGGACAAGGGTGGCAACGCGGTCGGCATCGTCTACGGCTTCAAGGGCAATGTGATGCCGGCAACTCGTGGCGCTGGCCTGGTGGTCAACACCAAGTCGGTCGAGGCCTCCGAGTTCAAGGTCGACGACAAGACCCTGGACAACCAGTTCAGGTCGATGAAGGCGGCTGCGGCCGTTGGGAAGGCGAGCAAGGAGTCGCAGGCCGAGGCCCCGGCACCCGAGGCAGAGCAGGGGCAGGCTGCCGAGGCCGACGAGCCGGCGGCCTGCTGAGGCCGAGTGGAACTTCATCCGAAAGGCCCCTGGATGCCATTCCGGGGGCCTTTCGGCTACACGGGACACGAGCAGGAATGAGGAACAGAGCAACCATCAGCACTACGCACGTGAGCGCATGTGCCTGGGCGTGCAGGTCGATGTCACCTTCGGGGCGGGCGGGATTTCGGCGACAGAGTCGCAGGCCTGGCTCGGCACGCACGGCGGGCCGCGTCACGCCATCCGTCGGTGCCGCATCGGGTGCCCGGGGGGAGGTTCATCCCGATGGTGCGTGAGCGCCAGCCTCAGACGCCGAAGGCGGCTCGTCCGTGCGCGGCAGGTGAGCAACTCGTGTCAGAGCACGCATGGCGAAGGGGTCTGGCCTGGAGTCCGGATCCTTTCGGCTCGCATTCAAAACCCTGTTGGATGCAACTCTTGATATCATTTCGACTGATTGCCAAATCACTTCTACAAGCCCAGTCGAGAGGTGCTGCGTGGCATGTTTCACGAGGCAATGCTCAACGAGCGCTATCCGCTCCTGTCCAAGCTCTCGGAGCCACTGAAGAAGGCCGAGCGTGACATCGTCGGCCGCGAGCGCGAAACGACGCAGTTGCTGGCCGCCATGAGCCGTCCAGAGCTGTGCAACGCACTTCTGCTGGCCGAGGCCGGTACAGGCAAGACGGCCCTGGTGCAGGCCACGATGCTGGTGGACAAGGATCGCCGCTACCTCGAGGTCGATCCGGCGCGCATGATCTTTGAAGCGGGCAACGCCGAGAACATGGCCGCGATGCTCAAGGGCCTCTTCGATGAGGCGCAGAGCTTTGTCAAGGAAGAGAAGCACGAGTTGGTCCTCTTCATCGACGAGTTCCACCAGATCACCCAGCTCTCCGGTGCTGCCGTCGAGGCGATCAAGCCGGTCCTCGCCGCTTCGGGGTCCCGCGGCATCAGGATCATCGCGGCCACGACGTACGGCGAGTTCCACAAGCACATCTCGCCGAATGTGCCGCTCGTCGAGCGTCTGCAGCGCATCAACCTCAACCCGCCGGACCAGGGGACGACGATCAGTATCCTCAAAGGGATGGCCGAACGGTACGGCGTGGCCGCCCAGTTCTACGACGACCACGTCTTCCGGCAGATCTACGAGTACACCCAGCGCTACATGCCGGCCAGCGCCCAGCCGCGCAAGTCGATCCTTGTGCTCGACTCCATGGTCGGCTGGCATCGCCTGACACGCCGGCCGATGGACCGGGACCTGCTCTCGGACGTGCTCATGGAGTCGCTGAATGTGAACGTCGCGTTCCGGGTCGACGGCGCGAAGATCAAGAAACAGCTGGACGAGAAGGTGTTCAGTCAGGACTGGGCGACCGGCGCGGTGGCGCGTCGTCTGCAGGTGTCGGTAGCGGATCTCAACGACAAGGGAAAGCCGATGGCGAGCCTGCTGTTCACAGGCTCCACCGGTGTCGGCAAGACCGAGTTGGCGAAGCGGCTGGCACGATTGCTGTTCGGCGACGACCAGCGGCACCTGATCCGGTTCGACATGACGGAGTACGCCGAGGACTCGTCGTTCGCGGCGTTCCGTTCTGAGCTCACCAAGCGCGTATGGGACCTCTCTCACGCGGTGCTGCTCTTCGACGAGGTCGAGAAGGCCTCAGCGATGGTGACACGCGTGCTGCTGCAGGTGCTCGACGACGGCCGGCTCAACGATGACAACAACCGCGAAGTGAGCTTCCTCAACACCTACATCGTGCTGACGACGAACGCGGGCTCGGAGATTTACAGGGACATCTCGCAGTACGCGGCAGACGACACCGGGTCGGGCAAGCATTTGATGGAGTACGAGAAGCTCATCCGTCGCTCGATCTCTTCGACAACGGGCGACAACCGGTTTCCGCCCGAGTTGCTGGGCCGTATCGACGCAATCGTGCCTTTCCAGCCGCTGTCGCTGCTGACACAGCAGGCGATCGTGCGGAAGAAGCTGCGCCAGATGGTGCAGGAGGTGTTCGTCAAGCACAACGTGCGGATCGACGTCGATGCGAGGGTCCTGCAGTACCTCATCGAGGACAAGGGCGACACCGACTCAGATGCCGGCGGTGCGCGTGCGGCTGTGGCGAAGCTGACCGACGAGGTCACCACCGCGGTGGCGACCTTCATCAACGAGTACCCCTCGGAGCGACGGATCCGCATCGACGTCGTCGGCGACCTGGTCAGCGACGACAAGAACCTGCTGAGTTCCGATGCCTACGTCGAGGTCAGCGCGGTGCGATGAGCCGGACAAGGACAGCGGGACCGAGTCGACTCGCGCGTCGATAGCCTTTCACATCCCATTACTGTCCACTCCAATTCGGAGGCAATACGCTACTCATAGGCCAGGCAAGCCGAGTCCTACTAACAAAAGGAACATCATCAATGGGCTTTCTGGGAACGACTGCGGCCGGCCAGAAGAAGGAACGGAAAAGGAAGCCCGACGAGCTTCTGACCTCCGTGGTGAGAGAGACGGCGATCCCGGCGGCGGTGGAGCTGCTGAGGTCGAACACACAGTTCGCCTTTCCCAGCGGTACGGCCTGGGTGATGCTCGTGCTTGCAGCCAACGAGATCGGCGGCTTGAGCAAACGGCACGGCCGGGACGAGGCGAAGGGTTCGATCATCGAGCTCATCAGCTCCGACCAGATCCGCACGGTGGCCACGGCGGAGATGCTCGAAGAGGAGGTCTTCGGCATCATTCCCACCGAGGAGACTCTCGCGCGCATGGAGGAGTACTCGCTGCTCGCTGGTGCCAAGTACGCCTGGGCCGTGGTGTGGCAGAAGCCCAGCGGCGATCTACTCGTCGATCTGGTGAATGATGCAACCTTCATGCAGGCGTGCTTGGTCGCCGCAGGTAGCACGAGCCTCGAAGAAGCCGTAGGCAAGAAGGCATGGCAAGAGCACAGCGGCCTGGTCGCCGAGGCTGGAGCCACTGAACTTTCCCCCGCAGTCCTCGGAGAAGACGAGGGGGATGCCATCTTCGACGAGATCCCCGGCAACGAAGGTGCGGAGGAGGGCCTGGAGGACGAGCCGCTCTTCAGCGATGTCGTTGACGACAATGAACAGCCGGACGCCCCCATGTTCGACGAGGATGACACGGGCACCGCTCCGGTCGAGTCAGCACCGGACTACGCCCGCGACGAGGCGGCCGGCTACGAGGGTTTCGACGAGAGCGACGCCGGCTACGGCATCGAGGACAGTTACCAGGAGGACTCGCCGGCGCAGACCGGTGACACCGTGTTGCTGGATCAGGGTCAGGTGCGCGAGGTGATCGCCCGTCGGTTCCTCTCCGAGGAACTGGACCTGAACGTCCAGCTCAATGAGTTCAACGCGACCTTCGCCATCGGCGCACCCATCGTGCAGATCGCCGTGCCCGAGGGCACATCCGAGTGGCTTGGGGACCAGGTCGCCCAGCTCAATCGGCAGGCCAACGCGGATCTGACGCAGTTGCGCTACGCGCACGAGGACGCGCTGCGTGCGCTCTACGTCAACCTCATGTCGGCGCACACCGAGCAGGTCATCCGTGATGTGGCCACCGACCGTGCGGGCTCCCGGTACAAGCGGCTGAAGGACGCCGCCGAGGCCGAGCACCAGCAGCGGCGGGCGGAGAAAGACGAAAAGATCCGGACCCGCCGGGCGGAGATCACCAAGGACTACGAATCGCAGGCCGCCAAGGCGGCTCAGCAGGCGGCACTCTCAGCGGAACTGCAGTACAAGGAGCGCAACCGCTCGAAGATGGAGCGTCAGCAGCTCGACTCCGTCGCCGAGATCGAGCGGGACATCGAGGATACCCACGCGCACAACCAGCAGGAGATCCTGCGGGTCCGGCGTTCGGACGCGACACTGAAGATGCAGACCGGGCAGACACGCATCTTCGAGGTACTGGCCGAACGGCAGTCGGAGTACCTGGCGGCAGAGGAAGAGCGTCTGAATCAGTGGAAGTCCGAGATTCAGCGGATCGTCGATGACAACCGCAAGGCCGACATCGCCCAGTCCGAGGCGCTGGCCGAGCACCTGCGGACCACGGACGAGATCGGCGTCCTGCGTCGGGAGCAGCAGGACCTCCTGGCGTCAGTGCGCTCTGAGCACGCCGACCGGATCCGCCGGATGGAGGACGAGCTCGAACGCAACCGCAAGGACGCCATCACGCAGATGACAGCTCGGGACGCCGAGTGGCAGCACAACCTCGACCTGGAGAAGCAGAAGGCCAACTCCCAGGCGGCACACAACACCGATCTGCACCAGCAGCTGTCGACGGTCGAGGATTCAGTGGCCAAGCGGTATGACGCGCGCCTGGCAGAGCTGCAGGCCGACAAGGAGGCCCGCACCAACGACATGGCGCGGGCATCCGAGATACAGAGCCGCTCGAACAAGATCCTCGTCGTCATGATCGTCACGCTCTCGCTCCTCATGGGCGTGGCCGGCTTCATCGTCGGGGTGGTCTTGACCCGTTGAGCGATCCGGTTATGACCGACGGGGTGATCTGGCGGCGCATGGGGCGCGTTCCCCATGCGCCGCCGTCGTCTGCGCAGGTAGGCGCACTGGACAGCAGGACAACAAAACGAGCGAGGCTCGGGGGTAAGGAATCACGATGGCCACGAACAGGCAAAAGGCGACACGACCGAAGGCGAGCAGCTGGGATAAGATCTCGGCGCGGACGCCCGGCGAGACGCTGGCGAACCGAGACGTCTACGACAACCAGCAACTGGACCGCAGCGAACTCCGGTCCCGGAGGTCGACGACCCCGGGCATCATCGCCGCGGTGGTCATCGGCGTACTGGTGGCAATCGTCGCCTGGCTCCTCTACTCGGTCATCGCCACGGGGGTGCTCTCGGTGAGCGCGTCCGTGGGCCAGAGCACGCCCGGCAACGGCAGCGGCGAGCCGAGCGCGTACTACGTCCAGGACACCACGACAGGCAAGGGCGGCTCGGTCGTGAAGTGCTACCGCCCCCTGGCCAAGGACGGCAACCCGGACGTGAAGGCGAAGTGTTACCCCAACGCTGATGCTGTTCCGGTCCCCAGCTGGTACACCGCGGCGAAGGACGGCAAGCCCAACGCCGAGAGGCCGTCTGAGCCCAAGAACAGCGCGACGACAGTCCGCGAGCAGCTGGCCGACGTCTCGGGGGTCAAGCTCTTCATCACGCTCGGCTCGGGGCTGATGGTCGCCCTCATCATCGGCACGTGGTTCTCGCGGAAGGTCGCCGCGGCGAATTTGATGAACACCACGAGCGACATCAACCAGTACCACAACGACCAGCACATCGCCCTGCCGGAAGAGGTCCAGCAGAACTATGACTGGTTCCCTGACGCCGGTGCTCACTCAAGCGTGCAGGTCAGCTCGATGCTCAGCCACATGATGCTCAAGAGGAAGGGCCTGGGCACCGTGGAGGTCGCCCAGCGCGCCACGAAAGACGTCATCGATGCGGAGGGAAACTTTGTCTATTACGTCGGTGAGGTCATGGATGATGACGAGGGCAATCCGCTGACGCAGACCCTGCCGATTATCGACGAAGACTTCGGCGACGAGCTGTTCGAGGCATCCGGGCTTCCCGATGACAAGACCCTGTGGCAGAAGTACGACACGACGCTGATTCCGTACAACCCGGACGGCAAGAACCGGGACAAGCTCGGCTTCGGGTCGGACAAGTACAAGACCGTCGCTGCCCTGATCAAGGAGGACTGGACGTTCCCGGCGTACGAGGTCCAGCGCCCCGCCGGGGCGTATGTGGTCGATACCGCGCCGGTGAACACGATGGTGCTGGCCATTACCCGTGCAGGTAAGGGCCAGACGTACATCGAGCCGATCATCGACATGTGGTCGCGGGAGAAGAAGCCCTCGAACGTGGTCATCAACGATCCCAAGGGCGAGTTGTTGGTGAAGAACTACGTTCCTCTGGTCACCCGCGGGTTCGAGCCGGTGCAGTTCAATCTGATCAACTCCATGAAGACCGACATCTACAATCCCCTGGGGCTGGCGGCCGACGCGGCGCGCGAGGGCAACTTCACCAAGTGCGCCCTGTACGTGGAGAACATCGCCGGAATCTTCTTTCCGCTCGACGGCGGTGAGGACCCGGTCTGGCCCAATGCCGCCAACAACGCCTTCAAGCGCGCGGCCTACGGACTCATTGATTTCTACCTGGAGGAGGAGCGGGAGCTGCGCAGCGCCGCAGCCGCGCTGAACATGGATCCGGCGCTGCTGGAGCAGAAGCTCGATGACCTCTGGGGCAAGGTCACGCTCTACAACTGCTACCAGCTCTTTGTGCAGATGAGCTCGAAGAAGATCAAGAACCCTGAGGCCGAGCTGGAGAAGCGGGTCAAGGCCGGCGAGTTCGAGAACAACGAGGACGCCCTGGTCGAGGAGCAGGAGAAGGCGGCGGTCCAGGCTTTCATGTGGGAGGGCAAGGCCGATCAGGACATGCTCAGCCTGTACTTCAACGCGAGCGAGGAGCTGCCCCGCAACAACATGCGCACGTTGGTGGGCAACGCCCACAACGCGCTGCGCTCGATGGCCGGGGCGGAGAAGATGCTGGCTTCGGTGTACGGCATCGCGATCACCGCCATGTCGTTCTTCACCGACCCCACGATCTCGACGCTGACCTCGGGCAAGCCTTCGCAGAACACCGACCTGGCCGGCCTGAGCTTCCCGCGTCGCCTCGGTGTGCGCTTCTCGCCGAACTACGTCAAGCGCGACCACCTCGTCGGTCAGCAGGCCGTATGGGCAGCCTACGCGGACCCGATGTTCACGAAGAGCCTCGGCGAGGACTTCGAGCACGAGGAGATCGTCGGCCGCGAAGGCTGGGCCCGGTACAACTTCGAGGGCAAGTTCCCTGGCGACGAAGCCTGGCTCAAGCTGGAGCTGGTCAACCCGCAGACGAAGATGCTGGTGCGCACCTTCTACTTCAGCTTCACGAAGAACTACCAGGTCTCGCTCAACGGCCGGCACTACGTGGTTGAGCCGGTGACGGGCAAGAAGATCGTGAAGAACGGCGTGATGCGTGAGTTGAAGCCAGTGCGTGAGGGCGGCACTCGGGACGGGAAGATCCTGTCCTTCCAGGCCGGGGACACGCTCTACCCGGACACGCGACTCGACTTCTCCGGCGGCGGCAACCCGGAGAAGGTCTCGTATCAGGCACGGGCGATCACGCAGACAGTGTCGCGCTACTCAGAGTCCTTAAAGGCGCTGTTCCTGGTGACTCCGCCTCACCTGATGAAGTACGCGAAGCTGATCATGATCCTGGTCAAGCAGCTGTTCGACGTGAGCGCCGACCAGGCGTACATGACGAAGTCGAACCAGAAGCCTCTCTACCGTACGCGGTACATGCTCGACGAGCTCGGCAACCTGCAGTCGGAGGGCAAGGGCATCGACGGCTTCGAGACAATGCTCTCCATCGGCCTGGGCCAGGAGCAGCAGTTCACGCTCATCCTGCAGACCCTGCAGCAGCTGCGCGACGTCTACGGCGAGAGCGTCGACAAAATCGTGCAGGGCAACACCTCGAACATCGTCTTCTTGAAGTCCACGGACGATTCGATGATCGAGACTCTGGAGAAGATGAGCGGCCTGACGCACCGGTCGTACAGGGACAGCAAGCAGATCAGTCAGGATCTCGACAAGGTCATCGGCGGCAAGACCGAGGGCCGGGTCTCCTACACGATGAACACCAAGGAGGAGCCGCTGATCAGCTACAACGACATGGCATTCCTCTCGCCGCGCAATTCGATCGTCTTCCGGGCCGGGGATGCGCCGATCTGGAACCGCAACCAGACGGTCCTGCCCATGTCGTTCCGGCTGCTGGGGAACACGATCAAGCATCCGGGGCATACGTACTCGCTGCAGACGATCCCGACGCTGTCCAGTGCCATGGACTTCGACGTGCGGATGAATCAGCCGGACTTCGTGAAGATGCTGGAGAAGCGCATGCGGCAGGCGGTCAAGGCCGCGGACGCGAAGGCGCAGTACAAGGAGATCTACGGCTACCAGGAGGTCGACATCGAGCGCCTGGACCCGGATGTCTACGCCGACGAGGTCATGGCGGTCATCACGACGATGACCACGGTCGACGAGGGCCAGGACCCCAACACTCCGGTGGTTGTCGACCCCGACGCGTACGAGGGGATGAGCATGTTCGACGAGGACCAGTTCATCGAAAACGTCGAGGTCGGGGTTGCAGTCGCCGAGAGTCGGGCGGCCAGCGTCGAGCGGCAGCGTCTGCTCTACGCCGAGGGGACGATCAGCAAGGAGATGCTGGTCAATCCCGACGGCTCGGCGAAGGTCAAAAGCCTGGACATCGAGATCGGTGAGGCCTACAAGTCGGCGCAGACTGAGTTGGAACAGGATCGCGAGCACTTCTCAGTCGGCGGCGACGGCGAGCTGCGCAGCGCCGATGGGTCTCAGACGTACATCAGCCAGATCCGCTCGGACGCGTACACCAATGCGGCCCGCCGGATCAACGGCCACGTGAATGACAAGAAAGCGCGGGTGTTCGCCGAGGAGGACGTCACCGCGGAGGACCTGAAGTCGCTGGCGACGGTGACGGTCCACTCGGCCTTCTACCAGTACCTGGCCTCGCTGCCGAGCTGGGAGGTGCTGGCCGGCGGCTGGTTCGACCGGGCCATGGCCATCGAGATGAACTCGAAGTAGCCGAAGGCCGCTTGGGGTCCAGGCAAGGACCACGGTCAGCGCCGAAGCCGTCTCTCGACTCAGAGAGACAGCTTCGGCACTGACCTTTCTGAATGGCCTTTCGCTTCCTTTCGATAAGCGGGGTAAGGTCTATAAATGCTTATGTAACCCCGAGTCTCATAGGTGGCCGATTGACTATGCAGAAGGCACACGGGCTGCGCAGGTACTTCTACGAGTACGTCTACTACAAGGCAGTCGAGCAGGCCCGGGAGCAGACCGGACAGGTCATTCCGATCTCCCAGGCCAAGGCGATCCGCGCCCGGATCGACGAGATCCTCGGCCAGCGGGGCACCGCGCTGGCCGACTCACGGTTGGGCGTCACCGACTGCCTCACCGCCATCGACCAGGCATTCGGTGAGCGGGTGTCCGGCTACGAGCCGCAGTTCGGTGATCATTCCCCGCAGAACGAGCGCTACCAGCAGTCGCAGCGGGAGTTCACCCGTGCCACCGGCGTCGGTGCCCAGGTCGCCCCGAAGTCGGCCCGGCTGCCGATCAGCCCCTATGACCCCGACTGGTCCGAACGCGCGACTGTGAAGCGCGCCGGGACTGCGCTGGTGTACCTGCCGGACGAGACGATCGGACGCGTGGCCGGCGGTGCGGTGGAGACCCTGGCCGACCCGCGGCGCGGAAACATGGTGCTCTGGCGCATCGACGACGAGGGCAAGCCTTTCGAGGCCGGCCGAGCGATGACGAACGACGACGCCGCCGGGCTCACTGCTCTGATGGACAAGATGAGCCAACAGGAGTACGACCAGGTCCGCGAGTGGGTCATCGACGGCGGCCGGGATCCGCAGACGGGGCGCGTGGACCGCAACCGCTTCATGTCCCGGCGCGCCGCGGCGCGCTCGGCGGCACTGCTCGAAGAACTGAAGGCCCAGGGCGTGTCCTACCACGTGATGCGCGATCGCGAGCCCGGCCAGATCAAGGCCAAGATCGCCGGGACAGGCATGGAGGTCCGCCTCACCGACGCGCGCCAGGAGGAGTACGCCGGAGTCCGGATCTACGACAACGGCACCGTGCTGCGCTACTCCACGAACTACCGGGTCCCCGGCGGCGTGGCGGTCCACTCCCCCTCGCCGGCCGAGGCTGTGCAGCTGCTGCGCTTCGCCCAGGGCCACCGCGTCGAGCGCACCGACCTCCCGGGGCACGCCGTCGGCGAGACCGGCACAACGCACCACGAGCGCGGCCGTGGCCGCACTGTCGTGGACGTGCCCGACAGCTACCACGTCGACCGCGAGTCGATGTTCGTGGTCGGCGACTACGTGGCCCCCGGCGAGGCGGGACCCCGGCCCGGGGCGAAGGTGATGCTGCGCCGGGACGCGAAGAACCGGTCCCTGCCGACCTTCTTCGTCGACGCCGAGCCGGCCGAGGCGTACGCGAAGGCCGCAGTCGAGAGCGCGCGGGAGAACCTGCAGGCAGCCCTCGGCGTCGAGGACCTGATCGCCAGCGCCGCGGCCGAGCTGGAGCGAACCGGCGGCCAGGTGGACGCGATCGAGCCGCCGGAGTACTCGCCCGACGCCGAGGTCGCCGCGATCCAGCGCTCGTACTGGGATGTGCTCACCGGTGCGCACAGCAATCTGCTGCGCCCGGGCGCGACCGAGGAGATGTACCGGGAGCGCCTGGAGGAGATCGGCGAACTGCAGGCCTACGAGGTGCCCGAGCTGGGCAATCTCGTCTACGGCGGCACCGCCGTCGAGAAGGTCCGGCAGCACGCCGAGGATGTCCCCTTCGAGCTCATCGGAACCTGGGAGGCGGAGCCCCACGACGTCGACGGCGAGTGGGTCGACCAGCGCTTCGCCCCGGACCGGGTCGCCCGGTACATGACCAGCCCCACTGGGCAGTGGTCGAATCTCGACAACCTGGCCTCGGCGCTGCGCCGTTGCGGCGTCCCCCCCGAGGAGATGATGGGCTCGACCTTCCAGACGACCCGGTTCAAGGACCGGCTCGTCCGCTTCAGCCCCGACCGCTGCGTGCCGATCGCCGAACACGGGTCCGCGTTCATGCGGCGCATCGGGGACACCGTGCGCGAAAGCATCGAGCGCAATGCGGCGACGGTCTCCGAGATCCTCGTCGACGAGCGGGGCGTTATCCGATGGAGCGGCGAGAAGCTGCGCCGCGACGGCACGGGGACGCCGGTCTCCGGTGAGATCGGCCAGGTTTTCGACGTCGGCGAGCATGGTGAGATCACCACTGCCTTCGCCAGCGGGCAGAACGCGCTCATCGTGCCGGGCTACGAGGCCACGATCGCGGCCCAGATGCCGGGCGAGGCTCCGGCGTCCGTCGAGGAGCGTACGCGTCTGCGCGGCTACGAGCAGCTCATGCACGAGCGCATCCAGTACCAGATCGCAGGTGACCTCACCGCCGGGCGCAGCGAGACCGGCGAGCCCTCATCGCTCAACGCGGTCTACTCGCAGCTGTACGGCACGAAGCACCCGGTCGACTTCATCGAGCGCGCCACCGCGAACCAGCTCGACGAGTCCACCGGAGAGATCACCGAGCACCTGGACGAGTGGACGGCCGCGATCTTGCAGACCGAGGCGCGCCGGGTGCGCTACTCCAACGAGATCAAGGCAGGCTCGACGATCTACGCCGAGTACCGGGCCCAGCGTGACCGCACCGACCCGGCCGACGACAACCGCTTCGACGCCTGGCGGCTCACCGGCGGGCGCAACATGACGGTGCTGACGGGCACCGGCAAGGACGGCGTCCAGGCCCCCGGAGGCTACTTCGACCCGGTGATGACCGGAGGCGCGACCAACCAGGGCATCGTGCGCTACCTGACCGCCCAGGCGCAGGTCGACGCCGACGGCCGGATCGTGCCGGGCGATGCGAGCGTGGCCGGGCAGCGTGCGCCGCTCATGACCCTCCCGGAACTCCGGTCGCTCCAATACGACCCGTTCGACCGCCAGCAGATGACGGCCTCGACGATCATGCAGTCGGCGGAGGTGACCAAGCCCGTGGGCACCGCGCTGATGACCTTCGGCGGGTGGACGGCGGACGACCCGATCGTGGTCAGCACCGAGTTCGCCCGGGAGCACCAGATCCGCGGCGCCGGCGGCCAGCTGCGTGACCTCGTGGTCGGCGACAAGATCTCCGACCTGCACGGCAACAAGGGCGTCATCTCGCTGATCATCGATCGTGCGATGCCGTGGGACGAGGCTGAGCGGCAGGGGCTGAACCAGGAGGTGTCCTGGTTCAGGGCGAACCCGGAGATGGACGTGGTGATGAGCCCGTTCTCGCTGATCTCCCGGCGCAACGCCGGTTCGGCACGTGAGCTCATGAGCAGCTCGGTCTCCGATCTGCGCGAGCGCGTCGAGGCCGAAGACCCCGACGGGCGCACCGTGACTGATCTGGCTACGGTGACGCCGGGTGGCATCGGTCAGATGCGCTTCGTCGTCACACACATGGCCGTCGACGAGAAGACCAAGATCTACGACGACGAGCAGGTGCGCGCCGGCAAGGGCCGCAAGGCCTCCTCACAGCTGGCCTGGGCGCTGCAGTCGCAGGACTGCCCTGCGATCATGCGCGAATTCTACGGCCACAACAGCGGGGCCGAGTCGAACCTGCGGGAGTACCTGCTGGTCACCGGTCTGGACATGGAGGCCGATGGCACGCTACGCGTGGTCGGCAAGGCTGAGGACGTCGACGAGCGCCCCGAGCGCCGGTTCATCCCGATGCCCGCGCTCCTGCGCACCCAGCCGCGCAAGCAGGGTCAGCCCCCGGGGCTGAATACCACGGCGATGCGCAAGTCCTTCGGCGACCTCATCGGCAACCGCGGCGGCGACATGGAGATCCCGTTCCCGCTCACGTACCCGACCGGCGAGCAGACCGAGACAGTAAGCGCCGCCTCCTGGAAGCTGCCGGTGATGTCCTCGCATCTGCGCAGCGGCCAGGAGTTCGAGGACGGGTCCTCCGTCACGCACGACTACACCCGCAGCTACCAGGACGTCTTCGTGGAGGCCTGCCGCTACCGCTACATGGCCGAGCAGCTGGGCGGCCAGGGCCTGTCCGCCGAGAAGCGCGCCCAGGTGCGTCGCGGCATGAGCGAATCCGTCTCGCGCGCCCAGCGCGCCTTCGAGGTGATCACGACCGACGTGCAGAACCGGGTGCTCACGGGCAAGAACAACATCTTCAAGACCGGGCTGATGGCCTCACGGCTGACCGACTCGGCAACGATGGTGTGGACCGCGGACCCGAGGCTGGACGTGGACCAGGTCGCGCTCAGCTCCGTCAAGGCCGGGCAGTTGGGGCTGGCCGAAGGCGACCACGCGCTGGTGTGGCGCGACCCGGTGCTCCGTGACGCCGGCGTGCGCTACATGCGGGTCGCAATCGACGACCGGCTCACCGGTGCCGCGATCAACCCCGTGATGGACCAGTGCTTCGACGGCGACTTCGACGGCGACGCCGTCGCCGTGGTCAAGCTGCACAGCGAGGCCGCCAAGCAGGAGGCCCTGGCGAAGCTCTCGGTGCCGGCCAACCTGCTGGACACCGGCGTGGTCAAGGGCGACGGCTCGCATCCACTGGCCATGCAGGTCTCGCTGGACACCCAGGTCGCCCTCTCCAAGGACGCGGCTCTGGCCGACGAGCTGGAGAGCTCGCGGCGCGAGGCGAACCGGCTCCGGATGCAGGCGCGCACCGGTACAGAGTCGCCAGCGGACATCTGGCTCGGCCAGCAGGTCGTGGCGGAGGAACTGAGCGCGCTCTACCGCCAGGCGCAGCGCGGCGAGTTCGGCGCTGCACTGACGTTCTCGGACCGCGAGGCGCACCTGCAGAGCGTGCGCGAAGTCTGCGTCGAGACCGGGGCGAAGGGCAGCGAGAAGAAGCTGGCCGACTACGCCCGGAACCTGGGCGATGCGCAGGGCACGCCCGGCATCACGCAGGCCGACCAGGAGGCCTCGATGTTCGCCACGGCAATCAAGGCCCACGGCACCGGACTGGGCGGCTCGTTCAGCCAGCGTGCTGTGCGAGCGCTGCGCGGCGAAGACCTCAAGGCGGTCCTGGAAGTCACCTACCCGGTGACGCAGAGCATTCTGCAGGCCAAGCACGACGCGGCTGAGGCCCGGCACAAGTACGAGATGCTCCAGGGCCCCGGCCGCGAGCTCTGGAGGGGCCGCAGCATCGAGCACGTCGGCCCGGGCCAGTGGCGCACGGCCTTCGTCGACGGTGAGCCCCTCCAGGCCACGGCTGAGGAGTGGGAGCAGCAGTTCACGGAGTTTTACGAGGCCAAGGACGGGTTCAACGTCACGGTCAACCCGGACTACGTGGCCCGCGTGGCCAGCGCCCTGGAGGACCCGAAGACCGGGCTCATCCGCAACCTGGAGGACGACCCGTCGCTGGCTGGCACCGTGATGGATCGCATGGCTTACGGCGGTGACTTCGATGCGCTCGTGCAGGCGGCCAAGAACCGCGAGAGCGTCTACGACGGCGAGAAGAACGAGCAGTTCGCGTCCTCGGGCACCCAAAAGGCCCGGGCGGAGACGTCCCGGCAACTCGATCAGCTTGGGTCCACGGAAGCGCGCAGCCCGGACAGCGCCGCGATCGCCGTCGACGACTCGGTGGTCAAGCACGATGTGATCTCCCAGGACGCGGGGGCCTCCCGGATCCGCGGCTCGCACCGCCGCTCGGCGCACGCCGTGGGCGTCGGCGCATCGCGCCCGCTCTACACACCGAGCATCGAGATCGAGCAGCAGGGCAACGACGACGGCTACGGGGTGGGGTACTGAGATGGCGCAGCACAAGAAACTGGGAACGGAATTCGCGGGTCGCCGGCGCGCGACCAAGGAGCTCCCGGTGGACGACGACCGGCAGCAGGCCGACGAGCCTCAGGGCGGCGCTCACGCCCACTGGGACTCGCGCTCAGACGAGCCGATCGACACCGAGGTGATCGAGGAGCCGGGACCGGAGGACGACGGCTCGCGCGCCTGGCGCGAGCGGCTCCGGGACAGGACCCGAGGATACTTCGGCCAGAAGACCCGGGAGCGGATGGCCGACCGGGATGCGGAGCACTGGATCGACCTCGATCGTGCCGCAGAGGAGGGCGAAGTCCTGGACCAGCGCGAGCAGCTGCTCAAGCTCCGGGCGGAGACGCGGCTGGCTGGTGAGAAGTACATGGCCTCCCTGCGGGACTCAAAGCTGCTGGTACCCGGCTTCAATGACGACGAGCGGACGCAGGAGCTCAGCGTCATGCACCACGTCTACATGCAGATGATGATGCAGTCGTGCCTCAAGCCGCTCTCACGCGGGGTCAACGCCAACTCGGTCGTCCAGGCCGTCGGCATGGTGATGGCGATGCGGATGCTCGCCCCGGACTTCAAGAGGGAGATGGACAGCTACCTCCAGCCCCTCAAGGACAAGATCCAGGAGCGCATCGACAGCCGGACCCGCGGCATGGTCGCCGCCGCCGAGAGCGGCATCTCGCACCGGCAGCGGATCTTCAAGGATGTGCCGAGCGGCGCCCGGCACGAGCGCCTCATCGGCAGCACCGATCCGCGTGATCACCTGACGAAAAAGTGGCAAAAGCGCTTCGACGCCATGCAGCACCGCGAACGCGGCCACCGGGAAATGTACACCCCGGACTCGGCGGCCATGACCGAGGTCGCGCTCATGGAGAACGCCTTCTGGAAGATGCGGGAGCCGGGTGCGGACGCCGGCCTGATCCGCGACAGCTACATGGCGATGCGCAAGCGCCTGCACGAGCAGATGGGCGAGGACGGCCTGGAGCGCCAGGAGGTCGTCCAGCGCGCCAGGATGATCATCGGAGAGCGAATGGAGTACGAGCCCGAGCTGCGCACGATGTTCAACGGTGTGGCCCATGGCCGGATCGTCAAGGCTCCCGCACACGAGGAGCGGATCGCTGGCTCGGACCGGGTCCGCACGGTCTGGAGCGGAGAGTTCGACGACCAGCTGGGCCAGCGCCTGCCCGAGGACGGGATGTTCACGCTGCGCCGGCCCATGGACGCGAACGCCCATCAGGTCCAGCTCGGCGAGACGATGAAGACCTCGATGCTCAACGCGCTCGGCCGCGGCGACCAGGGAGGCTACGCAGGCAACATGCTCGGCTACCTGGTCGGCTTCGCGGCACAGAAGCAGGGGCTGGACACCAGTGGGCTGCCCGGCATGCTCCAGCACCGCCTGGACCAGTCCGAGGTGATGATCGCGAGCATGGACATCGACGGCCTCGCCTCCGAGGAACAGCAGCGGGTCTACTCCAACGCCTTTGTCGACGCGATGGAAGCGGTGAACGAGACGTACCCGGATCTCGGGGCCGAGCTGAAGCGGAGCCTCGGGGAGAACTGGCAGCAGACGCTGCAGACCGCGGTCGACGACCCGGGGGCCTTCTTCGAGGAACAGCGGCTCAGGCCGCGGGCGCGCCCCGCGGGCCCGTCACGCGAGCAGGAGGCCGGCCCGCAGGGCGATGGCCCGGGCGCCGAGGCCGGCTCCGAGAACTACCAGCCCGCCTGAGGGCGATCCGAGAGTGCGAACGGGGAACAGGAGGAAGGTCAGTGAGCCAGGAACAGAACGAGGGACAGCAGGTCAGGTACGGATCGCGCTTCGCGCGGATGTTCGGCTATGTCACGCCCGAGGACCGGAGCCGATGGGAGCAGCAGCGGGCCCAGAACAAGCCGAACATCGGTGCGATCAAGCAGGGCGCGAAGTCGTTGCTGGGCTCGATGGTGGAGTTCGGGGACCGCAACATCGGCGCGAAGCTCGACGCGGCCCACCGCGTGGCGGCGCAGCAGCGGTTCGAGGAGTCCCACAACAAGATCGTGAACCAGTATCGGGATCCGAACACGCGGTCGATCATCGAGTCGGTCGGCTACGAACCCAAGGACGACCGGGAAGAGATCGAGCCGGACCTGGAGCCCTAGTCGAATGGGCCACAACAAGCGCATCGAGTGGCAATAGATAAGCCATGTTCTGCCTTTTTGACTCGCGGCTGCCTTCGATAGACTGGTTTCTAAGCAGAACCGCGGCATGACGGACGACAGGACAAGGTGTGGGTATGGAGACGACGACGAACCCGCGTGTGAGCAAACGCGCATTCATCTCCCGGGTCGCGACTCGCAGTGGGTTGCCGGTCCGGACGGTGAGCAAAGTGTACGAGTCGTTGCTCCGTGAACTCACAGGGGCGGTCATCTGCGGGGAGACGGTCGTGCTCACGAGCTTCGGCCGCTTCTACCGGCAGGACCACAAGGGTCACAAGGTGCGCTTCGGCAAGAGCGACGTCGACGACTACACGGTGCTGAAGTTCTCCGCGTCGAGCAGCTTCAACCGCCGACTCGCAGGCAACACGGACGAGTTAGAGCCGGAGACTTACGGGATGATCGAGGATGCCGACCAGTTCGAGAGCGCCATCGGAGATCGTGACCTGCGGGCCGCGTCGTAGGCGTGGAGGAGTCAGCAGAAAAAGAGAACCCCCGCGATGCACAGGCATCACGGGGGTTCTGTCGTGGCGGGACGACCTCAGTCGTCAGCGATGGCGAAGATCAGAACAAGCAAGGCCGAGCCCGCCGGTCAAGCTGAGGGCGACGGTGACGCGGGCGCTCATGAGCATGGTCTTGACCTCAAGGGTCTGCCTTACTTCTGGTCCTCGAAGGGCAGGCAGTACAAGCCTGATGTGCGGGGCGATGAGGCCCTCCAGCGCGCTCCAGGCCCGCCCCGCATCCTCGGCCACCCAGCCGATGAAGTCCTTGACGGCTCCGACGCAGGCCAGCGCGGAGGCGAGCACGCCGGTGCGGAAGACAACGTGGAAAATCGCATAGGCCAGGCCGAGGGTGATGGCCAGCCCGATACCGCATCGCACGAGGAGGGCACCGCGAGGGCTCACCCCCCGGCGGCGGTCCATGGTCACATCAGACTGGTATCGGCCTCAGGGGCAACAACCTGGGCTACCGACTCGTACTCGCACATCGTCACCAACTCAGCCCTATCGTACTGCCATTGCGTCCAGTCAGAGATAAGCCCTCAATGAAGGGTTCAATCGCCGACCACAGGTCACCCGAAGTCGAGGTCGGGCTCACTCTCGGATGGAGCATCGAAGCCGTTGGCCGAGCGCTGATGGGATCGCGAGGGACCTGTGGTCGGCTCACGCTGCGCGGCCAGCTCTGCGAGGGTGATGCCCACGGGCCGGCCTAAGCGCTGGCCGGCGACTCGGTATACCTTGCTGTCCTGCCGAGCGCCGATCGCGACGATCTCGCGGCGGGTAATCCCGTCGGGGCGGCTCGGCCGAATGTCCCGGGAGACGATCCGCAGCGGCGGCTTCTCGTAGGGGTCAGCCCCGACGTAGGTCGCGTCGCAATCGGAGAGATCGGCGAAGTGCGGGTTGTGGTCGAGAGGCTTCGTGGGATGGCGACGCCCGTTCAGTCGGTGCAGCATCACGATGGCCGCCTCCAGCAGTGCCTCCTCTTTCCCGTGCGGATCCTTGAGGGCTCGCTCGTTGAGCCGCTGAAGGTCGGTGCGGGCTCCGGGACTCAGACAGACCTTGATCCGGAGGCTATTCGTCATCGTCACGCACCCTGCGGATCATCGACTGTGCGGGCCCACCGAGCTCCTCACCGAGCTCTTCCAAGGTCATGCCCGGCTCGCCGGAGGCATCGGACTCCTGCACACGGCGGGAGAGCTCAGCCTGGAAGGCGGCCTCCTGACGGACGTGAGCAGCGTGGTCGTACTTCATGAGGCGCACGAGGGCAGCAAAAGGGATGATCGCGGCCTCGGGCTTGTTGTCGTCGCCGAAGATCAGCGGCGTGATCTCACCACGGCGATAGCGCTTCAGCATCTTGCCGAGGTCCTCACGCCTGAGCTGGTCGGCCGGGACGACGTTGACGGGGAACTTCGGGAGCTCGGCGCCGGGAGTGCTGTTGTCGTGAACGTTGTCATTGTGAGTCATAGGCTCACCCTAATCAGTCGGGAATGATTGGTCATCGTCTCGCATACGAATAAGTCCGCCGAGCCGGCAAAGGACTCGAACGATGGATCGCCCTGCTTTTGAGGGGCCGGACGGGCAGAGAGAAAGAAAAGGCCCGTGTCCCAGTCCCGCATGATGCGGGAC
>NZ_JBHWHY010000058.1:0-64026 GCF_042732265.1 Streptomyces sp. NPDC059788 | reverse complement strand
GTCAGCCCACCACCCTGCGCATACCTCATGCAGACGGCATACCGCCGCGACCACCAAATGTCAGCCCCTGAGACATCACGCTTTGAAGGTCAGTAACCGCCTCGAAGTCAGCCCGAGGCGGTTCATGTCGACGGGCGTTATTTCCTGGTCATTAGAATGTCCACGTCACGAAACCCGGCAAGCACCTGTCTCACAGTTTTAACTTCTTTCTGTGGGTCTGGGCGGACCTGCATCTTTGCCGATTTGTGTGCGACCTCCCCCCGGGCCGTTGCCCAAGTTTCGGTCAGGTTGAGCCACACGGGGTCTATTTCATTCTCGGTGACGCCTATAGGCATCAGCAGTCGAAGAACGTTCTTCTCCTTTATGCCGTGATTTTTGGTTCTGACGTACCGATTGAACTCATTTTTTGCAGCCTCAACCCTAGTCTTCAAGTCCGGGTACTTCTTCTTCTGTGAGGCGTCCGATAGAGATTCCGGTATGGCGTGGAAAGACTCTTTGTAGGTCACAACGGAGAGAAGGCTTGTGGAGATTGCTCCAGAATATTCCCACCGAGAGAATGCTGCGTTCACTACCTCAATGACGCGGTCTTCAATGAACGCTTCGAACTCTGCATGGACGAGCACCCGAAATGCTCGTGTCTGTTCATAGACGACATCGTCGTAGCTCCCCATGGGGTCGAACGGAGAGGGGATTAAATACTTCTCCAGATCCGCGACCCGAGTCTCCAACTCCTGAAACCGAAGGGAAGTCATCATGATCGCCTTTTAAACTGCAATCCGGTTGTTTTGCAGGGTTGGAATGCCGATTTTCGTCTCTATGGCCTCTGCTAGTTCTTGGCCCCAAAGAGACAACCTGCGGTGGGTGGCAGAGGGGGTCTTCGTAGTCGTCTGAATTGACTCTACGAACTTGGGGTTCGTGTCACACAGGGCCTGGAAGGCCTCCTCAACTGCGCCTTTTCGCTCCACCGCCCGCTTGGCGATCGACTCCTCGGTGAAATAGTAGGTCATGATGTCGAACACGGCGCGATTAAAGCGCCCCTCGTAGCGAGTGCTCGACCATCGATAGAACGCGTTGTCCCCGAAGATTTCGAAGGTCGTTTCGATTGCTCGATCGCATGCAGTGCCGAAATCCCTGATCTCTTCCTCGTTGTTATCCCACTCGGCATTTAGGTAATTGACTGTGTCGTCGAGAAACTTCTTGAGGTTTCCCGTGTACATCTCAAGCATAAAGTGGAATCCGAAGTAACGGAGCAGTACCTCCACGTCCCGCATGCGGAAGTCAGGCTTCTCGTTTCGAAGTGCCGTACGAAGCCACTTACTCCCAGAGGCGGCGTCATCGAGATAGTCAGTGAACGGGCCGGGGTGTAGGGCTTGACGCAGTTCCTGAGGCGACAGCTTGACGCTGCCCGTGTTCAATCGCAGGAAGACCAGATTGAGGAAATCTTCATTCGGCCAGCGCCTGACCACGACCGTCCTGATCGTTTCATTGAGAAAAGCGTTCAGGTCGTCCAGGTATTCGTCGTTCTTCTCCATCTTTTTCAAGGTCGCGAGGCGCAGATCCTCGCGCACCTCAAGGCCGGTGAGGGAAAAGCCCTTAAAGTCTTCCTCGCTGTCTGATACGGAAAAGGAAGAACCTGCTGCGAATTGGCGCAACGCGAGCAGCCGTTGCTTCCCATCCAGAACGATGAACTTGCCGCGCCTATTCTTATCCTCCGCGAGAACGATCTGTGGGATAGGCAAGCCTAGGATGAGAGATTCGATGAATCGGCTCTTCCTGGGTTTCGTCCAGGCATCGCGCCGCTGGAAGCGAGGGTTGAGTTGAATGTTCCCGCGTCGCAGCTGACTCAGGATGGTTTCTGCGGTCCAGTCCGTATCCGTGACAACAGCGCGTGTGACGTCCTCTGAGCTGACGGACTCTGAGGTGTCGTCAGCCTCGCCATCGACATCGTCCCACTCGAGGTCATCCTCGTATGCCATAACTCTCCTGCCTTTACTGCCGGTCAGGGCCAAGTCGGCCCAGTAGCCACACTTTGGCAGAGCCTGAGCCCAACTGCGATCACTTTGCCCAGCTGGTCAGCCGGCGCCCCACCTGGGCGTCACGTCGCATTGAAGTCGCCTTCCGGCATGGCGCGGCCATGAGTTCGTGGGGGGCGGCAGGTCAGACGAAGTGCGACGAACGGAGACGACCGTCAGGACAACGAGCGGACTGGACGCAACGAGGGAGACACAGGGTGAACCCTGACCGTTACGCTGGTACGCACCACCTCAAGAGGGAGGGTGTGCCCCGGATGGGACCGAAGACGACCAAGGTCTACGAGACGATTCACGAGTGGCTTGCGGCCGGCAAGCTTGCTCCTGGCGACAAGCTGCCGTCTGAGCGTGCTCTCGTGGAGCAGCTTGGCATTGGCCGTACTGCCCTCCGACAGGTGCTGGCTCGGTTGGTGTCTGAGGGTGCCCTTGAAGTGCGCGGTCGGAGCTCGTACCGCGTGCCCGGTGGCGTGAGCGTAGAGACCCCGGAAGGGCTGGAGCCCTGGCGCATCCACGGTGAGCGGACCGTCTATGACAACCGCTGGGTGAAACTCGACCTGTGGGACGTTGAGCCGCCCGGCGTGAAGCGCTTCGAGCACCACGTCGTGAGGCTTCACCACGTGGCCATCGTCGCTGTGTTGGACGACCAGGACCGCGTGCTCATGATGTGGCGGTACCGCTTCGTGCCCAAGCGGTTCGGGTGGGAGCTCCCCGGCGGGATCGTGGACGAGGGGGAAAGCTCGGCCGATACGGCGGTCCGGGAAGTCGAGGAAGAAACCGGCTGGCGCCCGAAGTCTGTGGAGCATGTCGTCACCTACCAACCCATGGTGGGCATGGTCGACTCACCGCACGACATCTTCGTTGCGCATGGGGCCGAGCGCGTCGGCTCGCCCACGGATCTCGAAGAGGCCGGCCACATCGAATGGGTTCCGTTGGCGGACATCCCCGCGCTGATGGCTCGTGGTGACCTCATGGGTTCCGGCACGCTCGTGGCACTGCTCCACATCCTGGCGAGCCGCCGGAAGCAAAGTCCTACAGCCTCGAACTGAGGAGATCGACACGACGGCGTTGCCGCACGGACCCTGTGCGGCTCGCGAGCAGGCGCGCCTGCCGCAGGTGCGTCTGTGCGTCGTCGTACTCGGCACGGGCCAGGTGCGCTTGCACTAGATCGCAGTGCAGCCCTGCTTTCGCGCGCACGAACGTTGGGTCTGCGGTGCCGAGAGCTTCGTACAGGCTGCCCACCGCCTCGCCGTCGCCCAGCATGGCCAGGACGTTCCCGCGCCACCGCGTGAGGTGGGCACCGTTCAGGAAGATGCTCAGCATGTCCGGGTCACGGTCGTCCTCCCCGGCCGGGATCGTCGCGTCTGCCGCGTCAAGTGCGCGGCGGGCATCGTCGGGCATGTCGGCACGAGCACAGAGCTCGGCTTCGGCGGCATGTAGCCATGCCCGGATTCTGGGTGAACCGGCTTGCCCGAGGGTGTTCTGTGCGTCGCGAACGAGGGAGACGCCGAGTGCGGACCGCCCGGCCTCGCTCAGTACGTACGCCTGCTCTGCCATCGCGTGGGCGAGGTACATCGGGGCGTCGGCGTCGCGTGCGGCCCTCTTGGCGAGCTCGTAGTGTCTCCATGCGCGTTCGACGGCTCCTGAATCGAGCGCCTGCCATGCTGCGAGCGTGGACGCGCCAGCCAGAGCGAGAGCCACGGGTTGGCGAGTGCTTGGCAATACCGCGAAGTTCAGAGCTTCTTCGAGCGTGCGCAGGTGTTCCGCCATCTGGTCGATAAGGCGGCTGGCTCCCTTCTCTCGATCCATCGTTCGGAATAGCTCCGTCTGGTCGTAGAACGCCTTGACCATGGATGGGCTGACGCTGGTCGCAGAGTCGATGCGGAGCAGAAGTTCGTCGTACCCGTCGGCCACGGCCGGCGCTGCGGGGGCCGGGGCATCCCTCAACTCTGCGTCCGTCGTTCCGAGAAGTGGCCGGAGGATGGCCGCATAGCGGTCGGATATGGCGCGCTTGCCGTTCTCCCACTCGGAGACGTAGACGCGCAGGCTCGCTGTCGACGCGACATCAAGGACGTGCTTTCGGGCGTACAGCTCGATCTCGCGGATGAGGCGTTCCTGAGACCAACCTCGGGCAGATCGCGCGCTTCGAAGTCCTGTGCTCACTGCTCACCGTCCGGCGTGGGCAAGTAATTGACCTTCACAGGATGCCGCATATTTCCGCAGGTCAACAGAGGTTAACAGTGCCGGAGTTAAGCCCTGTTGGCTACCGGATCACTGATCTGGGCCGGTCTTCTAGAGGTGCGCCACCGAGGGCGGTCGCCGATCGATCCGGCGGATGCCCTTGACTTTGGTGCGCACCAGATGGTTCTCTACTGGTGCGCACCAGATGGCGGGAGTCGCTCCCGCCAGTGGTGCGCGAAGGGGCCCGGGACAGAGCGGGCCGAGGGACCCGGACCCCTGGTCAACCGGAGGGCTAGACCGAAAGGTCACGTCTCCATACGCCTGAAACGGGAGCTCGTGTTCCCGAAGGAGACACCCCGCAACTGCCCCTCCTACCTGGGAGGTTCCGATGCGACGAACGTTCTGGGCGCCGCCCGTGCTGGACCGGCACGGCGCAGGCCATGCCCGCCGCGTCACCCCCGCGCACCCCAACTTCCCGCGCGGTTGAGCGGCCAGTGCTCACGGCCCCTTCCGTCCGGCCGCCACACAGGCGACGCCGGGCGGCGGGGTGCCGCGTCTGCTCGTGCCACCTCATCTGACTTGCACTTTCCGACTCCACAGGAGATTCCGTCATGTCGAAGTGCTCCACGAACTGCATCTTCTGCCGCATCGTCGCCGACGAGGCGCCAGCCACGGTGGTGGCCCGCTGGGACGACGCGATTGCGATCGTGCCGCTCGGCCCGGTCACCGATGGCCATGTCCTGGTCATTCCGGCCGTGCATGTCGCCGACGCGACCGAGAACCCCGCGGTGACCGGCGCGACCATGACCCGCGCCGCCGAGTACGCCGCCAGCGTCGGCGGCTCGCTGAACCTCATCACCTCCAAGGGCGCTGAGGCCACGCAGACCGTGTTCCACCTGCACATTCACGTGGTGCCGCGCGTCGCCGATGACGCGCTGCCGCTGCCCTGGACACCGCAGCAGTCCGCCGCCTGACCCTCCGGCCGCCGTGCTCCACACGCTGTGTGCGTGCGGGGTGCGGTGGTCGGACGGTCCGGTTCGGCCGGGACAACAACAGGAGCTGTCATGGGCAAGCGCAACGAGGACAACAACACCTTCATCAACGGCGTCACCGGCGCCGTGCACACCGGTGACGGTGACACGTACGAGAACACCAGCACCGGCACGAAGTACGACAACACCAACGTCCGTGACGAGGGCGTGGATGGTGTGCACATCACCGGCGGCAGCCACGGCATCACCTTCAACGCCTGAGCGTGCCCCACCTTCGCCGCTACAGCGCCACCTGACCTTTCCGCAGCTCTCCCGCTGCGGCCGGTTGCCTCCGCTGCTCGTCTCGTACGAGCAGCGCTGAGGGGAGCCGCGCACGCATTCACCAGCGCTCCACCGCCCGCCGCACTCGCGGTCTGGGTTTTCTTCGGGGCGGTCGCCTCTCGCCAAGGACCGCGACCGCCCCGGCGCTTCACCGTCCCATCGACACCTGGAGTTCTTCCATGACCGAGCGCACGATCCCCGTCGACACCTTCGGTCCGATCGCCCTGGACCTGACGATGAACGCCGGCAGCATCCGCATCGCCGTCGACCCTGCGCTGACGCAGGCGCGGGTGGTGCTGACGACCGAGGCCATCTCCGGCCCGTCGGCCGACGCGATCCGCGACACCGCCGTGAGCCTGAACGGGCAGAACCTCAAGGTCCGCGTCCCGGACATCGCCGGCGCCATGGGCGGCACCACCATCCGGATGGGCGGCAGCACGATGACGTTCTCCGGCGGCAACGGCGTGCAGATCGTCGGCGGCAACGTCTACGTCTCCGGCAACAGCGGCGGCAGGGTCTTCATCAACGGTCGCGAGGTCACCGCCACCGGCCCGGCCGGCGACGCGGTCACCCCCATCACCGCCACCGTCCACCTGCCCGCGAAGTCGGTTGCGCTGATCAGCACGCACACCGCCGACACCGTGGTGACGGGCACGCTCGCCCGGCTGGAGTACGACGGCACCTCCGGGGCCCTGACCGCGGAACGGGTTGGTGACCTGGACGCCACGGTCACCAGCGGCAGCGTCATCGTGCACGAGGTCACCGGCCCGCTGGATGCGAACCTGACCTCCGGCAACCTCAGCATCGGCGCGTACAGCGGTCACGCCGCCCGGCTGAACCTCACCTCCGGCAACGTCCAGATGGCCGCGACGGCGCAGGCCAGCGGCCGTCTGACGGTCAGCGCCACCTCGGGGTGCGCGCGCATCACCGGTGCCTCGCACCTGAACGTCCGCCGCCGGGTGACCAGCGGCTACGTCCAGATCAGCTAGCACCCGGCCCGCATCCGCGGGCCAACTCTCGTCTTCCGGGGTGGTCGCCTCTCGCCAAAGACCGCGACCGCCCCGGCATCCCTTCGATGTCAGGAATTCTGCCATGCGTAACTACATCGGCCATCACCAGCTCGTGAACCAGACCGAGCTCGAAGAGCTGGCGTTCGGCTTCGACGAGCGGCCGACCGGCCTGGACGTCGAGCTGTTCCGCGGCCCGCTGCGGCCGGAGACGGCCGACGAGCGCCGCGCCCGCGAGGACGCGGCCCGCGACATCGCCGCGGACCTGCGGGCGATGGGCGAGAACGGCGACGAGATCGCCGCCTGGGACGCCCTGTACGCCGACGCCCTGACCCGCACCGTGCCGTTCCTGCGCGCCGCCCGCACCGCCCTCCCGGAAGCGGGGGAGGCGGCATGAGCGTGCTGACGGCGCAGATGTCGAGCGACGGCGGACCGTGGCGCCTGTACGTCGTGGTGCCGGGGTCTGCCGACTGGCCGACCGCTGCGATTGAGGCGGGTCCGGTGCCGACCGTGGCTGAGCGGCGGGAGGTGCTGGCCGCTCTCGGGTACGAGGTGCGGCCCGGTGCCGAGTGGGCGTGGACCGAGGACAGCGCTGACCCCGACGACGACAGCACGCCGGTCCTGCTGATCGCGGCCGTCACCGTGCGGACCCGAGCGGGGGTGCCGGCATGAAGGCCAAGACCGTGCTTCCCGCCGTGGCGATGACGACGGTGTCCATGGTGCTCACCCTGGCTGTGGTCGTGATGTGGCTGGGCACGGCCGTGCCGTGGCCCGTCGCCCTGGGCATCGACGGCGGATGGCTGGCCACCCTCGCCTACGAACGCCGCCTTGCCGCACAGGGCGACCACAACCGCGCGGTGACCGCCGTCGGCTGGTGCTTCGGCCTGTTGGCAGCCGGCGTCCTGGTCGCCCACGCGCTCACCGCCGAGGAGCCCGCCGGGGCGTGGCTGGCGGTGGCATGGCTGCCGGTTGCGGCCAAGGCACTGTGGCTGGTGCACGGCCTGTGGGAGCGCACCGCGCTCACCCCGGGCGCGCTGGGAGCGATCCGCGGCATCCAGCAGGAAGCCCGCGACGAGGCGGCCGTGGCCCGCGCCCGGCTGCGGGCGCAAGCCGTCACCGAGGAGACCCGGCTGACGGCTGTGACGCAGGCTGGGGCCCGCGTCGCACGCGTCCAGGCCAAGACCGCACAGACCCTCTCCAAGGCGTGGTCGACGCTGGAGACGGCCCGCGACGGCGAGGACACCGCACGGGCGCTGACCTGCGTGACGACCCCTGTCACGCCCGGTGTCACGCCCCGCTGGGACCTGCCGGTGTGGGGCCCCACCGAACCGGTGCCGGCGCTCGCGCCGGGGGCGGCGCCCGCGCTTACCGACGAGGCGCTGGACGCGCTGGTCGACCAGATCCGGCACAGCGAAGTCCCGGCCCTGTCCTACCGCGAGTTGGCCGCCCGCTTCCGCGCCGCCGGCCACTCCGCCTCCGAGGTCCGCCTGCGGGCCGCCTGGAAGCGCGTGGTCGCCTGATGGCGGCGCTGCCGGTCTTCCGGTGGCGCCTGGCCCCGGACGGCTACGCCACCCGCCGCCAACTCCGCGCCCGGGGCTTGCGGCCCGGCGGTCAGCCGGTGGCCGCGCAGCTCGAACGCCCGCGTCGCCGCCGGGGCCCGCTGGTCGCCTACCTCTACCGCATCGACCTGGCCCGGCCGGTGAGGCCGATGACGCCGGGCCGACGGGCGGCGCTGGACGCCGCGATGCGTGCCCGCCGCACCTGCCCCGGCTGCCGGCGGGATGCCGGCTACGTCATTCCCGCCTCGCTCGGCACCTGCGTGCCGTGCGCCGACCCCGGCCCGCATGGGTCCGATGGGAGCACTTGAGATGGGCAACGCCGACATCCGCCGCCTGGACCGTGAGATCCGGGCGACGACGAAGAAGCTCGAAGCCCTCCGCCGGGGGGAGCGGTGGCCGCTGAACGGGCGTGAGCGCCGGGCCATGGCCCGCGCGCTGGCGGCCGGGTCCTACCGCTACGCCCGCGGCCGCGACACCAGCGGCGCCGAGGAGCAGATGGACGCGGCCGGGTCCGCCGCCGAGATGCGGCTGACCGCGGAGCTGACCGCCCTGCACGGCGAGCGGCAGCGCCTGATCACCGAGGCGGCCCGCGCCAGGGCCGCGAAGAAGTCCTCCGGCTGGTGGTGACCGGCCCCTTTCGCTCACTGGCCGGGGTGGCCGCCTCTTTGCACGGACACGGCCACCCCGGCTCTCCCTTACTCCCGCCCCGATGGGGCAGTCAGGAGAGCTCCAGCATGTCTGAGAACGTCGTCCAGCTCCACAAGCCCGCCCCTCTGCCCGACGAGAACGAGCCGGTGACCACCCTGACCGTCGTACCGGACGCGCCGCCGGCACCCCCGGTGCCGCTGTGGGTGCGCTCCGGGCACGCGATCAAGACGGCCGTCACCCACGACAGGACACGGGCGGCGGTCCGCGCGGCGGCCCGGCACGGCCTCTACACGGTCAACGGCGGGCGGATCGTGGCCCGCCGCACCTGGGACGGCCGCACCGGCGCCCGCTACGAGCGGATGCTGCGCGCCGCCGAGGCCGCGGGGAACCTGGAGGCGGCCGAGGAGTGGGAGGAGCGGTTGCAGCGCTTCCGCGCCGCCCGCCATCACCGGCGCATGGACCTGCTGCACTCCCCGGTGGAGGCCGTCAAGGGCGTCGCCGTCGGCGCCGGCATGAGCATCGGCGTGCTGGTCGCGCTCGGCGTCGTCATGGCCCTGAACACCAAGCACGTCGGAGATGTGATCACGCCGCTGTCGGCGACGGTCGACTTCATCGCCCTGCTGATCCGCATCGTGCGCATCGTGTGGGGCCCGGCGCTCACGGTCGGGCCGCTGCTGGCCCTGCTGGCGCTGTGGTCGGTCGGCCGTAAGCAGCAGGCCGCCCCCCAGTGGGCGCTGCCCGCCAACGCCCGCTCCGGTGAGGGCGAGCCGATCACCCCGTCCATCGTGGTCAAGGCGCTGCGGGACCTGGGGGTTCCGGCGCTGCGCAACGCCATCAAGGAAATGGGCGACGCCGGCGCCTCCATGCTGGGACCGATCACCATCGCCGGATGCGGCGTGGAAGTCGATGTGACCCTGCCGTCCGGGGTGTCGACGGTGGAGGTGCAGGGGCGCCGCCGGAAGCTGGCGGAGAACCTGACCCGGCACGAGCACGAGGTGTTCATCACCATCCCGCAGGCTGCCCGTACGGTGCGGCTGTGGATCGCCGACTCCGGCGCCCTGGACGAGCCGATCGGCCCGTCCCCGCTGGTCACCGACGAGACGCTGACCGCCGACTACGCCAAGGGCCGCGCGCCGTGGGGTCAGGACCTGCGCGGGGACGCCGCCGCCCTGAGCCTCTACCAACGGCACCTGCTCATCACGGGTCTGTCGAACCAGGGCAAGACCGTGGCGCTGCGTTCGCTGGCGCTGTGGCTGGCGCTCGACAGGTCGGTGCAGTTCCTCATGGGCGACCTGAAGGGCGTGGGCGACTGGGCCATGTTCGACGGGCTCGCCACCACCCTCATCCAGGGCCCGACGGATGAGCACGTCATCCAGGTCACCGAGATGGTCGAGGGCGCGGTGGACGAGATGAACCGCCGTATCCAGGCGCCTCCCGGCACCGTCTTCCCGCCGCTGATCGTGCTGGTGGACGAGGCGCAGGTGGCGTTCATGTGCCCGGCCAAGGACGAGGACAAGCGTCCCTACGGCGGCGCCAAGGCCAACTCCCGGTACTTCATGGCCGTCCGCAAGATCCACAACCAGGGGCGTGCCGTGAACGTGCTGATGTGGCAGGGCACTCAGGACCCGACCAACGAGAACCTGCCCAAGCTGGTCCGCGAAGGGGCCCACACCCGGGCTTCCCTCGCGCTGGGTACGGAGTCGCAGGCGCGCATGGCGCTGGGGGACAAGGCCGTCGACGGCGGCGCCGCCCCCAACCTGCTGCGTCCGGGCCTGGACCGGGGAACCCTGGTCGTCGCCTCCGACGGCATCACCATCCCCGCCGGGCAGTCATCCCTCACCGTGCGCACGCACTACATCGATGATGAGGCGGCCGTGGCCATCACCGACCGGGCCAAGGCGCTGCGCGACGGCGTGACCACGCTGCACGCCGTCGAGCGCGGCGAGGAGCGTGATCCGCTGGCCGACATCGCCGACGCCATCGGCGATGTCGAGCGCCCGCTGACCGCCGACATCCTCAAGCGGCTGTCGCTGCTGAACGCGGACGCCTACGGCTCGTGGACCTTCGCCGACCTCAAGCGCGTCCTGGAGGCGGACGGGGTGGAGCCGTACAAGTCGCACGGCCGCATGGTCGTACGCCGCGACGCCGTTCACGCCGCGCTCGCCGACCGCGCGGACGACGATTCCGCTTCCGTCTCCTGATCCGGGGAGGCAGCGCCTCCCGGTCCGGGGAGACGGGGAGAACTCCCCAACCGCCTCCCCGGACCGCCTCCCCCGAGCTGATCAGCGAAAACACCGCTTCGGGGAGGCGGGGAGGCGCGCAGGTCAGCACCCCTGAAACCCCCTCCAGACGCACCCCCGCAGGGGATGTCTCTGCCTCCCCGCCCGCCCCCGTGAAGGGATTCCGCATGTACCCCGAACCCGCCCGCCTCGGGGCCGACGAGCAGGCCGTGAAGGTCCACCGGCCCACCCCCATCACCCCCGCCGCCATGACGCCGGCACCACTCGTACCCATGCAGCCGGGCACGGTCCCGGCGGTGTCGAGCGTGGTCCTGCCGGACGGCCGGATCGTCACCGGCTACGCCATCGAACCGGCCCAGCCCGAACCGCTCGCCGCCAAGCCGGCCGTCTCCCGCGCAGCGGTGAACGTCGCCCTCGGGGGCGTCGGCTTCCTCGCCGCCTGCGGCGGTCTGCTGCTGCTCACCTCGTTCATCGCCGCCCTGACCGCGCTGGTCGCGAAGCTCATCATCCTCGCCGCCGTCATCTTCGGCGGCTGGATCGCCACGCAGGTCTTCCGCACGAGCGGCCACAGCGGCGGAACCACGGTCAACATCCGCAAGGCCGTCATCAAGCGCAACCACTTCCACGCCTAGACGTGGCTGGGGCGGTCGCCTCTCGCCAAAGACCGCGACCGCCCCGGTTCTCCGTCCCTTCGACAGAAACAGGAGACCTCCAGCATGACTCAACCCACCTCGTTCCGGCGAGCCGTATCCCGGCCGCGTTTTCCGGGCGCCGGGGAGGGCGGCATGAGCGCGCATGATCTGCTGCGTGCCGCGCTGGGCCTCGCGGGGGCCGGTGTGCCGGTGCTGCCGCTGCGGGCGGGAAAGGTACCGTTCGGCAACTGCCGCACCTGCGCCAAGAACGCCTGCGGCGGCCGGCCGAACATGAAGACTGCGGGCCCCTGCCGGTGCCCCGGCATCTGCCACGCCTGGGCCGCCGCCACCACCGACCCGTGCGTCATCGCCTCTGCGGCCTGGACGGCGGTATGGCGACAAGCCGTCTGCGTCGGCTACCACCCCGGCGGGGCGGGGCTGACGGTGGTCGACCTGGACAACGCGGCGGCCGTCGCCTGGGCCCGCCGGACCCTGCCGGCCACCCGGACCGTGCCGACGACGCGCGGGGAGCACTGGATCTACCGGGGCGCGATGCAGTCCGCGAACGCTGTACGTCCGGGCGTCGACCTCAAGTCGCTCATGTCTTACGCACGGTGGCTCGGCCCCGGGACCGGCACCCTGACCGATCTGCCCGACGCCGTGCGCGCGCTGACCGCGAAGAAGCCCGCCACGGTCCGGACCGTGCCCGCACCCGCCGGCGGCGGGGCGTGCCCGCATCGCACGCCCGCCTACCTGGAACGCGGCATCGCCATGGCCGTGCAGCGCATCACCGAGGCCACCTGTGCGGTCCACACGACCGTGTATCGCACGTTCTTGGCGGTGCTGTCCGTGCACGGCCGGTGCGGCTGCCTGACCGACGGCCACGTGGCGCGGCTGTTCACCGCCGCGCAGGCCAAGGGCGAGTCCCCGCGGCACTGCGCTGATGCGTGGGCCAACGCCCGCACCGCCCTGGGGGTGTAGCCGTGTCCGAGGACGACAAGACACCGGCCCGCGAGATCATCACCGACTACGCCCAAGCCCACTTCCGCTACTTCCGCACCGCCGACGGGACCGTGTACGCACAGCGGAACGGCCACCCCGTGGCCCGCCCGATCCGCTCCCAAGGCACCACCGGCAGCCACCGCCAAGAACTCATGGTGGGCCTGTTCCGCGACGGTGCGGGCGTGTTCAACGGCACCGCCATGAAAGAGGCGCTCGACCTGATCGAAGCGCTGGCGCTGACCGAGGACGTGCAGCCCGTGCACATCCGCGTCGCCCCCGGATTCGACGGGGCCACGTGGCTGGACCTGGGCCGCGCCGACGGGCAGTCCGTACGTATCCACCCCACCGGGTGGGACATCCGCACCCCGGACCCGCGGGAAGTGTCCTGGCGGCGTACCCAGCTCACCGGGGAACTGCCCCTGCCGGTGAAGGACACCGACGGCAAGGGCATCGACCTGCTGATGCGGCTGTGCAACTTCGCCACCGCCGAGACGGAGTGCCTGGCCATCGCGTGGCTGATCGGCTGCCTGGGCCCGGCCGTGCCCGTCCCGGCCCCGTTCCTGACCGGCCCGCAGGGCGCGGGCAAGTCCACCGGGGGCCGGATGCTCGTACGGATCATCGAGGGCATGACCGGGGACCTGCGCCGGGCCCCGAAGGATGAGGAGAACCTGATCACGGCGGTGGCGGCCGGATGGGTCACCGCCCTGGACAACCTCTCCCACATGACCCCGGAGTTGTCCGATGCGATGTGCTGCATCGTGACCGGCGCGGAGAACGTTAAGCGGGCCCTGTTCACCGACGGGGACGTGTTCCGCGTCGGCTACCGTCGTCCCCTGTTGCTGACCGGCATCGATGTGGGCGTGATCCGGCCCGACCTTGCCGAACGGCTCTTGCCCCTGCGGCTGGAGCGCCCCCGCGTGCGGCGCACCGAGGCGGAACTGTGGTCGGACTTCGCCGAGGTGCTGCCCGTCATCCTCGGCTCGCTCCTGGACCTCACGGTGCAGGTGCGGGCGGCGGAGGCGGACATCCCGACCGACCTGCGCATGGCCGACTTCGCGCACCTGTGCGCGCAGCTCGACGCGGCCACCGGTCTGGGGGCGCTCGCCGCCTACCGGGCCAGCCTGGACGACCTCAACGACGACGTCATCGAGGGCGACCTGTTGGCGCAGACCGTGCTCAAGCACGCCGCCGGCATCGCCCCGGGCGCCGAGCAGCGGATGACGTCCGCCGAATGGCTGCACTGCCTCACGGGCCTCTACACGGGCGAGGACTTCCGCCCCCTGCCTAAAGGGTGGCCGACCACCGGCAAGGTGCTCTCGGACCGTCTCAAGCGCCTGCAGCCCACCCTCGCGGCCCGGGGCGTCCTCATCGACTGGGGACGCACCAAGACCTCCCGCTACATCGAGATCGCGCGGCCGACCGCCGCACCGTCTCCGCCCGAGCAGGAAGCGGCCTTCTGACCGCGCGGCACCACGGCCGCCCGGACAAGCAAGAGGAGCACCCGGCAACGCGTGCTCCTCTTGCTGTTCGGCGGCTCCGCCGCCCTGCGAAGGTCGCGCCGCGAAGCGGCTCCTTCTTCACGCTCCGAGCCGCGCATCACAACAGACACCACCCCTCTCTGTCCGAAGTAGAAAGACGCTGCGTCACCTGCGTCACCCACGCCCCGCAAACGGTGCGTGACCAGCCGGAACAGGGGTGACGCAGACGGCCGATCGCTGCGTCACCCCGCGTCATCTGCGTCACCGGTGACGAAGCTCTTCGTCACCGGTGACGCGCTCTCAGAGTCCTGCGTCACCCCGAAATGGCTGGTCAGAGCCACGGATGACGCAGATGACGCAGGTGACGCAGAAATCCGCACCTCGGACAGACGCGGACTCTCGCTATCGGCCCCCCCCCAAGTCCCCGGCACCTGCCCACGAACTGAGTCGTACAGGAGTGAGCCTTGGACGAACACGGCACCGTCACACCCACCGCTGACGACGACACGACGCTGGTTCTCCTCACGGTGGAAGAGGCCGCCCGCCGACTCCGCATCGGCCGGACCACATGCTTCGCCCTCATCCGCACCGGAGAGCTGGAGTCCATCGACATCGGCCGCCTCCGACGCGTCCCCGCGGACGCCCCCGCCGCGTACGTCGCCCGTCGACGCGCGGCCCAACGAGCAGCTTGACCACTCCCGGGGCGGCGGCACTCCCGGACAGGACAGCCCGCCGCCCCGGCACCATCCCGACGCACTGAACAGGAGTCTGCCTGTGGCAGATGAGAAGAAGCGCACCCGCCGCGCCAACGGTGAAACGGCCATCTACTTCGGCAAGGACGGACGTTGGCACACGCGCGTGCCGATGGGTTACAAGGACAACGGAGAGCCGTACCGCAGGCACACGACCCGTTCCACGCGTGAGGAACTGGTCGAAGAAGTCCGGAGGCTGGAGAAGCAGCGCGACCAGGGTTCGGCACGCCGCCCGGGGAAGCCGTGGACGGTCGAGAAGTGGCTTTGGCACTGGGTTGAGAACATCGCCAAGCCGACCGTCAGCGAAAACACGTATGACGGGTACGAGGTTGCTGTTCGTGTCCACCTGGTGCCTGGTATCGGCAAGCACCGCCTTGACCGCTTGCAGCCTGAGCACCTGGAGAGCCTGTACCGCCGTATGCAGGCGAACGGGGCACGCAAGGCCGGAACGGCTCATCAGGCTCACCGCACCGCCCGAACCGCTCTGGGGGAGGCCGTACGGCGCGGCTACGCGGCGAAGAACGCCGCCGCGCTGGCGAAGCCGCCACGGATGGAAGAGGACGAATCCGAGGTTGAGCCCTACTCCGTTGAAGAGGTGCAGCGTCTCCTGCTCCAAGCCAAGAAGCGACGGAACAGCGCCCGGTGGATGCTGGCTCTGGCACTCGGACTGCGGCAGGGTGAGACGTTGGGGCTGCGCTGGGCTGACGTCGACCTGGACAACGAGTACCTGAAACTGCGCCGAAACCGGTTGCGTCCGAAGTACGAGCATGGATGCTCGGAGGCCGCGCCCTGCGGCCGGAAAGCCGGATATTGCCCGGTACGGAAACAGGTGCGGCGCGAAACCAAGAACACGAAGTCAAGGGCGGGGCGCCGTGCGGTCCCCCTGCCGGGGCCTCTGGTCGAGATGCTGCGCCTGCACGCTGGGGAGCAGGAGATCGAACGCAAGGCGGCCGGCGACCTGTGGATTGAGTCGGACTACGTGTTCACCAAGCCGTTGGGTGGCCCGCTGAGCCCGAACACGGACTATCACGACTGGAAGCGTCTGCTGGAAGACGCCGGCGTCCGTGACGCCCGCCTTCATGACGCCCGTCACACGGCCGCCACCGTGCTCATGCTGCTCGGTGTCCCGGACCGCGTCATTGACCAGATCATGGGTTGGGAACCGGGCACCTCCGCGAGCATGAGGGCGCGCTACCTCCATGTGCCGGACGCCATGCTCAAGGACGTGGCCCGGAAGATCGCCGAAGCCATCTGGGGCCCCAGGAGACACCCCTTGTGGACAAAAACCAGGACAACGGGGGGTGAGAACGCGACGAAGGCCCCCACCGCGAACGGTAGGGGCCTTCGACGTAGTGCCCGGTGAGGCACTGGCGGAGGATACGAGATTCGAACTCGTGAGGGGTTGCCCCCAACACGCTTTCCAAGCGTGCGCCCTAGGCCACTAGGCGAATCCTCCGCCGCAAACAATACAAGACGTTGAGGGGTGCTCGCGAACATGATCCGGCGGAGGGGGTCGGGAGGGATCTTGGAGCGGGGTGGGGTCGTGTGTGGGGCGGGGGATCCGCTAGGGTTGGGCGCAGCCCCTCACGTGGCGCTATCTCACCGAACTCCCCCAGGGCCGGAAGGCAGCAAGGGTAAGTGAGCTCTGGCGGGTGCGTGGGGGGCGTTTGCGTTCCCGGGATCGGGGGCGGGCCGGTTGTCAGTGCGGGCCGATATCGTCGTATGCGTGTCGTCCCTTGCGCTGTACCGCCGCTACCGTCCCGAGACCTTCGCTCAGGTCATCGGGCAAGAGCACGTGACCGATCCGCTCCAGCAGGCCCTGCGGAACAACAGGGTCAACCACGCGTATCTCTTCAGCGGGCCGCGTGGCTGTGGCAAGACGACCAGTGCGCGGATCCTGGCGCGCTGTCTGAACTGTGAGAAGGGTCCCACTCCCGATCCGTGCGGGGAGTGCCAGTCGTGTGTGGATCTCGCCAGGAACGGGCGGGGGAGCATTGACGTCATCGAGATCGACGCCGCCTCGCACGGTGGTGTCGACGACGCGCGTGAGCTGCGGGAGAAGGCGTTCTTCGGGCCGGCCGGCAGCCGGTACAAGATCTACATCATCGACGAGGCCCACATGGTCACGTCGGCGGGCTTCAACGCGCTGCTGAAGGTGGTCGAGGAGCCGCCGGAGCATCTGAAGTTCATCTTCGCGACGACCGAGCCCGAGAAGGTCATCGGGACGATCCGGTCGCGTACGCACCACTACCCGTTCCGCCTGGTGCCGCCGGGGACGCTGCGCGACTACCTGGGCCAGGTGTGCGGGCAGGAGGACATTCCGGTCGACGAGGGCGTGCTGCCGCTGGTGGTGCGGGCCGGGGCCGGGTCCGTGCGGGACTCGATGTCGGTGATGGACCAGTTGCTCGCCGGGGCGAGTGATGCGGGTGTGACGTATGCCATGGCCACGGCCCTGCTCGGGTACACCGACGGGTCGCTGCTGGACTCGATCGTGGAGGCGTTCGCGGCGGGTGACGGGGCGGCGGCCTTCGAGGTTGTGGACCAGGTCATCGAGGGCGGGAACGACCCGCGGCGGTTCGTGGCCGATCTGCTGGAGCGGCTGCGGGACCTGGTGATCCTGGCCGCGGTGCCGGACGCGGCGGAGAAGGGTCTGATCGATTCGCCCGCCGATGTCGTCGAGCGGATGCAGGCCCAGGCGTCGGTGTTCGGGGGCGCGGAGCTGGCGCGGGCCGCGGACCTGGTCAATGCCGGATTGACGGAGATGCGCGGGGCTACCTCGCCGCGGCTCCAGCTGGAGCTGATCTGCGCGCGCGTCCTGCTGCCCGCCGCGTACGACGACGAGCGCTCGGTGCAGGCGCGTCTCGACCGCCTGGAGCGCGGGGCGAGCACGGCCGGGCTGGGCCTCGGCGGGGCGGTGGCGACAGGGATCGGCGGGCCCACGGTCGAGTACGTGCCCGGGCCGGGAGCCCATGCGGTCACGCCGCCCGCAGGACCGCCCGCCGGGCCAGCCGGCCCTGCCGCCGCGCGCGCCGCGGTGCGGGGGATGGGTGGTGCTGGTGCTGCCGGTGGTGGCGCTGATGCTGGTGCGGCTGGGGTTTCTGGGGCGGCTGTGCCTGAGGGTGCTGCTGGTGGTGCGCAGGGGGCTTACGCGGCCGAGTCCGCGGCCGGCGCGGCGCCGGGTGCCTGGCCCGGTCAGCAGGGGGCCGGAAACGCAGGTGCCGCGGGCACGGGTGCAGGTGCAGGCACGGGGGCGGGTGCGACGGGCGCTGGTGCGGGCACTGGCGCGGGGGCTGAGCAGTCGGCGCAGGCTGGGGCTTGGCCCGCGCAGGGAGGCGGCCAGGGTGGCCAGGGGGCCGAGCAGCGGCAGCCCGGGGCGTGGCCCGGTCAGCAAGGGGCCGGAAACGCGTCCGGTGGACAGGGCGGCGGTGCGCAGCAGCCCGGTGCGTGGCCTGGGCAGCAGGGGAGCGGGGGCTCGGCAGGGCGGCAGCCTGGCGGGTGGCCCACGGCCGCGGCGCCGGGGCAGGGCGGCCCTGGCGGGTACGGAGCCCAGTCTGGTCAGGCGGGTGGACCCGGAGGGCCGGGTGGCGGCGGAGCGCCGTCCGCTGCGGGCCAGTCCGTACCCGTACAGCAGCCTCAGCAGGCCGCGCAGGGCGGCGGGAACATGGCGCAGGGCGCCGCGCAGGTGCGGCAGCTGTGGCCGGAGATCCTGGAGGCCGTGAAGGGCCGCCGACGTTTCACGTGGATCCTGCTCAGCCAGAACGCGCAGGTCGCCGGATTCGACGGCACGACGCTGCAGATCGGCTTTCCGAATGCCGGTGCCCGGGACAGCTTCGCCAACGGCGGCAGTGAGGACGTGCTGCGGCAGGCGCTGGCCGAGAAGTTCAACGTGCAGTGGAAGGTCGAGGCGATCGTCGACCCGTCGGGGGGCACCCAGCCTCCTGGCGGCGGTGTCGGCGGGGGCGCGCCGCAGGGCGGTGGCTTCGGCGGCAACAGTGGTGGCTTCGGCAACAGTGGTGGCTTCGGCGGCGGGCCCTCCGGCGCTCCGGCGCAGGGCGGCCCGGGGGGCGGCGCGCAGGACGGCGGCTCCGGGTACGACGCCGGTGGCGGTGCCACGGGCGGTGGCCAGGGTGCGCAGATGGCCCGGCAGGCGGTGGCGCCTACGGGTGCCCCGGCAGGCGGCGGTGGCGGCGGCTACGGGGCCGGTGGCGGTGCTGGACATGCCGGTGGTGGGGGGAACAGCGGTTCCGGTGGTTCCAGTGGTTCTTACGGGGGCGGTGCCGCGGCTTCGGGGGGCGGAGGCGGCGGCGCCGCGGAGACCGCCTACCGGGAGCCGGAGCCCGCGCCGGTGTCCATAGAGGACGACATGCCGGCGGAGGACGACCCCGACCTCGTCGATTCCGCGCTCAGCGGGCACGACCTGATCGTCCGCGAGCTGGGGGCGACGGTGGTGGAGGAGTTCAACAACGAGTATTAGCGGGTGCTGGTGAGTCCGGGGGCGTCGGCGAGTCCTGTGGGACCAGTGAGTCCTGCGGGTGCTAGCCAGTCCTGCGGGTACTGGCCAGTCCTGCCAGCAGCGAGTCCTCCCCGACGCCGGCGAATGTCCGATGCCGGCGGCTGCCAAATCCGGCGACTGCCCGAATCCGGCGACTGCCCGACGCCGGCGACTGCCCGATGCCGGGTGAGTCGCGAGTGTCCGTGAGCCGTGCGCGTTGGCACGTCGCGAGCGCGAGCGCCGGTACGTTGCGAGCGCCGGCACGTCACGACTGCTGCCCCGTCCCGGGCGTGGGCACGCGCACGTCCCGGGCGTGGGCACGCGCACGCCCCGGACGTCGGCACGCGCACGTCCCGGTTGCCGGGCCACCGGCCGTCGTGGGTGACCGGGGCGTACAGCCGTGCTCCTTCGTACGGCGTAGGGCGTAGCGCCGTTCGAGCACGTAGGCTCGGGCTACCGCACCAATCGTTGTCGTACGGCAGGAGTCACGTAGTGATCCCCGGTGGTCAGCCCAACATGCAGCAGCTGCTCCAGCAGGCCCAGAAGATGCAGCAGGATCTCGCGGCGGCCCAGCAGGAGCTGGCCGAAACCCCCGTCGAGGGCTCGGCGGGAGGCGGTCTGGTCAAGGCGACCGTGAACGGCTCCGGCGAGCTCCAGGGCCTGGTCATCGACCCCAAGGCGGTGGACCCCGAGGCGGGTACCGCCGAGGAGAACGCCGAGACCCTCGCGGATCTCGTCCTGGCAGCGGTACGGGACGCGAACGCCAGTGCCCAGCAGCTCCAGCAGGAGAAGCTCGGCCCGCTCGCCCAGGGGCTGGGCGGCGGAGGCATCCCCGGCCTTCCCTTCTAGGGATTTTCGGGCCCTCCAGCCTCTGATTCCGACCTCGGTTCTGGATTTTGGCGCCGAAACCAAGGTTTTGCTCCCGGTTTCGGGGTCGTGGAACCGGGAGCGGAATCAGGAGTTGGAGGCTGAAGACTTCGAGTGATTGGTCTCCCTTTCCGGGGAGGAGCCAACTAGCGTACGCAGCACGGCAGAAGAGAGAGAAGACGTTCCGTGTATGAAGGCGTGGTCCAGGATCTGATCGACGAGCTGGGCAGACTGCCCGGCGTCGGTCCCAAGAGCGCGCAGCGGATCGCCTTCCACATTCTTCAGGCCGAGCCGACCGATGTCCGACGGCTCGCGAACGCGCTGATGGAGGTCAAGGCGAAGGTCCGGTTCTGCAGCGTGTGCGGCAACGTCGCACAGGACGAGCAGTGCCGGGTCTGCCAGGACCCGCGCCGCGACCCGGCGGTCATCTGTGTCGTGGAGGAACCCAAGGACGTCGTGGCGATCGAGCGGACCCGCGAGTTCCGCGGCCGCTACCACGTGCTCGGTGGGGCGATCAGCCCGATCGAGGGCGTGGGCCCCGACGATCTGCGGATACGGGAACTCCTGGCCAGGCTCGCGGACGGCACGATCACCGAGCTGATCCTGGCCACCGACCCGAACCTGGAGGGCGAGGCCACGGCCACGTACCTCGCGCGCATGGTCAAGCCGATGGGCCTTCGGGTGACGCGGCTGGCCAGCGGACTGCCCGTCGGGGGCGATCTGGAGTATGCCGACGAGGTCACGCTCGGGCGGGCCTTCGAAGGGAGGAGACTTCTCGATGTCTGATGCCACGCTGCACGACGCGACGCGGGACCCGGACGATTTCGCCGTACAGATCTCCGACTCGATCGAGAGCTTCATCGTCGCGGTCACCGAGGTGGCCAAGGGCGACGAGCCGGACAGCGCCGTGCCGTTCCTGCTGCTGGAGATCTCCCAGCTGCTGCTGACCGGCGGCCGTCTGGGGGCGCACGAGGACATCGTGCCGGACGAGCGGTACGAGCCCGATGTCGGCCCGGAGCCGGACGTCGACGAGCTGCGGGAGCGTTTCGCGCGGCTGCTGGACCCGGTGGACGTGTACTCCGAGGTCTTCGACCCGTACGTACCGCGCAGCGCGCCCGTCGCGTGCCGGATCTCCGACGACCTCGCGGACGTCATCACGGACCTGCGGCACGGCCTGGCGCACTACCGGTCGGGCCGGATCAGCGAGGCGCTGTGGTGGTGGCAGTTCTCGTACCTGTCGAACTGGGGGCCGACGGCGAGCGCGGCGCTGCGCGCGCTGCAGTCGCTGGTCGCCCACGTACGGCTGGACCAGCCGCTGGACGAGCTGGACGGCCTGGACACGGACAGCGACGCGGCGGACGGCGACGAGGAACGGCTCGCCGAGGAGGCCGGCAAGGTCATGGCGGCGGAGATCGCCGGGCCGCTGGGGCTGCGCAAGGTGTGAGACGGGCGGCCGGCCGGTGACGCGTACGGACGGCCGGGCGCGGGGGCCGGGTGTGACCTGGCTTACCTTTCCGTGTGCCCTTGTGAGAAGCGGGCATGTGCTGGCCGAGCGGGCGCAACGGCGCGCCCACGCCGGTCCACGGGCGATCGTGACGTGAGCAATGTGTCTCACCATGTGGTATTGGCGAGGCGGATTCCGCCTGCTCGTTAGACTGAGCCGACCGCAGTACCCCCGTTTCCGGGGGTCCGGGAGGAAACTCCCGAAGAGACAGTTGCGAGGAGCGCACGTGGGCCTTGTCGTGCAGAAGTACGGCGGCTCATCCGTTGCGGATGCCGAGGGCATCAAGCGCGTTGCCAAGCGAATCGTCGAGGCCAAGAAGAACGGCAACCAGGTGGTTGTGGTGGTCTCCGCGATGGGCGACACGACGGACGAGCTGATCGATCTCGCTCAGGAAGTGTCCCCGATGCCGTCGGGGCGCGAGTTCGACATGCTGCTGACCGCCGGAGAGCGGATCTCCATGGCCTTGCTGGCGATGGCGATCAAAAACCTCGGCCATGAGGCGCAGTCCTTCACCGGCAGCCAGGCCGGTGTCATCACCGACTCCGTGCACAACAAGGCACGGATCATCGATGTCACGCCGGGCCGCATCAAGACGTCCGTGGACGAGGGCAACATCGCCATCGTCGCCGGCTTCCAGGGCGTCTCCCAGGACAAGAAGGACATCACCACGCTGGGCCGTGGCGGCTCGGACACCACCGCCGTCGCGCTGGCCGCGGCGCTGGACGCGGATGTCTGCGAGATCTACACCGACGTGGACGGCGTCTTCACCGCCGACCCCCGGGTCGTGAAGAAGGCCCGGAAGATCGACTGGATCTCGTTCGAGGACATGCTGGAGCTGGCCAGCTCCGGTTCCAAGGTGCTGCTGCACCGCTGCGTCGAGTACGCCCGCCGTTACAACATCCCGATCCACGTCCGCTCGTCCTTCTCCGGACTGCGCGGCACCTGGGTCAGCAACGAACCGCAAGGGGACCAGCCCATGGAGCAGGCGATCATCTCGGGCGTCGCGCACGACACCTCCGAGGCGAAGGTCACCGTCGTCGGCGTGCCGGACAAGCCGGGCGAGGCCGCGACGATCTTCCGTGCCATCGCGGACTCCGAGGTCAACATCGACATGGTCGTACAGAACGTGTCGGCCGCCTCGACGGGTCTGACCGACATCTCCTTCACGCTGCCGAAGGACGAGGGCCGCAAGGCCGTCGCGGCGCTGGAGAAGACCAAGGCGTCGGTGGGCTTCGACTCGCTGCGTTACGACGACCAGATCGCCAAGATCTCGCTGGTCGGCGCGGGTATGAAGACCAACCCCGGCGTGACGGCGACCTTCTTCGAGGCGCTGTCCAACGCGGGCGTGAACATCGAGCTGATCTCGACGTCCGAGATCCGTATCTCGGTCGTCACCCGCGCCGACGACGTCAAGGAAGCCGTGCAGGCCGTGCACAGCGCCTTCGGTCTCGACAGCGAGAGCGACGAGGCCGTGGTGTACGGCGGCACCGGTCGATGACCACTGGTCCGACTGGTTCGACGGGTACGGGCCGCGCGGGTGACCGCGCGGCCCGTAAGCCGCATCTGGCCGTCGTCGGCGCCACCGGCGCGGTCGGCTCGGTGCTGCTCGGCATCCTCTCCGAGCGGGCCGACATCTGGGGCGAGGTCCGGCTGATCGCTGCCCCAAGCCCTCAGCTGCGTTCGAGCAGGGGGGACTCCCGCTCGGCCGGTCGCAAGCTGACCGTGCGGGGCGAGGAGGTCGAGGTCCTCGCGCTGACCGAGGACGTCTTCGACGGCATCGACATCGCGATGTTCGACGTGCCGGACGAGGTCTCCGCGCAGTGGGCGCCGATCGCCGCGGCCAAGGGCGCGGTGGTCGTGGACAACTCCGCGGCGTTCCGGATGGACCCGGACGTGCCGCTGGTCGTCCCCGAGGTCAACGCGCACGCGGCGCGGGTCCGCCCGCGCGGCATCATCGCGAACCCGAACTGCACGACGCTGTCGATGATCGTCGCGCTGGGCGCCCTGCACGCCGAGTACGGGCTCAGCGAGCTGATCGTCTCCTCGTACCAGGCCGTCTCGGGCGCGGGCAAGGACGGCGTCGACACGCTGCGGTCCCAGCTCGCCGCGGTGTCCGGTACGGAACTGGGCACCTCGCCCGGCGACGTACGGCGGGCGATGGGGGACACGCTCGGCCCGTTCCCGGCGCCGGTCGCGCTCAACGTGGTGCCGTGGGCCGGGTCCCCGAAGGAGGACGGCTGGTCCTCGGAGGAGCTCAAGGTCCGCGACGAGTCGCGGAAGATCCTGGGGCTGTCCGATCTGCGGGTCAGCGCGACCTGCGTACGGGTTCCCGTGATCACCACCCACTCGCTGACCGTGCACGCGCGCTTCGAGAACGAGGTGACGGTCGCCGGGGCGCACGAGATCCTGGCCTCCGCGCCGGGCGTCGTGGTCTGCGACGATCCGGAGCAGGGCGAGTATCCGACGCCGGCCGACGTGGTCGGTACGGACCCGACCTGGGTCGGGCGGGTACGGCGGTCGCTGGACGACCCGCGGGCGCTGGAGCTGTTCGTGTGCGGGGACAACCTGCGCAAGGGGGCGGCGCTGAACACCGTGCAGATCGCCGAGGTGGTCGCGGGGGAGATGACGGTGTAGGGGATGGACGTCGGCGGGCGGTCGACCAGGCGGGCGTGCGGCCGTGCGGCCGTGCGGACCGGCAGTCGGAGGGCCGGGGTTGGCTGGGGCGGACGAGGTGGCCGGGACTTCCGGGGACCGGCCGTCGGGTCCGGGAACCGGTATGCGACCCTCGGTTGGCCGGGAAGCGCGGTTCATGGCCGAGGAGTGCCGATTCGAACGGTCTCTGACCCGATTGGTGCTGTCACTGATCCGCTCAGGAGATACCTTGTGAGTTGTGTGAAGGTCCTGTGGGCGACTCGTTGGTCCAAACCACTTGAACTGGCCCGACGCTGTGTTCGACTATTCGCTCCCCCCTTGCTGCAACCGGTAGTTGGGCGGGGAGCGTCTTTGTGGCCGCCCTTCAAGGGCGTCCATGGACCTGCGGGACAACTGGGGTATTGGGGAAGAGCTGGTACGCATGAGGGCATTTGGCTCGCCGTCAAACACGGTGTCTTGCGCGTACAACCCTGATGGGGGGAAACGTGTCCAACAGGCGTGGCAGAGGTACTCGGCATCGCGATCGCCCCAGGGGGCTCCGGCGGCACAGCAGTGCGGCCGTTGCGGCCCCGCATGCCCGGGGGTATGCCGGTGATCGCCCCGTGGCCCGCCGCGCAGCCCGCGCAGATCTCCTCTCAGCGTGGGGACACTGACGACGCGATGGCTGCGGGCACGACTGTCGACCATCTCACCGAGACCTACCGCGCGCACTACCGTTCACTGCTGGGACTGGCCGCTCTGCTGCTGGACGACACCGCCTCGTGCGAGGACGTCGTCCAGGAGGCCTTCATCCGGGTGCACTCCGCCCGGGGCCGGGTGCGCGATCCGGAGAAGACGCTCGCCTATCTGCGCCAGACAGTCGTCAATCTCTCCCGTTCGGCGCTGCGCCGCCGCATCCTCGGGCTGAAGCTGCTCTCCAAGCCGATGCCCGACATGGCGAGCGCCGAGGAAGGCGCGTACGACCTCCTGGAGCGCGACCAATTGATCAAGGCGATGCGGGGGCTGCAGCGTCGCCAGCGCGAGGTCCTGGTCCTGCGGTACTTCGCGGACATGACCGAGGCCCAGGTCGCCGAGACGTTGGGGATATCGCTCGGTTCGGTGAAGGCGTACGGCTCACGGGGTATCGCGGCGCTGCGCGTCGCCATGGAGGCTCCCGCATGAGTGGCAAGCAGTTCGACCCGTACGACCCGCAGGAACCGTTCGACCGGCAGGAAGCACCGTACGACTCGGAGGAAGGGCGGGGCTCGGCGAGGGAGCGGGGCCCGGAGGGAGTGCGGGGTCCGGAGGGAGTGCAGGGTCCGCGGGACTCGAACCTCGAGGCAAACCCGAACAGTCCGAGCAAGCCGAACGACCCGAACGGCCCTAACGACCCGAACGACCCGAAGAGCTCGAAGAACCCTGAGAACCTGAACGGAACGCAAGAGCCGCAGCCGCGGGGAACACACGAAGCCCCCGGCGCCCATGCCCCCGGCCCTGCCGACTCCTGTACCGGCGGCCCCGGCACCGCTGGACCCGGCAACGACGGCCCCACCCCCGACGGCCCCGGCGTAGGCGAGGACGAGCTGCGGCGGCTGCTGCGCTCCGCCGTCGGCGACCTGGAGCCCTCCCCCGACTCGCTGGAACAGCTGCGCCGCGCGGTCCCGGCCCGTCGCCGCCGACGCCGCCATGCCGTCGTCGGCGCGGCGGCGGCCGTCCTGCTCGGCGGTACGTCCATCCCCGCGATGGTGCATGTGGCCGCCTTCACCGACGGCCCCGAGGACCGCCCCGCCAACGCCGCCAGTACGCAGCGCACACCGGGCAGCACCGGAGGCGAGCACGGCGAGGGCACGGAGCACAGCGGCAAGCCGTCGGCCGGTCCCGGCGGGAAGAAGACCGACGAAGAGGGCAAGCCCACCGATCCCGGCAAGGGCCCGGACAAGAACGGCAAGCAGCCGGGCACCGGCGTCACCACGCCCGGCCCGTCCGGGACGATGGACGTCACCTCGCCGGCCTGCTCGCGCGCGCAGCTCGGCAACGGTGTCAGCTCGGTCGGCCCGGCCGATTCGGCGGGCCGCGTCTACGGCTCGTTCCGGGTGGTGAACACCTCCGACGCGGCGTGCTCGGTCGAAGGCGGCGGTGAGGTCGGCGTGGTCGCCAAGGGCAGTACGGACAGTTCGCGCGTCCACGTCGTCGATCACACGGCGGGCGACGCGGCCCCCGGCCTGCCCGACCCGATCACGACCCCTGATCAGCTGGTGCTCAAGCCGGGCGAGGCGTACGAGGTCAAGTTCGCGTGGATCCCGGCGGAGGGTGGCGGGACGACCGGCTGTGCCGCGCCGCCGTCGCCGTCCCCGCCGCCCTCGAAGGCCCCCGGGGAGACATCGCCGGGTGCCTCCTCGTCCTCCGGCGAGGGGGGCAGCGCCGATACGGGCGGCAGTCAGGCCGGCGGCGGCGAGGGGTCCCCGGGGAGCGGCGGCTCCAACCCGTCGGGCGGTGTCGTGCTCAGCCACACGCCGGAGGCCGGGCAGCCCGCGGCGGCGGACGCCAAGGTTCCGGACGCCTGCGCCGGCACGGTCTACCGCACCGAAGCGCTGCCGACCCAGTAGCCGGCGGTGGGCCGGGCCCCGTGGCGCGACGTGGCCGCGGCCCCGCCGTCCGGTCCGGGCGGCGCTCCCCGTACCGTTGGCGTTGTGTACCGGTTCCTGCTGACCCCGCGGTGGTGGGGAATCAACGTCTTCGCCGTACTGGCGATTCCTTTCTGCATCTTCATGGGCAGCTGGCAGCTGAGCCGCTTCGAGGACCGCGTCGACACGCACCACCAGCAGGAGGACCGGTCCGCCGAGGCGGCGGCCGCCGCCGCCCGGCCGCTGGACGAGCTGCTGCCGGTGGACAAGGTCACCTCCGGCCGCCAGACCACCGCCACCGGCCACTACGACACCGCGCACCAGCTGCTCGTACCGGACCGGCAGCTGGACGAACGGCGCGGCTTCTACGTGCTGACGCTGCTGCGCACGGACGGCGGCAAGGCCCTCCCGGTCGTACGGGGCTGGCTGCCCGGTGACGTCGACGCGCGGGACACCCGGGCGAAGGTGCCCGCGCCGCCGAGCGGCGCGGTGACGGTCACCGGGGCCCTGCAGGCGTCGGAGAACCAGGGCACCGACGGGGTGCACGCGGGCGGCGGGCTGCCGTCGGGGCAGCTCGGCATGATCAGCGCGGCGTCGCTGGTCAACATCGTGCCGTACGACGTGTACGACGCCTGGATCACCGTCACCAAGGCGCAGGCGCCGCTGGTGGCCGTACCGCCGGCGGCGGCGGAGGGCAGCGGGCTGGACCTGAAGGCGTTCCAGAACCTGGGGTACACCGGTGAATGGTTCGTGTTCGCCGGGTTCGTCGTCTTCATGTGGTTCCGGCTGTTCCGCCGGGAGGCGGAGGCGGCCAGGGACGTGGCGCTGGGGCTGGTACCGGCGGAGGGCGCGGGCGATGGGGGCGCGGGCGACGGGGGCGAGGGCGAGGAGAGCGCGGGCGATGGGGCTTCTGGGGTCGGCTCCGGTGCTGGTTCCGGTTCCGCCTCCGGTTCCGGTGCTGGTTCCGCCTGCGGCTCCGGTTCCACGGGTGTGAGCGCCGCGGCTACCAGTGAGCGGGACGGCTGAGGCCCGGCGGCAGCTTGGTCGCCGCGTCGCCCTTGGCCGCGTTCACCTGGGCCTGGGTGAGGAAGATGCTGCCGGTGAGGTCGGCGCCGCCGAGATCCGCGTCACGGAAGTCCACGCCGATCAGGTCGGCGGTCCGCAGATCGGCGCCGTTGAGGTCGGCGGCGATCAGATAGGCGCCGCGCAGGTTGGCGCCCCGCAGGTCGGCTCCCCGAAGCCGGGCGCCGATCAGGTCGGCTCCCCGGTGGTTCTTCTTCTTACGGCCGGGAACGGCGGCCCGCACCAGTTCGCTGGTGCGCAGCAGCAGAGCGTTGACGTCCTGCCGTACGGCCGCCACGTCCACCTCCGCGAGCGCATCGGCGCTGCCGCGGGTGAGCCGGTCGGTCTCCTTGAGCGCGCGGCGGAGGTCCTTGTGGATGGGGCGGGCGGCGGGCAGCGTCAGCGCCTCGGACAGGTACCAGAGCAGCTCGTGGAGCTGGCGCATCACCGGGAACACGTCGAACATCTGCCGTGAGGTGCCGGGCGCGCTGCGCCAGTCCTTGCCGCCGAAGGTGACCTGCGAGACCTTCTGGCCCGCGCCGAAGCAGTCGAAGACCGTACAGCCGGAGAAGCCCTTGTCGCGGAGGCGGGCGTGGATGCCGCAGCTGAAGTCCGCCTGGAGGTTCGAGCACGGCTTGCCGGCGGGCTTGTCGACCGCGAAGTCGGCGGAGGCGGCGAAGGGCAGCGCGACGCAGCACAGGCCGAAGCAGCTGCCGCAGTCGGCCTGCAGGTCGAGACGGTCGCCCCCGGCCGAGGGGGCTTCGTGCTTCTGGGACACCGCGCTTGTTCTCCTGCCGCATGACGAGCAGGAGTGCTCCCCTGCCCCGTGATGAGCACCGCTTCCGAGACCGCCGTGCTCCGTACAAACCTCCATTGTCCCGGACGGACGGGTGTGGGGGCGACGGGGGACGGGGCGGGGTGGGGCGAGGCGGAGTCGGCACGGGACGGGGCTGGGCCGGGGGCGAGGGTGGGGCAGCGACCCCGTGACGCTCCGGGGGCCCTCCCCCCCCGCCCACCCCCCCCGCCCCGCCGTAGGTAGCTACTCCTTAAGGGCTCCATCTCCGCCCAGGCCCAGGTACCGGCGCGTGAAGTCCAGTTCCAGGCGGACCTGCTTGATGCGCTCCTCGACGACCAGCGAGCCGTGGCCGGCGTCGTAGCGGTACACCTCGTGGGGGTGGCCGCGCTTCTTCAGGCGGTCGACATAGTTCTCCACCTGGCGGATGGGGCAGCGCGGGTCGTTGACCCCGGCGGAGATGTAGACCGGGGCGCGCACCGCGTCCACGTACGTCAGCGGCGAGGACGCCTCGAAGCGCTCCGGCACCTCCTCCGGCGTGCCGCCCAGCAGCGTGCGGTCCATCGCCTTCAGGGCCTCCATCTCGTCGTGGTACGCCGTGACGTAGTCCGCCACGGGGACCGCCGCCAGGCCCAGCGCCCACGCCTCGGGCTGGGTGCCCAGCCCGAGCAGCGTCAGATATCCGCCCCACGAGCCGCCGGACAGCACCAGCCGCTCCGGGTCGGCCAGCCCGGAGGAGACGGCCCACTCCCGCACCGCCGCGATGTCCTCCAGCTCGATCAGCCCGACGCGGTGCTTGAGCGCGTCCGTCCACTCCCGGCCGTAACCCGTCGAGCCGCGGTAGTTGACCCGCACCACGGCGAAGCCGTGATCCACCCACGCCGCGGGCGCGGACGCGAAAGCATCGCTGTCGTGCCACGTCGGGCCGCCGTGGATCTCGAACACCGTCGGGAACGGGCCATCGCCAGCCGGCTGCTGCACCAGCGCGTGGACCGTGCCGCCGGGGCCCTCCACCCACGCGTCGGTCACCGGCACCGAGCCCGGCGCCTTCACACCGGGCGGGTCGAGGACGACCCGCCCGCTCGTCGAGCGCACCTCCGGCGGCTGCGCGGCCGACGACCAGAGGTACTCCACCGAACCGTCCGGCCGCGCCGTCGCCCCGGAGACCGTCCCGGCCGGCGTCTCGACACGGGTCAGCATCCGCGTCAGGGGCTCGTAGCGCCACAGCTCGGCGCGCGCCCGGAACTCGTGCTCCACCAGCAGGGCCGCGCCGTCCGGATACCAGTCGGCGGCCACGTCGCCCGGCAGGTCGATGTCCAGGGCGCTCTCCTCGCCCGACAGCGGGTCCCAGATCATCGGCTCCCAGCGGCCCCGCCGCTGGTGCCCCACCAGCAGCCGGGAATCCCCGTCCACCGGCGCGAAGCCCATCACCGACAGGCCCAGCTCCTCGGTGCCGCCCTTGGTGTCGTCCAGCTCCGCGACCGTCGAGCCGTCCGGCCGCACCACGCGGATCGCGGAGTGCATCGCGTCACCGTGCTCGGTGTGCTCGATGGCGATCAGCGCACCGTCGTGCGACAGGGCGCCCACGCCGGCCGACTCGCGGTGCCGGTAGATCTCCACGGGCTCCTGCCCCGGCCGTACGACATGGACGGTGGTGCCGTCCTCGTCGGTGGAGCGGCCGACCACCGCCGTGCCGTCCCGGCCGAGCGCCAGGCCCGCCGGATACGAGGCCTCCAGGCCCGGCGTGGCCGGCTCGTCCGCGCCGCCGCCGAACGGCTGCCGACGCCAGACACCGAACTCGTCCCCGTCGGTGTCCGAGAACCACCAGATCCACTCGCCGTCCGGCGTGAGGGTGCCGTCCGTCGTGCCGTTCGGCCGGTCGGTGGCCTGCCGCTGCTCGCCGCTCGCGCGGTCCCAGGCGTACAGCTCGAAGGTGCCGGTCGCGTTGGACACGAACAGGGAGCGGGCCGGGGCGTCCTCGGCCCACTCGGGCAGGCCGACCCGCGGCGCCCGGAAGCGCTGCACCCAGTCCGGTGCGGCGGCTCCGGGAGAGCCGGGCGTCCCCGGGGCGCCCGGCCCCGAAGCGTCGGTGTTGGCGTTGGTGGTCTCGTCAGTCATGGCCCCATTCTGCGCAGGCCCGGGAAAATTCCGCTGGCGCGGCCCCCAGCCTGTGGATAACTTCGGCGGATGGTGAAACACACGGGACCTGAGGACTGGCGTGTGGCGAACCGAGCCATGTGGGACGAGCGGGTTCCTCTTCACCTCGCCAGCGACTACTACGACCAGGACGGCTTCCGCCGGCGCCGCGACGTCATCCGCGACTTCGAGGTCGCGGAGGTCGGCGACGTGACCGGCCGGACGCTGCTGCACCTGCAGTGCCACATCGGCCAGGACACCCTGTCCTGGGCGCACCGCGGCGCCGCCCACGTCGTCGGCCTGGACTTCTCCGAGCCCGCCGTGGCCGCCGCCCGCACCCTGGCCGCCGAGGTCGGCATCGGCCCGGACCGCGCCACCTTCCTCACGGCCGACGTGTACGACGCCGCCGGGGCCGTCGCCGCCTCGGCGGCCGCTCCCGACACGTACGACATCGTCTACACCGGCATCGGCTCGCTCTGCTGGCTCCCCGACATCCGCGGCTGGGCCGAGACGGCGGCCTCCCTCGTCGCCCCCGGCGGCTTCCTCTACCTCGCCGAGTTCCACCCGATCACCGACATCCTGGACGACGAGAGCGCCTCGCGCGTCGCGCACGACTACTTCAGCCGGGATGCCTGGATCGACGAGAGCCCGGGCACGTACACGGACTTCGCGGCGCCGACGGTCAACAACCGCCGCGTCGAGTGGCAGCACCCCCTCGGCGACGTCGTCTCGGCGCTGGCCGCGTCGGGCCTGCGCCTGGACTTCCTGCACGAACACGACTGGACGATGTTCCAGCGCTTCGGCTCGCTGGAACGCGGGGACGACGGCTTCTACCGGCTGCCCGCCGACCGCCCCCGCGTCCCGCTCATGTACTCGCTCAAAGCGACGCGCCCCTGACGGCACCGCCCGCCCCGCGCCGCCCCCGCCCCTACAGGAACGACCGGCTTACACGAACTTCTGCGGCCGGTGCCACAGCGCCTCGTCCGTGCCGCGGAAGAACAGCTCCAGCCGCCCGTCCCGGTTGGTGCCGACCACCGGGTCGCCGCCGACGTTGCGCACCAGCTCGAAGTGGCCGCTCCAGTCCACGCCGTTGATCTTCGACTGCTCGGCCACGTACATGTGACCGTTGGTGCTGTGGTGGAAGACCACCAGCCGCCCGTCCGCCGCGCGCGCCAGCGCCGGTGTGCCCTGGACGCCGCCGGCCAGGCTGGACGCCGAGGTCCAGGAGTCGTAGCCGGCCTTCTGCTGGATGTGCCACAGCTGGGTGTCCGTGCCGCGGAAGAACACCTGGATGCGCTGGTCGGAGTCGAGACCGGCCTCGACGCCGCCGCCGATGTTGCGTACGAGCTCGAAGTGCCCGCTCCAGGAGTCGCTGGAGTCGGGGACCTTCTGCTGGTTGTCGTAGAGGTTGCCGTTGGTGCTGTGGTGGAAGACCTCCAGCTTGCCGTCGCCGGCCCGCGCCACCGCCGGGTTGCCCTGCACGCCGCCGGCCAGGCTGGACGGCGCCACCCAGCTCTCGTAGTCGACGTTCTGCTGGTACACGTGCCACAGCTGGGTGTCGGTGCCGCGGAAGAAGACGTCCAGGCGGCCGTCGGCGTTCACGGCGGGGACCGGGTCGCCGCCGATGTTGCGTACGAGGACGTCGTCCGGGTTGAAGCCCACGTTGACGGCGCCCTGCCGTACGTGGTGCAGATGCCCGTCGGAGCCCTTGTAGAAGACGGAGATCCGGCCGTCGACGCCGCGCACGGCGTTGGGCTCGCTGCCCAGCGAACCGCCCAGGTTCTCCCAGTCGCTCCAGCCGCCGTCGTGCTTTTGCCAGATGGTCCACAGTGCCTGCTCGTTCTTGCCGCGGGCGAACACCTGCAGCCGGCCGTCGGCGTTCGGGGCCACGGAGGGGTTGCCGACGATCTGCCCGTACAGGGACGAGACCTCGTCCCAGGCGGTACCGGGTGTGGTGGGGATGTCGACCATGATCGCTCTCCTTCGTGCGTACGAGTGGAGCAGGTCGGCGCACAGGCTAGCCACGGGAACCGCGCCCGAGAACACGGACCGGTCGATTGACCGGAACCGCCCGCCATACCCGGCCAAGAGCGACATCGACGGCATCCGCCCGCACCCCGCAGCCCGGCTCGTCCGCCCGCACTCCGCAGACCGTTCGCACCCAGGAGATGCCCGCGGCCCCCCTCAGCGGAGCCCGCCCCCTCAGTCGAGCCCGCGGGCCCGCTTGAACCGCGCCAGCCCGTCGGCCAGGTCGACGACCGGGTCCGGATAGTCCAGCTCCGCCCGCGCCTTCGCGGGCGACAGCTTCCACGGCTGGTGGACCGCGCCGCCCTCCAGACCCGATACGTCCGCCAGCTCCGGCACCCAGCGCCGTACGTACGCGCCGTCGGCGTCGAAACGCTTCGCCTGCGCCAGGGGATTGAGCACCCGGTTAGGCCGCGTGTCGGTGCCGGTGCCTGCCGCCCACTGCCAGTTCAGCTGGTTGTTGGCCAGGTCGCCGTCGACCAGGAGCGACAGGAAGTGCGCCGCGCCCAGCCGCCAGTCCAGATACAGCGTCTTGGTCAGGAAACTGGCGGTCAGCAGCCGCGCGCGGTTGTGCATCCACCCCTCATGGGCGAGCTGCCGCATCGCCGCGTCCACGATCGGGTAACCGGTACGGCCAGTACGCCACGCCTCGGCCTCCTCCTCATCGCGGCGCCAGCGGTCGTGCCGTCCCCGGTAGTCGGCGTGCGCCGCTGAGGGGCGGGCCGCGAGGACCTGGTGGTGGAAGTCCCGCCAGGCGAGCTGCCGTACGAAGGCCTCGGCGCCGTCACCGTCGCCGCCTGCCTTACGGGCCTTGTGGACCAGCTCGATGGCCGACAACGTACCGAAGTGCAGATGCGGGGACAGGCGGGACGTAGCGTCGCCGGCGAGGTCGTCCTGCCCTTGCGCATAGCGGCGCAGCGGGCTGCCCGTCCAGGACGACATCCGGCGGCGCCCCTCGGACTCGCCGCCCGCCGCCAGCCCCGGGGACACCCCCGACACGTCCCGCCGCCGCGGCACAGCCCGCGAGCGGACCGCGTCGGGGACGCGCACCCGCCGGGGCGCCCGCAGCACGTCGCGGTGGCGTTCGGCCTGCCAGCGGCGGAAGTACGGGGTGAAGACCGCGAAGTGGTCCCGGCCCGCCGGGGTGACCTCGCCCGGCGCGAGGGCGGTGACCACCGCGTCGTGCACGTGCAGCCGCCGCCCGTCGGCCTCCAGCGCGCGCCGCAGCCGCTCCTCGCGGCGCTGCGCGTAACCACTGACCCCGCCCGCCACATGCACGTCGCGGGCGTCCGCCTCGGCCGCTGCCTTGGCGGTCTGCTCGACAACATCACCCGAACGGACGACGAGCCGCCCCCCGCGTGCGCGCAGCGCGTCGTCCAGGTCCGCCAGGCAATCCGCCAGGAACGCCCGGCGGTTGGGCGCGTCGAAGCCCGCGGCCCGCACCCCGTCGTCGACGACGAACAGCGGCACGACGCCGCCCGTGCCCTTCGCGGCGGCGTGCAGGACGGGGTTGTCGTGGATCCGCAGGTCGGAGGTGAACAGGGCGATCGAGGCAGCACTCACGCGGGTCGCTCCGGTCTTCGTGGGGGAGGAGGGGAAGGCGGGATCGCAAGGAGGGGGAGGGGGGAGGGGGTTACGAGGACGGGGGTACGGGAGCACGAGGACGGGGCGTCACGCGGGCCGGGGCCCCGGCCACAGAAGCCCCGCGACCGACAGCGCACCCCACCCCACGGAGACGGCCACCGCCGCCCGCCGCCGGGCCCGTCCGGGCAGCGTCACGCCCAGCAGCGCCGCGTCGCCGAAGTCCGCCGCGACCCGGAGACAGGCGGCGGTCCGCAGCGCAGGGCCCGCCGGCGCCAGGGCGAGCGCCAGGCCGCAGGCCGCGTCACGCCAGGCCAGCGGGCGCAGCGAGGTGCGGGTGGCGGCGGCCGTCCGGCCGTCCGCCTCCGCCAGTCCGGAGGGCTTGGCCAGCAGGCCGGGCCAGGCGGTGACCGCCAGGCCGTACACCGCCGTCGTCGCGCCCACTGTGCGCAGCAGTCCCACGTGCATCGTCCGCCTCCTCCTGTTCGCCGCCACGGCAGGGCCGGGCCGTACACCTGCGCGTACCCACTCTTCCCCCTCCGCCGCCTTCCGACGGCACAACGCGCCCGGCACAACGCGCCCGGCACAACGCGCCCGGCACAACGCGCCCGGTGGGCGGCTCGGCGAGGGGACGGCTCACACGTCGAGCTCCGACTCGACCTTCCGCAGGCTCTCCCGCGCGGTCTCCAGATCGCCGCCGGCCCGGTCCAGTACGAGGTAGACGAAGATGCCCTGGCACGTGCGCCGGGTGAGGGGCCGGATGAGGTGGAACTCGTCGTCCAGCGTGATGAGGATGTCCTCGATCCGCTCGGGGCGGTAACCGAGGAGCTCCAGGGTGGACAGCTTGGCGCGCACCACGTCGGTGTCCCCGCGGGCCGCCGCTTCGAGGTCGAGGCCGGACGGGTCGCCGACCGCGCCGAGCGTCAGGCGGCTGAAGTAGTCGACGATCGAGGCACCTCGCACGCCTTCCAGCCGCACCAGGTCACGCAGCGTCTCATCGATGCCTGCCATGGCCACCTGCCCCGGGCGCATGGACCCGCTCGCACGACGAACCGACCGCCGACCAGACTTCCCGGCACACCAGGAGAGCGCGGTGGCTGCTCCACGGGCTCAGTTTGGCACGTGCGCAAGCCCGTTGACGTCGCATCAGGGGTGCTTCCGATGCCATGGTGGTGGCGGTTGACGGCGCGCCCCGGCTTTACGCGCGCGTGAAAGGTGCGGCGTGCGCCGGGGCACGTATCCGCACGCCTCAGTGTGCGTACGCGCCCCCGGCGCCCCTGAAATCCCAGCGGCCCCCGGCCCAGCGGCCCCCGGCCCAGCGGCCCCCGGCCCAGCGGCCCGGGGCCGTCAGCCCAGGACCGTCAGGCCACCGCCCCGGCGATGATCTCGTCGGCCGCGCGCTGCCCGCTCGCCACGCAGTCCGCCACCCCCACGCCGTCGTACGCCGCGCCGCACAGCCGCAGCCCCGGCAGCGCCGACAGCCCGTTGCGGACCCGCGTCACGCGCGCCGGATGCCCGACGGCGTAGTGCGGCAGACCGCCGATCCACCGGGTCACGTCCGTCGCCACCGGCCGCGCGGCCAGCCCGGTCGCCTCGCCCAGATCGCGCAGCGCGGCGCCCACCAGGTCGGCGTCGTCCAGGTAGAGGACCTCCTCCTGGCCGTACCGGCCGATGGACGTCCGCAGCACGAACAGGTCCCGTGCCCGCTCCGACAGCCAGTCCCACTTACGGGTCAGGAACGTCGACGCCTTGATCGTGTGCCCGTCCCCGGGCGGTACGAGGAAGCCGCACCGGCCGTCGAACGCCGTCAGGCCCTCCATGTGCGAGCGCCGGAACGCCATCGTGACGAGCGCCATCGACGCGTACGCGACCTCGGACAGCTCGGCCGCCGCGAGCGGCGCCTCGGCGGCGAGCAGGGTGGCCGCCGTCCAGGCCGGAGTCGCGAGGACCAGTCCGTCGCACAGCAGGGTGCGGGCGGCCGTGCGCACCTCCCAGCCGAACGGGCCACGGGTCAGCGCGAGGGCCGGGGTGTTGCGCAGGATCTCGCCGCCGGCGGCGCGTACGGCATCGGCCACGGCGCCCGCCAGGGTGCCCGCGCCCCCGTCCAGGCCCAGGTAGTCGGGGCCGCCGCGGGACAGGTCCGGAATGGTGCGGGCCGCCCCCGGGTCAGCCCCGGCCCCCGGGTCCGCGTACTCCGGCCCGGCGCAGCCCGCGCCCGGACCCGGCCGGGTGAACCCGGAACGGGGACGCGGGACGAGCGGCCCGGACCGCGGCCGGCCGGCGGGCCCCGGCCGGTCCGTGCTGCCGGGCCGGTCGGCGATCCGGCGCTGCTCCGCGATCCGGCGTTCCTCCGCGATCCGCCGCCGTTCCGCCGCCTGCCGCTCCTCGGCCAGGCGCCGCTGCTGCTCGGCCGACCGCCGCCGCACCTTCCGCACACCGGTGAGCAGCGCCCCGTCGTCCCGCGCCGCCTCGAACAGCTGCGGCACGGCGGCCCGCAGGGACACCTCGTACGTGTCGGCCGTACGCGCCCTGCCGAGGACGTCCCGCCCGCGGCAGCTCGGAATCGGCCGCAGCGCGCCCCGCGTCCACAGCGCGGCGTCCGTCGTCGCCGGGACCCGCAGCCGGTCGCCGAGACCGACCTCGCGCGCCAGATCGACCGCTTCCGGACGGGGCACCCGCAGCGCCTCGGCGCCCAGGTCCACCGGTGTCCCGGCGATCTCGCCCGAACGCAGCTTGCCGCCCAGCCGGCCGGTGGACTCCAGCAGCGTCACCCGCAGACCGGCGCCGGTCAGCCGGTGGGCGGCGGCGAGCCCGGCGATGCCGCCGCCGATGACGACGATGTGCCGCGCGAGAGCCTGCCCGGAAGCGGCGGGTCCGGTCGCGCCGCCGGTCCGTACGGCGGACGCGGTCGTCGGCACGCTCATGAGTCGGCTCCTTCGAACGCGGTGCTCGCAGTCGTACCCGTGCCCCTGCCGGACGCGGCGCCCCGGGACCGGGACACCACGGCGGGCCCGCCCGCCGCCGGGTCGCCGGCCGCGGCCTCGGGGCCGGACGGCGGGCGCAGGATGTCGGAGAGCGGATCGTGCCGGATGTGGTGCGGCGGCACCCCCGCGGCCGTCAGCCGCGCCACGGTCGCGCCGACCACCGCGGTCGGCCCGCTGACGTACGCCAGGTGCCCCGACCAGTCGCCGTGCCGCGTCACCGCGTCGGCCACCGCCTCGGCCAGCGCGTCGTAGCCGTACGCGTCCGGCCCGAAGGAACCGCCGGTCTCCGGCCGCCGCCCGATGACGGGCGTCACCCGCAGCCAGGGACGCCGCCGCTCCAGCTCGGACGGCGCGCCCGCGTCGTACAGGTCGGCGAAGCTGTGCGCGCCGAGGAACAGCCGCACGTTGCGGTGGCCGCGGCGCGCGGACAGCTCCTCCAGCAGCGCCTTCATCGGCGCCCAGCCGGTGTCGGCCGCCACCAGGACCAGGTCGCTCGCCAGCTCGTCGTCCAGCGTCAACGATCCGCGCGGCGGGCCGACCCGCAGGGTGTCGCCGACCCGGGTGTGCGCGACCAGGGCCTCGCTCACGCCGCCCGTGCAGGTCTGCCGCACGTGGAACTCCAGCTCGCCGTCGTCCCGGGGCGCGCAGGCGATCGAGTACTGCCGCCACGCCTGCGGCAGATGCGGCGACTCCAGCGCCGCGAACTGCCCGGCGCGATACGGGTACGGCTCGTGCATCCGCACGCGCAGCACGGCGAGGCCCGGGCGGCGGTGCTCGTGCTCGGTCACCGTGGCGAGCCAGTACGGCGGTTCGCCGAGGGCGGCCTCGGCGCCGCTGACCATGGCGGCGACGGCGAACCGCAGCATCCGCACCCACGCCTGCTCCACGGCCTCGGCCCAGCGCGGCCCCGCCGTACGGCGCAGCGCCTCGCACAGCGCCGCCTCGAACGCCTCGAAGTGCACGGGGCGCACCCCGAGCTTGCGGTGGTCGCGGCCGAGCCGCCCGAAGACCTCCGCGATGTCGTCGGGACGGTGCAGGTTCTCGATCAAGTACCAGAAGGCGCGCGCCAGATGGGCGCGCTGGAATTCCATCGACTCCGGGAAGAGCGACCGCAGGTAGGGCCACCTCCGGAACATCGCGTCGTAGAGATGGGTGATCAGTTCGCCGAACGGCGTCACGAGTTCCAGGTACTCGGTGATCACCCGCTGGTCGGCGGCGCCGTCGTACGCATCGCCCCCGGACGCCGCCGGGTACGGCCCGGCGGCGCCGGGCCCCGAGACGTTTCCGGACGGGATGGCGGAACTTCCGAGGGCGCGGGGGCCGCCGGCCGGGGCGCCGTAGGCCGGGCGGTCCTGGGCGGCGCCCTCGCGCTCCCCGTTCGGCGAAAGGATTCTGCGGCGCAGCCGCATGGCCTCGTGCCGGGCGAGCAGGGCGTGGTAGTCCTCGTTGACGGTACTCATGGGCGCACGGCCGGACGCGCGGCGTACATCGAGGCGGCGGAACTGCCCTCGACGGCCCGGAAGGACGCACCGTCCGGGCAGGCGGCACGGGCCGGGCGGGAGGCGGGCAGGGGGAACGAAGGGAGGGCCGGAACGGCTCGGAGCGCTCTGACCGTGCGGGCGTACGACGCGAGGCGTGGCATGAGCGGACCTCCTGAAGGGGATGGGGCGCGCCAGTATGGCACCAGGCAAAGGTGCCCAAACGGCCCTATTCCCGCAGGACTTTCGGCCCTCGCCGCCGACCGGCGCACCGGTGTGTGATGCCCTGCGGACCCTTTGCGCGCAGGCCCCGCACCTCGTGCGCGCGTCGCCAACGCGCGTGACGATACTGGGCGTTACGGCGGAATCCGGGCCACCGGACCACCCGGCCCGGACAGCCGCCGGCCGGCCCGTCCGACCGGGCCGCCCACCGGACCACCGCGCCCCGGACCGGCACCCGCCGGCCCGCCAGGCCGACAGATCGAGAGCCGTATGAACCAGCACACCGGACCCGCCGGCCCCGCCGCACCGGACGCGCCGCCCCTGCGCGTCTTCATCCTCGACGACCACGAGGTGGTCCGCCGCGGCGTCCGCGACCTCCTCGACGCGGAGGACGGCATCGAGGTCGTGGGAGAGGCGTCCAGCGGCCCCGAGGCGCTGGCCCGGGTGCCCGCGGTGCGCCCGCAGGTGGCGGTGCTCGACGTACGGCTGGGGGAGCGGGGCGAGTCGTCGGGCGGCGACCACGAGGGCATCGAGGTGTGCCGCGAACTGCGCGCCCGGATGCCGGAACTGGCCTGCCTGATGCTCACGTCCTTCGACGACGACGAGGCCCTGTTCGATGCCATCATGGCGGGCGCCGCCGGGTACGTCCTCAAACAGATCAACGGCTCCGACCTGGTGAACGCCGTACGGACGGTGGCGGCCGGCAAGTCGATGCTGGACCCGCGCACGGCCTCCCGCGTGATGGCGCGGCTGCGCGCCCCGCAGCAGGCCGAGGCGTCCCCGCAGTCCGAACTGGACCGGCTCGCGCCCCGGGAGCGCGAGATCCTGGAGCTGATCGGCGAGGGCCTGACCAACCGGGAGATCGCGGACCGCCTGTTCCTCGCGGAGAAGACGGTGAAGAACCGCATCTCCACGATCCTGTCCAAGCTCGGCGTCGGGCGTCGGGTGCAGGCCGCGGTGATCGCCGGCCGGATACGGGGACAGCAGGAGCAGCGGCGCGGCGGGGGGCGGTAGGGGAGGGGCGTACGGAGGTCTGCTTCGGACGTCTCCGGACGGCTCTCCGGGCCCGGCGGTGTCAGTACGGCACCGCCCCCACGCGTGCCTGCCGCGGTACGGCGCCGCACGCGCCCGTCCGGCGGGCCCGCCCGGCCGCGCCCGTCCGGCGGGCTTTCCCGGCCCGTTGCCACCGCGCCCGTCCGGCAGGCCCTCCCGGCCCGTCGGCCCCGGGCCCGGAGGGCCGTTCCGGTCAGGGACCCTCGGCGGTGGCCCGGGTCCGCCCGGCCCTATGGCGGCGCACGCGGCGCGACTGATCCTGGTGCGGCCGGGAAGAGCCGGTCTCTCCCCCGTGCTGAAGGCTCTTCCCGGCCAGTCGAAGTCATGCGCCAGAGGTGAAGGACACAGCCCGGTGGACGGATCGGTTACACGTACGCAGCAAGACCCCGGAGCGCAGGGAGACCCCGGCGCCCGGGGCGGGCCCGCCACCGAGCCGGGCACCCACCGGAATCCGGACGGGCACGACGGCGCGGCCGACGGGGGCGGGCCCGACACCGGCCCGCCGCCCGGCGCCGTCACCGAGCCGCGGCCCGCCGCGCTCGGCCCCCGCCCGACCCGCCGCCGTATCCCGGTGGAGTGGCTGACCACCACCGACCACAAGAAGATCGGGACGCTCTACCTCGTCACCGCCTTCGTGTTCTTCCTGGTGGGCGGCCTGATGGCGCTGCTGATGCGCGCCGAACTCGCCCGGCCCGGCACGCAGATCATGTCCAACGAGCAGTTCAACCAGGCGTTCACGATGCACGGCTCGGTGATGCTGCTGCTGTTCGCGATGCCGCTGTTCACCGGCTTCGCGAACTGGCTGATGCCGCTGCAGATCGGCGCTCCGGACGTGGCCTTCCCGCGCCTGAACATGCTCGCCTACTGGCTGTTCCTGTTCGGTTCGCTGATCGCGGCGGCCGGTTTCCTCACCCCGCAGGGCGCCGCCGACTTCGGCTGGTTCGCATACGCGCCGCTGTCGGACGCGGTGCACTCGCCCGGCGTCGGCGCCGACATGTGGATCATGGGCGTGGCGTTCTCCGGCTTCGGGTCCATCCTGGGCGCCGTCAACTTCATCACCACCATCATCTGTATGCGCGCGCCCGGCATGACGATGTTCCGGATGCCGATCTTCACCTGGAACGTGCTGCTGACCGCGCTGCTGATCCTGATGGTCTTCCCCGTACTGGCCGCCGCCCTCTTCGCCCTCGAAATGGACCGTAAATTCGGTTCGCACATCTTCGACGCGGCCAATGGCGGCGCGCTGCTGTGGCAGCACCTGTTCTGGTTCTTCGGCCACCCCGAGGTCTACGTCCTCGCCCTGCCGTTCTTCGGCATCATCTCCGAGGTCATCCCGGTCTTCTCCCGCAAGCCGATGTTCGGCTACATCGGACTGATCGCCGCCACGATTTCCATCGCGGGTCTGTCGATCACCGTGTGGGCCCACCACATGTACGTCACCGGTGGCGTACTGCTGCCCTTCTTCGCCTTCATGACGTTCCTGATCGCCGTGCCGACCGGAGTGAAGTTCTTCAACTGGATCGGCACGATGTGGAAGGGCTCACTGTCCTTCGAGGCACCGATGCTCTGGGCCACCGGCTTCCTCATCACCTTCGTCTTCGGCGGCCTGACCGGCGTCATCCTGGCCTCGCCGCCCATGGACTTCCACGTATCCGACACGTACTTCGTCGTCGCGCACTTCCACTACACGCTCTTCGGCACGGTCGTGTACGCGATGTTCGCCGGATTCCACTTCTGGTGGCCCAAGTTCACCGGCAAGATGCTCGACGAGCGGCTCGGCAAAATCACCTTCTGGACCCTCACCGTCGGCTTCAACCTCACCTTCCTCGTCCAGCACTGGCTCGGCGCGGCGGGAATGCCCCGGCGGTACGCCGACTATCTCGCCGCCGACGGATTCACCACCCTCAACACCCTCTCCACCATCGGCTCGTTCCTGCTCGGCCTGTCCTTCCTGCCCTTCTTCTACAACGTCTGGAAGACCGCCAAATACGGCAAGAAGGTCACCGTCGACGACCCCTGGGGCTACAGCCGCTCCCTGGAATGGGCCACCTCCTGCCCGCCGCCCCGCCACAACTTCACCTCGCTGCCGCGCATCCGCAGCGAATCCCCGGCCTTCGACCTGCATCACCCGGAGGTCGCCGCCCTGGAGACGGCCCGGACCACCTGACGTCCCCGGCCCACGGCTGCGTGCGCACGCCGACGCGTACGCAGCCGTGGGCCCCGCAGCCGCGGTCCCGTCACCCTCGGTTCCCGCTCCCGACGCACCCCCGCCCCACCACCCCTCTCCCACGAGGGAGGAACCCCCGTGTCCCACGCCACCCTCGCCCTCGGCGCCACCGCCCTCTTCGCCGCCGGCTGCGTCTGGTACCTCCCCGCGGCCGCCGCCCTGCGCGCCGGCGCCGACCGGCCGTACTCGCACCGCATCGCCGCCGCGTCCTGCCTCACCTTCTGGTGCACGCCCGCACTCGTCGCCGTCCTTCTGCTGACCCCGGTGCCATGGCCCGCCCTCGGCGCCGTCACGGCCGCCGGGGCCCTTACGGCCGCGGCCCTCCTGGCCGTATCCCGTCTGCAACGCTCCCGCGAACAGCACGAGGAGACCCAGCGCTGGTCCAGCCTCCACCAGAGCCACCCGGACGTCCCCGCCCCGGCACCGCCCCGCAACCCGAACCACCCGCAACTGACGTTCCTGCTCTACCTCTTACCGGGCAACATCGTCGCCTCGGTCATCGCCGCCACCGTCCTGCTGACGGCGGACAGCCTGACCCGGCAGAGCGCCGTCACCGCGACCATGACCGCCGTCGGCATCTCCGCCGCCTCTCTGGCCGTCGCCGGCACCCGCGCCCAGGCCGGCCGCCGCCACTGAGCGGTCGCCGACACCGGTCGGCGAAAGGGCACCGACCGGTCTCCGGCGCAGGTCGCCGCCACGGGCCGGTCGCTGTCACCGACCGGCCCGCCCGCTTCCCGTACGGCGATCAAACCCGCCCGCGCCCGTGCCCGCCCCCACCTACCGATTCCCTGCACGCCTGGCGGGCTCCTCCACCTGCTCCCCTACTCGATCTCCACCCGCCCGCTGCCCTGCTCCGGCACCCGCTTCTCGCCCGTGCCCTCTTCCGGCGCGCCCAGGTTCCGCCGTACGGAATCCAGGATCGTCAGCCCCTGCCCGACCAGGCCCGCCGCGATCTCCCCGAGCCCGTCCGCGCCGTTGAGGACGTTGACGTTCGCGCCGGAGAGGCCGGCGGCGGCCTCCTTGACGATCTGCGGGAGCTGGTCGATCAGCATCCGGTCCAGCGCCACCCGGTCGTACGACGCGGCCGCCTCCGCCTGGATCTTCATCCGCTCGGCCTCGGCCATGGCCAGCACCCGGATGCGCTCCGCGTCCGCCTCGGCGGGCTTGACCACCTCGGCCACCAGCTGCTGCTGGCGCAACTGCGCGGCCCGCTCGGCAAGTTCGGTCTGCGCGTCCAGCACCTCCTGCTGCGCGTGCGCCTCCGCCAGCGGACCGGCCTGCGCGGACTGGGCCTGCGCCCGGTCCACCTCGGCCTTGTACTCGGCCTGGACGACGGCCGTCTGCCGCGCGTACTCGGCCTGCTTGCGCGCCGCCTCCTGCTCCGCCTCGGACGCGGCCTGCGTCGCCTGCGCCTGCGCGATCTGCGCCTGGCGCTGGATCGCCGCCTTGTGGGGGGCGGACATGGCGTCGATGTAGCCGGTGTCACCGTCGTCAATCGACTGGATCTGCAACGAGTCCACGTGCAGCCCGATCTTCGCCATCTCCGACTTGGAGGTGTCCAGCACCTCCGTGGCCAGCTTCTGCCGCTCGGTGACGATCTCCTCCACCGTCATCGACCCGATGATGGACCGCAGGTGACCGGCGAAGATCCGGCCGGTCAGCACCGACATCTGGTCCTGGTCGGAGAGGAACCGCTGCCCCGCGTTGACGATGCTCTCGGTGTCGTTGCCGACCTTGAAGGCGATCACGGCCCGTACGGTCAGGGCGATGCCCTGCCGGGTCACACAGGTCTCGACGACCTCCGACTCGCACATCGCCAGGGTCAGGAAGCGGGTCTTGCGGAAGATCGGCAGGACGAACTTGCCGTGGCCGGTCACCACGCGGAACGGCGCACCCCCGAGCCCACGCCTGCCACCCGAGATCAGCATCGCCTCGTTGGGGGCCGGAACGCGGTAACCGAACATCTCTCGTCGTCTCCTCAACCGGCGTCGCCGGCGTCACCGGCCAACGCGTCCAATGGATCGGCCCATCTGATCACGTCGACCTGGCGGCCGCCCCGGGACTCGACCACGAGCACGGCCGTCCCACGCGGCAGCGGATCGTCGGACCACGCGAGGAACGTCTCGGTCCCACCTCTGACCCGTACCAGGACCTCACCGGGCCCGGCGGCGCCACGGGTCCCGAGGACCAGCTCTCCGGCACAGCCGACCACAGCCTCGTCCGGCATCATCGGCGGCCGCCCCCTCGTCGCTCTGGCCTGCAACCCGACTCTAGCGCCCGACCGTTCGCCCGCCCATCCTCCCCAGCCCCGCCGTTCAACTTCTTGACCAGCTCCTGGGCTTTCGGCCTCTCGTTCAGGAGGGAGGCGGCAGATGCCGCGCGAAGCCCGCCCGCACACTCCGGCGTACGGCCGGCACCGACACCTCCGGCCCGGCGGCTCCCACCAGCCTCTTCCGCCCCTCGGCCGTCATCAGCCCCGCGTCCTGCAATTGCGGCACCATCGCCGCGAGATCCGTGAACACCCAGTGCGCGGCGCCACCGATCCGCTGCCGACAGGTACGCCCTCCCGGGTGGGAAAGCATCGCGCTCCAGGACCGCTCCATCTCCGTCCTGCCCTGGAAGCCGTCCGTACCCACCAGGAGCAGCGGCCGGTCCACGCCGTACCGGGCCACCGGAAGCAGCTCACCGGGCCGCCCCGAGGCATCCGGTGCCTGATCGAGAAAGCCCTCCCAGTCGACCGCTGCCTCGATACGCCGGCTGTGCCGGCCTCGTGGGCCACTGCGGTCCTCGTACATCGCCTGCGCCGCTGTGGTCCCGCCGACCGAGTGCCCGTACACGCCCACCCGCCGCAAATCCAACGCCCGAGCCAGCCCCTCCGGTGCCGGCCGGCCCGCCGCGTCCGTTGACCGCCCGCCGCCCGCCCATTCCTCCAACTCGTTCAACACAAACCGCACATCCGCCACCCGCGTCTCCACAACGGTCCGGAACAACCCCGCATCCGCCCTCGGATCCCCCCTGAACACCGTGGCCCTCACCCTCCTACGCCCCTCCCGCCCCACCGGAAACTCGACCGCCACCGCGTCCCCCGGATGGTCGACACACACCACCACCCACCCATGACTCGCCATCTCCTCAGCAGCAGACGTCCCCAGCCCACGCGGGTCCCCGCCACCAGGGCTGTACAGCAGGACCGGCCGACGACCGCCCCTCAGCACAGGCGCGCCGAGGTGCGCATGCGTACGGGTGGCCGCCCAGTCCACCCCTGCCGAAGGCAACTCCGGGTGCACCCGCGGCATAAGGGCCCCGAATTCCCGCGCCACGTCCTGGGACATCTGCCGCCCCACCGGAAATCCCCGCACCGACCGCGCCGGATAGAACACCGAGACCATCACCTCCCGTACGGCAATGTCCTCCCAAGGGTCCCGCCGGCCGCCATCAACCAAGTACAGCTCCACAGCCCCGACCGGATGCGGCCCGGTCGGCTCCGGCAACCGCAGCACGACATCCCCAGGCGCCCTCCCCAGACCCTGCCGAGCCTCCGCGGAACTACCGCGCCCCGTAACCAACCCCGCCACACTCACCACACCGGCCACGCCCATCTTCAACGCCCCACGCCGCCCCGGCCCGCCCGATCCCCTGCCTGCACGCACCATGTCCATCTCTCCTCCCCTGTCACCAGCCGACTCCCACCGGCCAACTGGTCCCCATCCGACGGCCCGTGCGAACGCACCCGCCGTACCCGCACCATGGCGCCCGGAGGCGAACCCGGGCGAACCTTTAGCCCCAGCCCAAAACGATGGCGCGAGCACCACCAGGGGGAGCAGTGCTGCAGATCCACTTCACTACTGCGGATTTCGCCCGCATCCGCATAGCGCCCCGCCCGGCCCCGCTGCTGGAGCTGAACACCGCCTTCATGAAAATGGCGTCCGGCGACAACCCGCTCCTGTTCGGCCGCTGGCGGCAGCGTCTGCTCCGCTCCCTGCCCCCTGCCGTCCTGCCGCTACGAGACCTGGTCCCCGGCGGCCGGGCCCCCAGCTTCCTCGACGTGTACAGCGACTCGCTCCCCGAGGCGCTGGAGACCCTACGGTCGTCCCGTCCGACGCTGATCAGCACCGAACTGCGACGCGTCTACGCTGCCGGACCGCATCCCCCACCGGCCTGGATCCAGGCCCTCCATCGCGGCGACGATGACGCCTGGTCCTTGCTCCTCCGAGCCCAACACATGGCCTTCGAAACCGTCCTACGCCCGGTCTGGCCCCTGGTTCAGGATCTCCACCGAGCGGAGTTCACCCGCCACGCCCTGACCACCGCGGAACACGGCACCGCCGCCGCCCTGTCCCAACTGCTCCCCAACACCCACCTCAACCTCGACGACCACACCTGGTCCCTCCCCGCCCCCACCCCCCGAACCATCCGTCTCAACGGCCGGGGCATCCTCCTCCACCCCACCTTCCACTGGACCGGCCACCCCCTCGTGGCCGACCGCCACGACCACCCCCTGGCCCTCACCTACCCGGCCGGCCCAGGTCTCCCGCTCCAGCCCACCGGCACATCCGCCCCGCACGACACCCTGGCCCCGGTCCTCGGCCACACCCGCACCAAAATCCTCCATCTCCTCATCACCCCCCACACCACCACCGCCCTGGCCCGCCGCCTCAGCCTCAGCGCCCCCACCATTTCCACCCACACCACAGCCCTGCGCAGCGCGGGACTCGTCACGACGACGCGGGCGGGGCGGGCAGTGGTCCATGAGCGGACGGCGCTGGGGGCGATCCTGGCGCAGGGCGGCACTGGGGGCCGCGGTGGGGTCAGGTGACGCTGACGTTCACGCCCTGGATGTCCAGGCTGGTGATGGGGGTGCCGTCGGGGGTGCGGCAGTGGCCGAGATCCACGCTTCGGAGTGCTTCGAAGCGCGCGAAAGCCTGGGGGTCAGGGGGGACGACACAGGCGCGCAGGTGCAGGTAGGACAGCGAGGGCGGCGCGCTTCTGAGCGCCGTGAGCCAGGTGGACACGTCGTGATTGAAGAGATTCAGGTCCTTGAGGGCGGCCATGTCTGCTAGCTCTTCAAAACCTGTCGGCATGCCATTGTGTGACCCGAGCAGGTGCACACTCTCCAGGTGGGGGACCTCTGTCACCGCGCTCACGTCGGTGGCTGCTGTGACCCGGGACAAGGCCACGGATCGGAGTTTCGGCATCCTCTGCAAAATTTCCAGGTTCAGGCCCTCGGATAATGGGAGTGCCAGCCAGTTCAGTTCTGTGAGATCCGTGAGGACCGATTCCCTGCTCACCGCCCCGCTGCCGAACACCAGGAGTTGCTTGAGGCCGGGGTGGAGCCGGAGTACGGACAAGTCTGCCTCCGCCCGCAACCCGCTGACATACACATGCTGCAAGGGTGGAAACTCTGCGAGGAATCCCAAATCTCTCACAGGGTGATTGACTGAGACGGAGGTCAGCGAGGGCAACCGGCTTGCCGCGTTCAGCTGACCAGAATGAGTGAACCGGACATCGGTCTCTTCCAACGGCAGCCGAGACAGAACCCGGTCGGCATAGGTGCCGGCGTCGAAGTAGTCCCATGCGTTGATCAGTCCGTCGACAACGCCCTGGCGTTCGTCGCCCACATACCCCGCCAGCAGCTCCAGGGACTCTTCCCCACCGATCAACGCCACGGTTTCCACCGTCCGCTCCGCGGCATTCTCGGTCAGGTGCCCCAAGGACCTGGGCATCCAGCGCAGCAGACTGGCCCCCACCGCCGCCAGCGCGGGCGGGTCCGTCCTCCGCCGGGCCGGGAGCAGCTTGGTCACGGCCTTGTCCAGGCGGTCGGCGAGCCCGTCCGGCACGGAAGGCAGCGTCTCCTGGCAGGCCGCTGCCAGCAGCCGCAGTGTCCGGGCGTGCCGGGGTTCCTCCTCGGCGCGGTCGAGAATCCCGCCCAGCAGTTCTTCACGCTGCCGGGAGTTGGCATGGCCGGCCGCCATGATGATGGTCTCCCGCCACAGGTCCAGATGCGCCCGGCCGACCAGATTGCCGATGCGGTCCTCCTCCGCGGCCTCGTTGGCGGCGAGATATTCCTGGAACGTACGGTGCACGAAGTCCATGCGGCCCTTGGCAGGGGACCGGAGAATCCCTGACCGGTGCCGTAGCTGTTCCAGCACCTGAGTGCCGTCCGGAATATCAAGATGGCGCATGGCCCGCAGCTGCGCCGAGACGTATACAGCCGCTCTCTCCAAGTCGATCTCACTACGGTTGTTGTCAGAAAGACGCCATGCGAGGTCCCGTAATATGACGAGCTTGTCGCGGAGACTGAGTTTGCTGTCCACCGCGCTCGGCACGTTCCTGTCCGCGTCCCGGTCGTGGACGAGTGTGTGCAAGGCATTTCGGTACAGCTCCATGCGGTCCCGGGGAAGCTGCCGCCCCCGGTTCAGGTGCATGGCGCACAGCATGGCCGCCAACAACGGCGTGCCCGCCAAGGACTGAAGATGCGCGCGGTCCTTGAGGCTGGTGAGCAGGGACTGCTCGTACCTCGGCAGGTCATCGACGGCGCATGGCAGTTCATCGCCCAGTTCCCGTACGGCGAGGTGCCACTGCCGTACGAACGCTGCCAGGTCCGGGGGCGACATCCGGTCCAGGTGGAGGGCTGCGAAGCCCACCTGCCGCAGCCAGTCCACGCCGGCCGCGGCGGGACGCGAGGTGACGACCACCCGTACCTTGTCGTACTGCCCCAGGAGCTTGCGCAGCCACTCGCGCACCGCTCGGCGTTCCCGTTCGAGCAGCTCATCCACCCCGTCGATCAGGAGCAGCGCACCGCCCCCGGCGAGCTGCCGTTCCACCCAGCCCTTGGGCTGGATACCGGTGATGGGCCCGGCGATTCCGTCGAGCATCGCTTCCGGATTGGGCGGCGTCCGGTCGCCGTACTCGCGCAGCTTGATGAAGATGGGGGTGAGCCCGTTCCAGGCGGCAAGTTCGCCTTTGAAAGCCCCGCGCGCCGCCATGATGGCCAGCCAGCGCAGCAAGGTCGTCTTGCCCGAGCCGGCCTCGCCCCGCAGCAACACCCGTGACGCACCGCTCAACGCGGCCTCGACGCGCATGCCGGAACTCTCGCCCGCGGCTTCCTCCCAGAAGCTCATGTCGGGCCTGAGCCGTGGCAGGCAGCGGATGGACCGCCGGCGGGAGCCGTCGTCTCCGGTGGCCCGCAGGCTGACGTAGGCGACCGAGAGCCGTACGCGGGGAGCGGTCCCCTGCTCGGACGTACGGCGGAACAGCTCCACCTCGTCGAGATCCCTGCTGACCAGTTCCAGATAGGCACGGCGGAAGGCCGTGTCCTGGTCGGTTCCGTCCGGCGCGAACAGCGAACGATCGGGCAGCCGCTCCAGAATTCTCCCGACTTCGGCGCCCAGCGTGGCAGTTCGGGCCAGCAGTTCCCCTGCTACCCGCTCCTCGAATACGGGGAGGCTGCGCACGATGCGGACGTAGTACTCGACGCATTCGGCGAAGAGCACCTCGTACAGCTGGGTCTCCGCCTCGTTGAGCCCGCTCGGCGCGCTCACGGAACCAGTGATGCGGCGGATGAGCGCGGCCGGCTGGGCGTCCGCGGCAAGGAGCGCCTCGTCCGAGAGATCGGCCCGCAGGAACGTGTCGGAAACGGCGTCGAGCACGGCCTGACGGCCGCCCTCGTCCAAACGCTGGAACGCATGTTTCAGGAACGGCTCCAGCCGGTCGAACACCGCGTTGGTGATCTGCTCGAACTGCTGCCGCACCTCACGCTGGAGCCGCAGGCCGGGCACGCGCACCCGGACCAGCTCCTCCATCGGCAGCAAACGCTCCTGCTCACGCTGCTTGCCGCCCAGCCACAACCGCCCCGCCGCCTGCGCCACGACCGTACCCAGCCGTAACGCCGCCGTCTCCGCGATCATAGGGACCCCTCCTCCTCGCGAACCCAGGCATTGTGGCAGCGGATTGTGGCAGCGGACGGAGGCAGGGGCCCCGACAACGCATCGACACGGCAAACCCATACGGGCCGATGGTCGCCTGGCCCTCCGGTCCCTACAGACAGCGCCGCCGGACCGAAGCCCTGCCTCCTCCCTCTACCGTCCCGGTTACCTGGACTGCGGCGGTTTGGGCCAGGAAGCGCCGGCCGCCGCCGCGTCGAGGAGGTCTCCGAGGCGGAGCCAGGCGGTGGCTCCCGCGTATGAGGCGGGGCTGGAGGCGAACCGGGCCCAGGCCTCGGCATCGTCACCGAGGGCGCCGAGGACAGCAGCGGTCACGGCGGGGTGGGCGGACTCGCTTCCGGAAAGATGCCGTGGCACCTCCGGGAGGAGGCCGCCCGCAGGACCGACCGGAACATCAGGGGAAGCCGCCCCGGCGACCGCCCATGTGTCGCACTTCACTTGCACGCGGCCCCGCCACCGCGAAGCGGTTCTGGCCCACGACGAACCGACAACCTGGCCACGCGGAGCCGAGCCCCACCTTTCCGAGCCCCAAATACCAAGCGCCCCTGGAAACACATCAGGGGCCCGACCCGCTCTCGCGGATCAGGCCCCTGACCTGGTGTTCCTTCAGTCGGGGTGGCGGGATTTGAACCCACGACCTCTTCGTCCCGAATGAGGTCCGGGCAAGATCGACACCAGGCGGATTGATGACGTGCCTGGCCAGGGCGTTGGACTGGGACGGTCTCGGGTGGTGTGAAAAGGACTCGGGGAGCGGGTCGGCTCCCAGATGGCTCCCAATCGACGGACGCTGAAGCTGCCTGTCCCGGCGTGTTGGCTCGCGCCGGATCAGGGGTGGTGGCGCTCGTCCGAAGGGCTCAGATCACCGTCGAGGGAGCGTGCTTGCTGAGGTAGCTCTTAAAGGTCTTCCTGATCTCCGCTTGAAGGTAGCCTGCCTGCGGTGAGTTGGGCACCACGTCGGGCTCGAACCCTCTCTTTCGGGCATCGAGGTACCGTACGATGTTCGACGACCTGGAGTTGGCGACGAAGAGTTCGTTCTGGGTGCGGATGTCGGCGCGCAGTCCCTCAAAGTTCCGTGCGAGGCCGATGCCGAGGTTGGAGACATAGTACTTGCACTCGACGATGAGGACGCTCTGACTACCTCGCGGTGCGATGCCCTGCGCTCGGCTCAGAGCAGCTTCCTCGGCTGGTAGCACGAGCACGTCGCACTCGTGCAGTACACCCGACGAGCCGGTCACGTAGACGCCGAGGTGGACTTCAAGGGCAGGAGCCCCGTCGAACTCGATCACGGCGTGGGTGAACGGCTTGCTGTTGCTGTACAGGCGACCAGGCCCCGTACGGAAGACGAGGTGGCTGGCCTTCGCCCCGTAGACGTCTTCGTAGGTGACGGTAGCGCCATGCCGACTCGCGGTCGCGACAATCAGGGAGAAGATGAAGCCCTCGTAGACGTCGGACGGCTTCGAAGTGGAGTCATACGACACTGTCCCGGCAGCCAGAAGGCTCTTGATCTCGTTGACCAGGTGATCGACCGTGCTCAACTGACTACCTCCCTCGTCACCTCGGCCAGTAGTTGACCTACACGTGTACGTTGCTCAGTCGGCAGCCGATCTGCCCGGAACTCAGTTCGGCTGCGGCGCGATCGAGTGCTTTCGTCCGGCTCGAATACGACTCCCTCAACCATGTTCCGACTGCCGGCGTCGCCCTCGGGCTCGGACCGGAGCGTCTTCAGCACCTCCAGTTCCATCTCAGGCAGGTCGAGGAGCACGCGCTTTAGCGCGTCCAGGAGGAGCTGCACACGCTCTTCGTCTGTCATGGCTCGCGTGGCGATGACCAGTGTTCCTCCCCTGCGTGGTGACTCGTACTCTCCGAGGCCAAGCACGCTGCGGTCTACGACCTCGTATCGAGCCGCTGCCGCCGCCGGACTCGTGGCAGGGGAGTCATCGCCGCGGCGCTGCTGGCGTCGGCGGAGGATCTTCTCTTCAGGTACTCCTGCGGCGATTGCCGTGTCGACGTCGTCGAGCACCCAACTCAGGGTGGTGTCTTGCAGCGCTTCGCGGAGCTGTCGCTCCACGCGGCGCAGTTCGAGTTGATTCATCTTCCCCTCGTTTCGAAGTTCCTGCTTGACGGTTCGTGGCCTTCCGGCGCTTTGCTATCTCGACGGGGCGCGCTCAGCCGCCGAGGAAGCGCCACCAGCGCCGACCGGCATGTGGAACGGCGGCTCCTAGGTATCGGTGAGGGCGGCCATATGGAGGCCAGGGCAGTTGGCTGCGCAAGTGATTCTTATATTGGAGCGTTGACGTCAACGTCGCGTGAGGCATTCGCTGTCGATGGCACCGCAGCCGACGTCCGCCGAGCCGGACAAGCGTCCGGCTCGCAGCCATGGCCGATACGCGCGGTGCCGTCGTCGAGGCGGAGGAGGACGGCGAGCACGCAGCCGTCGACTACCCCGAGTTCGAGTGCGTGACGGCGGAGGCTAGAGAGTTGGGCGCTGCTCGTGCTGCGGCGGACAACGAGTGGTGAGTGGTCACCGGGCGTTGTGAACGTGCGGCTCGTCGGGGCCTGGCGAAGCCCGATCCTCCAGGCCAGCCAGGTGTGCACGTTGACGCCGCTACCCCGCAGGACGTCCCGGCTCACGGGGATCCGCACGCCGAGGGCCTGCCCTTCGACGGCCATCGTGTCTGGCCGGACCGGTTCCTCCTCCACGAACGGGTGGGCGCCGCGGGAAATGAGGTCGACACGACCGTCAGAGGTCTCACCGAGCTGATCACTGAGCAGGCACTGCTTCAAACGCCATGGGGTGACCGGGTACAACTCCGTCACTCTGGCGAAGAGCTGGGCTTGCGATAGGGGGCCTGACTCGGTGACCACCGCGACCATGACTTCCACTGCGGAGGTGTACGTGGACGCGCGCAAGTGCGTCCACTCCGCCAGGGCCCAGGTCCCCTCGGGCCGGATGTGTCGAAATCGGTCGTCACGACGCAGGGCCTCCCGCACGGCCGCAACGGTCGTCGCCTCCATCGGGGCGAGCAGCTCGTCGGCTTGGCAGGGACGGCCCATCTCCAGAAGCCACAGGTATGCGGCGTCGCGTCCTCGCGCCTTACGGCGGACCCAGTGTCCGTTCGAACTCGGGGCGAGTCGCGACTCGGAGTGGCTCAGGAGCCTGGCCAGGGGAAGACCAGCGGGCAGTCCAGCCTCGAAGGCCACTTGATCGAGTTCGTCGCCTCGAAATGGAGCGGCCTCGACGAGACGGCGCAGGGCGGCGCTGAACGCGTCGGGGTCGGCACTCCACCAGCCACGCAGGGGCCCCGCCCACGTACGCGGCGTCTTCAACCCTGCTGCGGTCAGGAGCTCCTCCAGCGCCACGTGGTCGACAACCTCAAGCGTGGCGGCGAAAGTCTCTCGCGGGGTGGCCGGGCCTGCGCCTGCGGCCCGGGCTGTCTCTCGCCAACCGCTCTGGATGATGTCCGCCATCTCCACGAGTCGCTCCCGCGCACGTTTCTGGATCTGGCGCACGCGCTCGCGGTTCAGCCCGAGCAGATCTCCCACCTCGCCCAGTGTCCGTCCCTCGGCCCGGCCAGTGATGACGACCCGCTCACGCTCGTTGAAGGCCCCGGTCTCCCACGCCCTGACCAGCCACTCGTCCATAGACCACCTGCCGTTCCCCATCGACACCCCCTACATCTCGTTGAAATAAACGACCCGCACGCCGAGGAACTCAGCCAAGCGCCGGTGTTCCTCCTTCTTCTCGGGCGGCACGGGGGCGCGGAAGGGATCGACGACACAGATCGTCCAGGGCCAGGTCTCACCGGTGGACCGGTCGAGGACCGCCGGCCACATGAGGTGCTTGAGGTTCGCCGCCGTGCCGACCACGAAGTGCTGTTCCTCGTCCTCAGTGCCGACCTCGCGGATTTTGGCTCGCATCGGTTTCTGCTGGGTGGTCCCCGGGATGACCTCCCAGTCGGGCCCAATGGCCGCCGTCACCATCTGTTCGAGCGTCGCTGCTGGCCGCGTCACGTACTTGGCGTACTTGCCCTCGCCGCGCCGTGCCCGCTCGTACTCCTTCATGGGGCAATCCTTGAGCCAAGGACGGATGTTGGCCTGCTGCCCGACGAAGTCGAGGATACGACCGCCGATCTCCTGGTCCTCCGTCCATTCCTGGTACAGCCGGGTGCGGTCCGCGTCCTGGAGATGCGGCCACTGGGCCGCTTCGGCCTGGGCGTAGATCCGCGTGACCACAGCCTTTTCAACTGCGGGAGGGATCTTGTAGTCAGTCACAGGATTCCTTTCGGAAAGGGGAATTGGAGGCGGACCTCGTCCGCCGCGGTCTCGAGGTCGGCGGCGTCTTGGATCCACATGTCCATCAGGGAACCGACCGTCTCGTCCTGGAACTCGATCCGGGAAACATGCGGGAGTTCCAGGTGCTCCGTCTCTTCGGCCTCCAGCGTCCGTCGCAGGTTCAGCACCGCTGCGGCACGGCGGATGTCGGTGACGAAGTCGAGTACCTTCAGAGCTGTCTTACCGGGGCTCAGCCGCAGCCCGCGGCCCAGCTGCTGCACGAAGATCCTCCGACTGTGGGTGACACGGAGGAAGGCGATCAAGTTCACGTCGGGCACGTCGACGCCTTCGTTGAACACGTCCACGCAGGTAATCACCGGGATCCGGCCGAGACGGAACTCGTTAAGTAGGACGTCCCGATGACGCTTCGCCAGGCCGCTGTGCAGGTGAGAGGCATTGCCCCACGCCGGATCCGAGACAGCGAGGAGCCCTGCCATGTGCTCAGCGTGCTCGATTGTCTGACAGAAAAGAATCGCACGGGGCTCAGCGGTCTCCCGCCACGCCGCCCGCAGGTGCTCGACGATCTCCTCATCCCGCTGAGGGAGGAACAGGCGCCGGTTGAGGTCCTTGATTGAGTAGCCGTGACGGCTGACGTCCTGAACGGTGTCCCAGTCGACTCCGTCCGCGTACAACTTGTAGTCGACGGCCGACAGGTAGCCCGCTGCCATGCCCTCTGCGATACCCATCTTGAAACTGGGACGGCCGAAGCGGGCGGTGATGTCGAACTTGTCGCCGCGCCAAGGGGTGGCGGTGACTCCGAATCGTCCCGTAGCCCCGCATAGATCGAGGAGTTCCGCAAACCTGCCGGTCTCGGCCACGTGATGCGTCTCGTCGATCATGATGAGTTCGGGTTCGTAGCCCGCACGCACGGCGGACAGCGCCGACTCGACAGTCGCCACGACGACCCCGTCGAGGGCGCGGGGCTTGTTCTCGCCAGTGAGCAGGCGGGTAGGCACGCTCTTCGGGAGGTGCCGCCACAGTGCCTTCTCCAGTTGGCCGACCAGGTCGCGCATGTGGGCGACGACCAGGACACGCGCGTTCGGCCGCGATGACAGCAGGTTCCCGATGACCTCTCCGCCGACGAGCGTCTTCCCCAACCCTGTCGCCAGGACCAGCAAGGCTGTCCCTGCGGCGTCGAGATCCCGTTCGATCGCAGCCACGGCCCTTTCCTGGTACGGTCGCAAGGAGTATGCGGTGGGCACGTGGCTGGGCATCCTCTGGCCGATCGCGTGCAGAGTGGCCCCATGCCACAGGGTGATGTCGACCCCGATCCCCTCCAGCTCCTTCCGCCGAGCCTCCGCCGACGCGGTGATGTTCGTGTTGGTGACCAGTACGGCCTTGTCGGCGCGGTAGTGGGTGCGAGCGCGCTCGAGATCGTCGACGCCGGCGTGGTCAGCTGTGCCAGTAGCCTTCCACTTGCACTGGAACACCCACTGCTCGCGTTCGCGGACCGCGAGCAGGTCGGCACCGTGGTCATGAGCGCCGTCGATGACGCGAACGTCTTGGAATCCCAGATGCCACAGAGATCGTTCGAGCGCCTTGGTCAGTCCGTCCGGGCCACCTTCGCGCAGTTCGTCGGCGGCCAGGAACACGGCACTCATCCTTCGCCAACCAGCTCGTCGCGCAGCAAGGCGATGCTCAGACGGGCCCGCCGCAGCTGCTGGGCGGTGACCCCACCCGCGAATGTGCCGTGCGTCGCCACGTCCGCGAGGCAGCCGGTGACCCGAGCCAGGCTCAGCGCTTTCGCGGAGGGCGACGACACCCCGGTGTACGGGCCACGGAAGACTCCACCATCCATGAACGACTCCGGCATCGTCTCGATGAGCCGGACCAGTGCCAGTGCGGGCATGTAGTGGACGAAGCCGGAGTTCCGGCCCAGACGGCTGACGAGACCAATTTGTCCGGCGGCGATCATCTCTTCTTCGGTCGCGGTCTTCTCCTCCTGGCGGAGGTGATCGTAGGCCACTGTGTAGCCATCGTTCTGGTCGAGCACCGCAGCCACACGTTCCCGGATCTCATTAAGCAGGTCGCGAGCCTCCGCGCCGACGGTGATGCCGTCGAGCGCGCTGTCCTGCAGGGACTCGGCGCGGATCGCGGCGACGAGCTGGGACGGGCTCCATTCGGACCGCGCCCGCACCTTGAGGACGGCGGCCAGTTCGACGAGGAGGAGATCGGCGTAGTCCGCCCCGAACCGTCGGAACACGGCGTGCTCGGGGTCGATGAGGGCGGTGAGCTCGTTGCCGGACCGCTGGTCGAGGAGGAGCGGAACGTGTAGGCCATCGTCGCCGAGAAGCCGCTCGCCCGGCTTCAGCAGCAGGCTCCGCACCTTCACATAGCCGAGTTCGGGGTGGCCCAACGATCGACTTAGGTACGCGTGGGGCGTCGCCGCCTGCTCGTAGCGGGCCAGGCGCTCGCTGCGGGTTACCTTCTTCTCCTTCAGCGACAGGAGGGCCGCCGAGACAGGTGTGGCGGCGGTGGTGGACGTGCTCTGCGGGTGAGCCGCGCCGGAGGACGGCATGCCGGTCGGAAACCCGAGGGCTTCCTCGACGGCCTTCTCATCGGGCTGGGCCGGCACACTGGCCGCCGTCTTGTCCTCCTTGCCGCGCTTCTTGATCTCTTCGTGCCGTAGGACCGTCTGCCACCAGTGCTCGTCCGTCTGGAACTCGGGGACGCCCGCCTGGAACTTCCTGCCCCAGTCTCGAGCGTCCTTATGGACAGGCTTTTGGCCGTCGCCGGGAACAAGGTAGCGAAGGCCGGCGTCGTTACGCCGGAAGCCCTTGAACAGCAGGGCGAGCGGACTGTCGTTCTCCGGGTAGCCTGGAGCGCGCTTGGGTTGGAGCGGTGCCACGCCGCGCAGCAATTCAACAGCCGCGAGCCAACTGCGATCTCCGTACTCGAAAGCGTCCTTCTGGTAGGTGACGGGGACGTGGTCGAGATGGATCTCGCCGATGAGACGGCCACCCTGGTGAGCGAGTTCGACCGGATACTCAGGAACCTCCTCGTCGCCCTCGCGGCTTTCGGGGTTCTTCCAGGCGAAGAGCTTCTTGTCCCAGCGCAAGATCTTCCGGCCGTTGCGTAGGAAGTCGATTCCGTACTCTGTCTTGTCGAGATAGCGCTGGACGCCGAGCCAGCCGTGGATCCGGCGTTCACGTACGGTCAGGTTCCCGCTGCCGCAGATCGAGCAAACATCGCCCGAACCAAGCTGCCACTCCCCGCAGTCACGGCAGGCGATCCCGTCCTGGAGCTTTTCGTCGATCTTGATGTAGGCGGGGATCCGTTCTTTGCCGTTGTAGAGCACGTAACGATCGTCGCCCCAGCGGCAGTGGCGGACCGGCTTGACGCGGTTCCCGCCGATGTAGAGGTCGAAGGGGTGTTCGGTGAGGATCCACGAGTACACCGACCCCAGGGTGTTGCGGAGAGAGGCGCCGTTGCGGCGCAACCACTCGGCCCGCGTTCGGTGAAGGCGGTCGACGATGATCCTCGTGCCGTGCTGGGACGGGTCGGTCTTCGGCTCGGTGATGTCCTTCGCCTCGAAGTCGTCCTTGATCTGGTCGAGGTCGATCTCGACACCGATCCATTCCGTGTCGCCCGCTCGGGTTGTCAGGACGCGGGTGCGTCTACCGAGGCGGGCGGTTGAGATATTGAAGCCCATACCGAACAGGCCGAGCTTGTCGTGCATGTCATTCCCGGACCAGCCGGCCCGTACCGCGCGCGCCAGCCGGTCGTACGACATGCCCCGACCGGTGTCGCGGACCTCCAGAATCCCCTTCGGGGACGATGGCAGGGTCACGCTGACCGTGAAGCCGTCCGGCCACTCCGTCCCCGAGCGGAGGATGTCGAGAAAGTCATCGAAGGGGTTGTCGACGAGTTCGGCCACGCACTGCCACTCATCGAAATCGATCTCACCCAGCATGCTCAGCACGCGGGCGGAAGGGGTGATCTTCACTCCGGCGGAACCCTCCTGACGGGTGGGGACGCTGCACGACGGCCGCGGCGTGCGTGGGCACGGCGAAGCCGCCCGACTCTCATGAGCCGAGCGTTCGAGTCTGAAGGATAGAGGTGACCACTGACAATCTGGCCGAAGTTTGCGAACCAGGGGGAATCGTGTGGCTATCGGAAAAAGGATGAAAGTGTTGTATCTCCGTGAACAGGGACGTTCCGGTCACGGATGGTGAGAGGGACGAGTGGCCGTCACGGTCACGGCCTGCTCGCGCACCAGGTTTGCGACGGGTGCCGCGGTGGTCGGGGCCTTCGTGCTCCCGAGGAGGACGACGCGCAGTCACCCGCACCCGCGTCGGCTCAGAGCACACGGCAAGCTGTCTGACTCGCCGCAGCGCCCTTTTGGTCGATCTTACTTCCACCACGCGCGAAAGGCCGGGGTGATGATTCGAGGCCCACCCGAAGTCACCATTGACGCCGACGGCGCAGTTGCCTTGCCTATAAATATGCTGGCTGGGGCTTTTTGTGCCCCCGGTAAGACATCACTGGCCCACAGTGACAGTAGGACCGAAGCCTGCGCTGTTTAGCTGACGCTGTCAGTGGTCTGGCCAGTGGTTGCTCGCCGTAGTGACGAGGTGGGTTGAGTGCGTTTTCTCCGGACGGCATTCTCGATTCGAGTCGCCGCTTGGGCGAGGTCGTCGTGTTCCCAAATGCGGATGACTGTCCAGCCGGCTGCGGCCAGCGTCTCGTTGGTCTCCGTGTCCCTTGCCATGTTGCCGTTGATCTTCTCGCGCCAGAAGTCCGCGTTCTTCGTGGCAGGCCGATAGTGGTTAGGGCAGCCATGCCAGAAGCAACCGTCCACGAACACCGCGACGTGGTCGCCGGGGAATACGAGGTCGGCTCTCCGCCGGACGTCGGCGATCGGCCGGGCGTCCACTCTGTAGCGCATGCCGCGGCGATGGAGCAGGCTGCGAAGCAGCAGCTCCGGTCTGGTGTTCTTGCCGCGGTTGCCGCGCATCGAAGCCCGCACCTCGATCGATGACGCTGTCGACTCGGGAGGAAGCGTTTCCTCGGCCAGGAGCCCCTTCGCTCGTGCTTGTCGCCATGCCTCGGCTAGATTCTGTTTGCGCGAGTCGAACTCGACCTCGCAGACGTACCTCTCTTCGGTCTTGCCGTCCTGTGACCAGCGTAGATACGCGCGAATGCGCCGTGTGCTCCGGTATAGGCGAAGTGTGATTGAGGCACGCGCGAGGCGCCCGTCGCCCAGATCGACATAGCGCCGATTGCGGCCGCCGGCGGTGCGGTCTTGCTCGACTGCCGGTGTGGCCGCGCCAGCTCGACGCTTATACGCGCGCTCCGGGGGCAGTCTGTCCTTCCAGCGCCCCCCGGCCCCTGTCTGCGGCATGACTCTAGTGTCCAGCCGCAGAGAGAGCATCGGCGACAGCCTTGGCGAAGAACTCACCGAGGACGACTGGAACGGCGTTGCCCAACTGCCGCATTTGCTCGCCTCGGGGGCCGGAGCCGTGCCATTCGTCCGGGAACGTCATTACTCGGGCGGTCTCGCGCACGGTCATGTAGCGGTACAAGCCGTCGGTTCCAGGCACCCGCTCGTCCAGTCGCATCACGGACTCACCACCCGGCACGCCGTGAACGCCGGCCTTGACGGTCTTCGCGGGACGATCGAGTTCGTTTGGAGTGTGTCCCTTGTAGATGCGGGCTCCAGGCCACCCGATGTGACCGACGGCGCCGATCTCCCGGCCGAAATCGAACTTCTCGAGGAGGCGCTCCAGGTCGACGGAGGGCAGTGCCGGGAGCTTCACGTCCGTGCCGTAGCCCTGTATGGCGTCGCGCAACGTGCGCCACGGCTGGCAGTCGTCTTCCTTGATTACCTTCGGAAGGTGCTTTCGTACTCGGTCGCGAACGTGATCCTTTACCTCTGGGTGACGCTGCCAGTAAGGTCCGTCCTCGTCGCGCATGGATCGGTACAGGGCGTCCTCGGAGAACCTCTCCGTCGTGACGTACTTCTCGAAGGCGTCGACGTCCACGCCGAGGTCTGCCCGAAAGGCCACGATCACGACGCGGTTGCGTACCTGCGGAACTCCATAGTTGGCGGCGTTGACCCGCACCATTACGACCTTGTAGTGATCCGGGTCACTGTCCTCATCGGGCAGTTGGTTGAGAATGCGCGTCAGGTGGGCGTTGTGGTCCTGCCACTTGACGCGATCGACGCGCTTCTCAAACGGAAGTCGCAGCTCGTTCTGGATGTATTGGAAGTACTCAGCGAATGACGGTCGCAGTAGTCCGCGGACGTTTTCGCAGATAACTGCCTTCGGGCGCATCTCCCGCACGGCCTTGAACATGGCGGGGAACATATTGCGCTTGTCCTCGTCGCCCTTGGCGGCTCCGCCAGCGCTGAACGGCTGGCACGGAGGGCCCCCGGCGAGGACATCGACCTCACCCTGGAGGGCGCTCAGGTCTAGGTCGCGTACGTCCCCCGGGTAGAGGGGGGCGGGCTGCCCCGGCTGTGGGGGCTTGGGGTTCCTCTCCTCGGTACGCTCCAAGCCGTCGACGCCGAGGGTCTTCCGCGCGCTCGCGATCAGCGTCTCGCAGGCCCGGTTGTTGAACTCGTTGAATAGGAGTGGGCGGAAGCCCGCTTGGTGGACCGCCATGGCAAGGCCGCCCCCACCTGCGAACAGTTCAACGCTGGTCCGCGGCTTCGTTACTTCTTCAGGCAGGTCAACCATGGGGAAACCATACCGCGGAGTTGGTGATCATGGCGCCTTTTCACTCGAACGGGTCGCCTATAAGTGAGAAAGACCATAGGGTCCGTGGTGACCAACGCGGCAGAAGGGGCCCACGAGAATGACGCAGGCGGTCAGGTCAGACGGTCGTGGCACCTACCACGATGACTTCCGGCTGAGCATCACCAAGGCCCTTGGTGATCAACTGGCGCGGGCGCTGACGGACCTCGGTCGTGCTCCGCTCGCCGAGCAGTACCTCGCCCGCCTCGACGAGCGGCCAGGCGTCTACCAGCTATACCTTCACGACGAGTTTGTCTACGTAGGCAAGGCTGATAAATCCCTGCCCAGTCGACTGGCCAACCATCTGCGGAAGCTCTCGGGCCGACGCAACATCGACCTCCGCGATGTTGCGTTCTCCTGCCTGTACGTCGACGAGGACTTCTCCGCCCTGGCTCCCGAGCAGCTGCTCATAAGCCATCACAAGGAAATGGGAAACATACCGTGGAACAACAATGGGTTCGGCAACAAGGACCCGGGGCGTCAACGTGACAGTACGGTCCTGAAGAAAAACCACTTCGACATCGTCTATCCGATTGACCTGGATCGTGCGGTCGAGGGCCTAGAGCCCGGGAAAATCGCGCTGAGTGCCTTTCTCAAAGTGCTCAAGAATGGTCTGCCCTACAACTTCCGATACGCCGAGCCGCCACGCTCGAAGGCGACCTTCGTGACTGTGCCGCAGGCTGGCTTATCCGCCCACGAGGCGTTTCATTTAGTATCCGAGGCGCTTCCGGAGACATGGCAGATCGCTGCCCTTATGGGGTACGTGATTATGTATGCGGACTCCCCGGACGAGTACAGAAGCGCTTGGCGGTACTACCGGTCCGGCAGAGTGGTCGAAACTGAGCCCGAGGCGTCGCCCGAGGAGATGACCCAAGATGATCTATTCGATGCCGGCGAGTGACTAGGAAGCGCGGAAGTCGAACGCGGCCCGTCCAAGCTGACCGTTCTCGCATACGCTCGATCACCTATCAGGAAGCCATGCCCGCCGAGTACACCCCTGCGTCGTTCGACCCACTGTCGACCGTGCAGATCGCGAACACCATCTGTGAGACTTTCGAGCGACAACCCCTGGTATCCATGACTGACGAGATCCCGAGGTTCGAGGGTTCCGGGCTGTATGCCCTTTACTATCGTGGCGCGAGCGTAGACCTATACCTGCCGCTCGCCAGCCTTCAGATTCCTGTCTACGCGGGGCAGGCTCTTTCCAGTAACACCGCCACCGGGGAGAAGGTTCGGGAGCGGTATCCCCTCCATAGCAGGATCAAGCAGCACCGTTTGTCGATCATGGAAGGTGGTCTCCCGATAACCGACTTCCGGTTCCGTGCCCTCCTGCTGCCTGACGTGCACGCCGACCTGGGAGAGAACGCGCTTCGCGTCGGATACACGCCGGTTTGGAACAGCAAACTCAAGGGCTTCGGCAGCAAAGAGCAGGGGGCGACGACCCGCCAAAGCAAGAAGAGTAAATGGGACACGGTGCATGATGGGCGTCGGCGAACTCACGGTGGCGTTGTGCATGACATCAAGAAGCTGGTCGCGGAGGCCGAGATCCACATTGCGCGGCAAGTGACCGACTATGACAAGCTGCCGTGGCCCCATCCTGCCACCGAGAGCTACCTTGACCTCGACACCCCGTGAGCTCGACTGTCGTCCACGTCCGTTCCAAGGCGATCGGCGCCATGGAGGAGGTGACCTCGAGAGGTCCCCGAAGGCGCTGGCCAACTACACCGTTGCCGACGCGGTGACCGGCCGGCTGGGGCGCGGACTTACTATTTGCTGCGTGACAGCGGGCGGGCAAGCCCTGATCGTGAGGGGCATGGTCGATTGGGGGCCTGACGCGTCCCTCGTTCACAGGCGCCCCGGCGGGGCATCTGGCAGGTTTGGTAGAGGAGCTGGCCCGGCGGTGGACGGCGTCAGCTGAGAGGCGACGGTTTCATGCACGGGGTAGGTTGAGGAATCGCCCACCGCGTGCGGGCGGCCCGGTACGGGGTGGTAGCCACGCTGATCCATCTGCGACACGATCTGTCACCCGCGGTCTTGGGCGTCTTGTTCGGTGTCGATCGCTCGACGGTCAGCCGGGCTGCTGGTGAGGTGGGCCGGCTGCTGGACGACCGGTGCTTCGTCGTTTCCGACCGTACGGACCTGCGACATCGGACGCTGGAGGACGTGCTCGCCTACGCACCGGCCAAGGGAGTCGATCTCAGACTGGGTGCCACCGAGGCTCAGGCCCGTCGGCCTGTTGCCGGCCGCAGGGGCAAGCGGGCGTTCGTGTCGGCAAGGAAGAAACAGAATGCGATGAAGGGCACCGTCATCCCGACGGCAGAGGGTGCACCCTGTGGGACGACACGTTGCGGCCGGGACGGATGCACGACGCCACCGCCGCTCGCGCGGCGGGTGCTGGCGGGCTGCACTACTGACCTTGAATGCGTGATGTCGTCATGGTGGGGCGGGGGTGAGTCCGGTGCCGGTGAGGCAGCCGTCGATCACGTCGCTGCG